>CAMAYC010000057.1 GCA_945862125.1 Reyranella massiliensis 521
GGCCAGCCGGTGCAGCATCAGCGGCTCACCCAGCATCGCGCCCACCGTCATGCGCGGGTTGAGCGAGGCGTAGGGGTCCTGGAAGATCACCTGCATACGCCGGCGGCGGGCGCGCAGCGCCGCCTGGTCGAGGGCCAGCAGATCGTCGCCCTCGAAGCGCACGGCACCGGCGGTGGGCTCGATCAGGCGCAGCACGAGCCGGCCCACCGTCGACTTGCCGCAGCCCGACTCGCCCACGATGGCCAGCGTTTCGCCCTCGCGAACTTCGAAGTCGATGCCGTCGACGGCATGGACGTGACCGGAGACGAGACCGAAGGCGCCCTGGCGCACAGGGAAGTGCTTTACGAGGCCGCTCACTTCGAGAAGTGCGCTCATGTCGCCACCTCCGAAAGCGGTGCGCGCCGGCAGCGGCTGAAATGGCCGGGCGCGATCTCGCGCAAGGCCGGCGTCTGCTCGATGCAGGCGGGCTCCACGAAGGGACAGCGCGCGGCGAAGCGGCAACCCTCGGGCGGTGCGGTCATGTCGGGCACGCGGCCTTCGATCGAGGGCAGGCGGTCGCGCTTTGCATCGAGCCGCGGGATCGAGCCCAGCAGACCCACCGTATAGGGGTGCTCGGGCCGGGCGAACAATTGGGCGACCGGCGCACGCTCGACGATCTGGCCCGCATACATGACGGCCACGTCGTCGGCCATCTCGGCCACGACGCCGAGATCGTGGGTGATCAGGATGATCGAGGTCTGCGTATCGCGCCGCAGTCCGCGCATCAGGTCGAGGATCTGGGCCTGGATGGTGACGTCGAGCGCCGTGGTCGGCTCGTCGGCGATCAGCAGCTGCGGACCGCAGGCCAGCGCCATGGCGATCATGGCACGCTGGCGCATGCCGCCCGAGAGCTTGTGCGGATATTCATCCACCCGCTTCTCCGGACTGGGGATGCGCACCAGCTTCAGCATGGCGATGGCGCGCGTGCGTGCCTCGGCGGCCTTCAGGCCCTGATGCCGCTGGATCGCTTCCACGATCTGGTTGCCGATCGCGTAGGAGGGATTGAGCGAGGTCATCGGCTCCTGGAAGATCATGGCGACGCGGCTGCCGCGCATGTCGCGGCGCTCGGCCGGGTCGAGCGTCAGGAGATCGCGGCCCTCAAAGCGGATCTCGCCACCGACCGCGCTGTTTTCCGGCGGCAGCAGGCCCATGATGGCGAGCGACGTCACGCTCTTGCCGCAGCCCGATTCGCCCACCAGACCCAAGGTGCGACCGCGCCCGAGGGCGAGGTCGATGCCGTCGACCGCACGGACGATGCCGTCGTCGGTGGCGAAGTTAACGGTGAGGCCGCGGAGATCGAGCAGCGTTTCGCTCATTTGCGTTCCGCCGCCAGGCTCCTTTCGATGCCGGCATCGATCTCGGCGCGATCAAAGATGCCGGCGGGATTCTCGCGCGTGGGCACGAAGGCGCGGAAGTGCGTCCAGCGCTCGCGGCTCACGGCCTCCAGCCGCGCCAGTTCGAGCAGCGGCTCGATGTGGTCATCGACCCTGAGATCGAGCTCGGAATATTCCTGGTTGCCGTAGATGACGAGGGCGGCCGACTGCTTGCCGCGCTTGTCGCCACCGGCCGCTTCGCCGGCCCTCATGGCGGCGATCAAGCGGCGCGGCAGGGCGAGGTCGGTGCGTTCGCGCAAGACCCGAACCGTCTCCGACACGACGGCGGGTCCCGCCAGCATGTTGCCGGCGACCGACATATCATCGCCGATCCAGTGGCCGCACCAGGGCACGCATTCGGCGCCGGTACGGGCAGCGAAGCGGCCGTCGGCGCCCATGACGTGGATCTGGCGATGCTCGCGGCCGGCATCGGGAGTCGTGAGCAGCCGCACGACATCGGCCGCGCCGACGCCTTCGCGGATCAACCGCAGTCCGTGTGGGCCGTAGAGAGGATTGGTCAGGGCCTGCGTGCACACCGCGCCCTTTTGCGGCTCGATATTGGGGACGCGCGCGCCGACGGCGAAGAACTTGGTCGCGACGGCGATGCCGATCCGGCCCGTCGGCCGGTCGTGGAAAATGATCGACCAGGTCATGCCGGCGTCAGCGCCCCTTCATCGTCAGCGTCCCGCCGCGTAGCCCTGCATGCCGCGCGGGTTCGCGGCCGCCTTGCGCCAGGGATCGTCGCGCGTAGCTGCCGTGAGCCTGCCTTCCGACCATTCATCGTTCACTTCGACCTCATGGCCGCGGCGACGCAATTCCTGGGCCGTTTCGGCCGGAATCCGGCCTTCCACCACCAGCACCCCGGGACGCGCGGTGCGCGGCCAGAAGGAGCTGGGGAAATGTTCGCTGTGCCAGGCCGGTGCGTCGATCGCTTCCTGCAGATTCATGTCGCAGTCGACATGGCGCAGGAACATCTGGGTGATCCACTGGTCCTGCTGGTCGCCGCCGGGCGAACCCCAGACCATGTAGGGCTGGCCGTCGCGATGGGCGAGGGTGGGTGTCAGCGTCGAACGCGGCCGCTTGCCCGGCGCCAGGGAGCCCGGCAGGCCTTCCTCCAGCCAGAACATCTGGCCGCGTGTGCCGAGCGGGAAGCCGAGCTCGGGAATGACGGGCGAGCTCTGCAGCCAGCCGCCCGAGGGCGTGGCGGAGATCATGTTGCCGTCCCTGTCGACGATGTCGAAATGGACGGTGTCGCCCGTGGTCTGGCCGACGCGGCCGACGGTGGGCTCGCCGGCGCCGCTCGACGCGACTCCCAGCCGCGAGGCATCGGCGCGGCGCAGTTTCACCACGCCGCCGTAGCCGTCGAGCTTGCCCGGGCGCTGTTCGAGCGAGGCGCGCTCGCGGTCGATCAGCATGCGGCGGTCGGCGTTGTAGGTGTCCGACAGCAGGGTCTGCATCGGCACGTCGACGAATTCCGGATCGCCGTAGAAGGATTCGCGGTCGGCATAGGCGAGCTTGCTCGCCTCGACCACGAGATGAATGAAGTCGGCGCTGGTGGGATCGAGCTTGTCGAGGCCCATGCCCTTCAGGAGTGCCAACTGCTGCAGCACGACCGGCCCTTGCGTCCAGGACGCTGCCTTGCAGACGGTGTAGCGGCCGTAGTCGTAGGTGAGCGGCGCCTCGACGGTGGCCTGCCATTTGGCGAGATCGTCGCCGCGCAGCACGCCCTTGTTGCGCTTGCCCGAGACATCCATCACTTCCTCAGTCGAGCAGAAGCGGTCGATCGCCTCGGCGACGAACCCCTGGCTCCACACCTTGCGCGCGCGCTCGATCTCGGCCTCGCGGCCACCGCCGCCGGCCTCGGCTTCCTTCAGGATGCGGGCGTAGGTGTTGCCCAGGGTGACGTTCTTGAACAGCGAGGCAGGCTTGGGGACGTTGCCGCCGGGCAGGAAGACATCGGCCGAGGTCTTCCAGTGGGTGCGGAACTGCTCGGCCACAGTGGCGATGGTGGCGGTCGCGCGCTCGACGATGGGATGCCCGTTCAGCCAGTAGCCGATGGCGGGCGCCAGCACGTCGGCCAGGCGCATGGTGCCGTAGTCGCGCAGCAGCAGCATGTAGGCGTCAAAGGTGCCGGGGATGCAGGTGGGCAACAGGCCGGTGCCGGGGATGAGGTCGAGTCCGAGGCCCTTGTAGTGGGCGATGGTGGCGCCGGCCGGCATGGAACCCTGGCCGCAGATCACCTCGGTCTTGCCGCGCTTCACCGCATTCAGGATCAGCGGCACGTCGCCGCCGGGGCCGCAGAGATGCGGCTCGACCACCTGCAGGGTGAAGGCGGTGGCCACGGCGGCGTCGAAGGCATTGCCGCCGCGCTCCAGTATTCCCATGCCGACGCCGGTGGCGATCCAGTGCGTCGTGGTGACGACGCCGAAGGTGCCGACGATCTCCGGCCGCGTGGTGAAGGGATTGGGGTTGATCAGTCTCACGGGCGATCTCCTCGCGTACTGGCGCGCGAGGAGACCTTAAGCCCGGTGGACGGGGGCGGCTAGGGGTTGCCCTACTTGTTCTTGATGGGCGGCTTGATGATCGGTCGGATTGCATTGACCCTGCCGACGTTCCCCTGGTTGGTCACGGCGCTCCTGACCGCATTCATCTGCTGCGGTTTGGCGATCACGGGTGGCGGCTTGAATGTGTTCTGTCCTGAAGGACGACCGGCCTTAACGTTCTGTCTCGGCGGCGGCGCCTGGCCTTCCTGACTCTGGCCGCGCAGGCCCTGTTGGGGATTGAAATTCACCGCAAACTTGATTTGGCCCGGAGGCACACGCGAGTTCTTCTGCGCAAAACTGGACCTGTCGAAGGCATCATCGATCGAAGCCGTCGTTGGCCGGACGATCGGCGTCGTCGTACCAACGACAGGTGTCGTCGCGAGCTGGGTCGTCGGCTGCTGCGCGGGCTGCTGCACAGCAAGCTGCTGCTGCCCGACAGGCAGCAGGCCTGCCTGTTGCTGTTGCACGCCGTTCTGGTTCAGCAATCCCTGAATCGGCGGTCCCGGCGGCTTGTTGGCCGGGCGCTCGAACGAGTCATGGGCACCGGGTCGTCCCGGCGGACGAAGGGCCGGCGGCGACGGCGGCGCGTTGGGTGTCGCGGTGATTTCCGATCCGCTGCGCGTTGCGATCTGGGTCGCGCCGAGGCCGGTGACGCGCATCGCATCGCCGTAGATGAAGTGGGCCCTGGTGGCGCCCCCCTCGGCTACGTCGACGGTGGCGATGCCGCCGCGAATGCCGATCGTGGCCGACGGCGTCTTGATCGTGACTTCACTGTTCTTGCTGATGGATCCACCGACGAAGCGGAACACGCCCTTCGTGGTGCTGAGCGCCATTTCGCCGGCCTTGCGGTCGGGATCGTAGACGTACTTGTCGATCACCAGAACGCTGTTGGGGCCGACCGTCAGCGCCGTGCCGTCGAGGAACACGACATGGGCGCGGTCGTCGGCCTTCGTCGTGACCCGTTCGTTTGCCTGCACATCGATGCCGACCCGCAGTACGCGTTCGGTGCCGGCCGGCGGCAGGCCCACCGGCTCGCCGTCCGTGACCGACGTGACGCCGACCCGCGCCGATGCCGGCGCAGCAGCAAGCCCCGCCGCGATCGCCGCGGCGAGAATGGTAGAGCGAACGCGTTGCATGATTGTCTCCGAGGCTAGAACCGCCACCCGATTCCAACAAGCGTGGTGAACGCTTCGTACGCGTAGGTGCTGAGCGAGGCCGTTCTCTGCGTGTAGTTGGCCTGTCCGATCAGGGCCAAACTGTCATCCAGGGGGATGGTCAAAATAAGGCCGAGATTCACGTCGTTCTGGTTTCGTGCCACCAAGGAATTGACGGTCTGATCCGGCGCGGCATAAGCCGCCTGGGCCATGGAGAGGCTGGCCGTGGCCGACCAGTTGCGCCCGTTGATGCCCAACGGATCGGCAAAGCGGACTTCCAGCGAGGTACCGAAGCCGAACTCCGTGTAGCTCTGGGGGAAGGACTGAGCCACGAACTTGGTGAAGTTCGCGCCGAACGACATCGTCATGTAGGAGGTGAGTTCGGCTCGCAGGTCGAGCACGGCCACGCCTTCGTTGCCGGAGTTCTGGTTGTTGGTCGGCGCATTGGGGTTGTTGAGAAATTCACGACGCCGGCCGAACACGCTCAAGATGCCGTTGATCTGCGGCCCGAGCGGAGTCGTCGTTTCCATGCCCGCGCCCCACGCCCAATAGCTCACCTGATCCTGGACGGCGACGTACCGGCCCGTGAGCATGGGCCGCACAGTCAGGTCGTCGAGCATGCCGCTCTCGAACGGCGAGGAGCGCGGTCCAGTGGTGAACTCCACCAGCGTGACGTTCGCCTCTGACACTTGGAACTGGCGTGCGGTGTAGAACGAGAGTTCGCTTTCGAGTGCGCCGTTGTCCTGGCGGTCGAGATCGTAGCGATGCCGGATCGTGGCCGCCCCGATGACGTTGAAATCAGGCCGCTGCGAGACGTTCGGCGTCGTAACCGCCGTGGCGCCGAAGGTCTGGTTGGCACCGCCCGCGCCGCTGTTGGCGTTGGAGGAATAGCCGAGGCCGACAAGTACGTCGCCCGAGAACTGGGACTTGCTGACCTTGCTGTCGACCTCCTTCAGGTATTGGCTCGCCCGATCTTTGACCTCCGGCGAGGCGAGGCCCGATCCGCGGGCACTTTCCAGGTAGGTCCGAGCCGTCTCGTAGGAGCCGAGACGATAGTAGAGGACACCGAGCTCGAGTTTCACTCTTGGCTGGTCGCCGTCTATCAGCAGCAACCGCTCGAGCGCCGAGATCGCGCCTTCGATGTCACCGACCTGGACCGCGAGATCGGCGTAGCGCACCAGGGTCGGCGGATCGGTGGGATTGCGCAGCGTGTCCTGGAAGGCGGCATCGTAGGCCGCGCGGATCTGCGTCGAAGGGGTCGCCTGTTGGGCTGCTGCTGGAAGCGCTGCGATCAGGCCAGCGAGAGCAGCGGCCATCCTGAATGTCCGCATATGCCGCGCATTATAGGCGAATTTTCAGCCCCGTCCAAATTTCGCCATAATTCGACGACGTTAGGCGAGACGCATCCAAGTAGGGATGGTGGCAATCAATTGCACGCCATCTGCTAACAATGGACCGGGGCCGCGCGCGGCTTCTGCTTGCAGCAGCGCCAAGGCGCGTCGCCCCGAGCCGGAGCGCAGTTCGCCCACTTCCTTTCCATCAAGATAAACAGATGTACCGGGTGCCGGCAGAGCGCCCTCGACGCTGACCGGAAACAGGCGCTTGCGCACGAGGGCGCGGTACTTGGTTCGGGCCGTCAGCTCCTGGCCCATGTAGCAGCCCTTCTTCCAGTCGACTCCGTTCAGCTCGTCGAAGCCGCTCTCGAGCAGCAGCGCCTTTTCGACCGGCAGGTCGCGGCTTCCGTCGGGCACACCCAGAGACAGGCGAAGGGCATCGTAGTCATCGAGGGGTGCCGCCGTGATACCGCGCGCAGACAGAAGAGCGGCGACCGTGCCCGCCGGCGCCAGCACGCGCACTCCCAACTCGGCGAGCCGAGGGTCGACGAAGGCGATCGCGCCGTCGATCTCTAGAGCCCGCTCGGCGCCGGTGCCGAAGACGACGGCGACTTCCATCGCCGCACTCCGATCCTCGACCGTCACCTTGGAGCGCAGCTTGTAGAGCGAGAACTTCTTGGCCAGCGCCGGCGCGCGCTCGCGCTCGGTTTCGAGCAGCAGCGTGTCATCGCCTCCGTCGGCCACGAACATGTCGTTCAGGAAGCGGCCCTGGGGCGTCAGCAGGGCCGCCCACACGGCACGGCCGGGTGCGACCTTCGTGGTGTCGTTGGAAATGAGCCCCTGCAGGAACTCGACGCGGTCGGCGCCGCCGACGGCGATGACGCTGCGATGTGGGATCAGGCTGAAAAAGGGCGCAGACATGACACCGAACAGTTGGGGTCATGCCTGCCTCTTGGCAAGCGTCTCGCGGCGTTCAGGCGCGATAGAACGGTTTGTCGCCGCAGATCGTCACCCGATGGCCGTAACGGCGGTGTGGGTAATAGTCGAACATCGCGTGATGCTGGGCGCAGCGGTTGTCCCAGAACGCCACCGAATTCGGCTGCCACTTGAAGCGGCACTGGAATTCCGGCGTCTCGATGTGGCGGTAGAGCATTTCCAGCAACGCATCGCTCTCGTTGCGGCGGAGCTGGGGGATGCGCAAGGTAAAGCCACGGTTGACGTAGAGCCCCTGCTTGCCGGTCACCGGATGAGTGCGGACGATGGGATGCTCGGCATTGGGGAACTTGATGTCGTCTCGGTCCGTCGCCTTGACGCGATAGTAGTGCGCCTTGGAGCTGTCGTGCAGGGCGGTGAGGCCCGTGAGCATCTTCTTGACCGGCTCGGAGAGCGTCTCGTAGGCGCGGTACATGTTGGCGAACAGCGTATCGCCGCCGCCATCGGGCGGCACCTCGGTGAGATAGAGGATCGAGCCCATCGGTGGCTCGATGTCGCAAGACACGTCGGTGTGCCATTCCTCGCCGGCGACGTGCTTCGACTTCTCGTCGGCCTTGATCACCAGGATCTCGGGATGCTCCTTGAATTCGATCGGCGCGTTGGGATGCGTGTGCAGCGGCCCGAAGCGGCGTCCGAAGTCCTTGTGCTGGTCGATCGTCATCTTCTGGTCGCGGAAGAAGATCACCAGGTTTTCCATCAGCGCGTCGTGCACCTCCTGGAACTGCTGGTTGCCCAGCGGCTTGCCGAGGTCGACGCCAGAAATCTCGGCGCCGATGGTGGGGGTCAGTTTGCGCACGTCGATCGACTGGTAGCTCATCTTGGTTTCCTCCCGAGCTCGGGCCCGTGGAGCCCGAAGCTACGCCTTCCGGACTGTCGTGCGCAGGCTAAGTCGACAAAGTCCGTATTGCGGACTAAGATTTTGCGATGAAGTCCGACGGGGTCATCGAGCCGGTCCGCCGCAGCTTCGCGGTGCTGGAGGCGCTCAGTCGCCGCCGGACGTCGACGCTCGGCGTGCTGACCGGGGAGACCGGCTTGCCGAGGCCGACCGTTGTCCGGCTGCTGCATACGCTGATCGCCCTCGGCTATGCCGCGCGTGTGTCGCGCGAGCAGGGCTACCGTCTCACGGAGCGCGTGCTGGGTCTCGCAGGCTCGATCCGGTTCGTCGATCACCTCGTGGACGCCGCCATTCCGCACATGAGCCGCTTCACGTCGGAACATGGCTGGCCGCTTTATCTCGCGACCTTGAGTTACGGCGCCATCTCGATCCGCCATTCCACCGCGCCGGAAAGCCCGATGTCGTTCGAGGAAGCGGGCCTGAACTCGCGCCGGCCGGTGCTGATCAGTGCGCTCGGCCGGGCCTGGCTCGCTTTCTGTCCGGAGGAGGAGCGGCGGACCATCCTGCGCGACATCGGCGGGCTCACGCCGCGCCAGGAAACCGCACTCGGCGCGGCGCTCGAGCGCATACGACGTGACGGCTACGCGTTCACCCGGCCTGCACGCCCGACGCGCCTGCACGGCATTGCCGTGGCGATCCGGCAGGATGCCAGCGCGGGAGCGCGCGTGCTGGGCAGCCTTTCCATGCGGTTCCCGAATTCGGCCATGACCGAGGCAGAGGTAGGCGCGCGCTTCGGCCGGCGGCTGCAACAACTTGCCCGGGCGGTCGCCCGGGATGCGGCGACGAAGAGTGCGGGCTGAAGGGTCAGCCGATGATGCCGCGATCGCGCAACGCTCTCATGATGCACTCGATCTCGCCTTCGAGCGACATCTCGGTCGTGCGGATATGGATGTCCGGCGATTCCGGGGTCTCGTAAGGCGAGTCGATGCCGGTGAAGTTCGTGATTTTGCCCTCACGGGCACGACGGTAGAGTCCCTTGGGATCGCGGCGCTCGCATTCGTCGAACGGTGTGTCGACGAAGACCTCTACAAATTCGCCTTCGGCCATGCGCTCGCGGGCAAGCCGGCGTTCGCTGCGGAAGGGCGAAATGACCGACACGAGCACGATCAGCCCGGCCTCGCAGAACAGCCGGGCGACCTCGATCACGCGCCGGACATTCTCCACCCGGTCGGCATCGGTAAAGCCCAGGTCCCGGTTGAGTCCGTGCCGGACGTTGTCGCCGTCCAGGGAGTAGGTGTGGCGGCCGAGGGCCAGCAGCCGCTTCTCGACGCCGTCGGCGATCGTCGATTTTCCCGCCCCGGAGAGGCCGGTGAACCACAGGACGCAGGGGCGCTGATGCTTGATGCGGGCGCGCGCGGGCTTGTCGACGGCGAAGGCCTGCCACGGCAGGTTGGAGGCGCGGCGCAGCGGGAACCGGATCATGCCGGCGCCGACCGTCGCGTTGGTCGTCCGGTCGATCAGGATGAATCCGCCGGTGTCCCGGTTCTCGTCGTAGCCGTCGAAGGGCGCGGACCGGTCGAGTGCGATATTGGCGAATCCGATTTCGTTCAGCGCCAGTTGCTTCGTCGCCTCATGGACGCCGGTCTCGACGTCGATCCGATGCTTCAGTTCGGTCACGGTCGCGGTCATTGTCGCGGTGCCGAGTTGCAGCAAGTAGGGCCTGCCCGGCAGCATCGGTGCGTCGTCCATCCATACAAGGTGGCAGGCGAACTGGTCGGCCACATGCGGCGAACGATCGGGACTCGCGAAGATGTCGCCGCGCGCGACATCGACCGCGTCTGCGAGGGTCAGGGTGACGGCCTGGCCGGCGACTGCCTCGGCAAGGTCGCCGTCCTGGGTAACGATGCGCGCGATCCGGCTGGCCGTGCCCGAGGGTTGCACCACGATCTCGTCTCCGGCGCGAATGCTGCCGCCGAGCACCGTGCCGGCATAGCCGCGGAAATCGGCGCCGCTGCGATTGATCCACTGCACGGCAAGGCGAAACGGCTGGGTGCTGGCCCGATCGACCTCGACGCTGTCGAGATGGTCGAGCAACGTCGGGCCGCGATACCAGGGCATCGCGGTGCCTCGCACGATCACGTTGTCGCCACCCAGCGCCGACGTCGGGATGGCGGTGACCGCCGCGAAGTCGAGCCGCTTGGCGAGCAGTGAATAGGCGGCGGCAATCTCGGTGAAGCGCTGCTCGCTGTAGTCGACCAGATCCATCTTGTTGACCGCGAGGACGACGTGCCGGACGCCCATCAGCGACACGATGGTGCTGTGCCTGAAAGTCTGGGTCAGCAGGCCCTTGCGGGCATCGACGATGACGATCGCGAGGTCGGCGGTTGAGGCGCCGGTCACCATGTTGCGGGTGTATTGCGCGTGGCCCGGCGTGTCGGCGACGATGAACCTGCGGCGCGGCGTGGAGAAGAACCTGTAGGCAACGTCGATCGTGATGCCCTGTTCGCGTTCTGCCTGCAGCCCGTCGACCAGCAACGCCAGATCGGGCGAGTCGCCGACCGTGCCGTATCGCTTGGAGTCGCGTGCCAGCGCATCGAGATGGTCGCCGGGCACCTGCCGGGCATCGAACAGGAGCCGGCCGATCAGCGTGCTCTTGCCGTTGTCGACGCTGCCGCAGGTGATGAGGCGCAGCATGTCCTTGTCGCACGGGCCCGGCGGCGGCGGCGCCATCAGAAGTATCCTTCCCGTTTCTTGAGTTCCATGGAGCCGCTCTGGTCGTGATCGATCGCGCGGCCCTGGCGCTCGGACGTGCGGGCACCTTCCAACTCGGCAATGATCTCGGACGAGTTGGCAGCCCGGGATTCGATGGCACCGGTGAGCGGGTAGCATCCGAGGGTGCGGAACCTCACAAGGCGCGTCTGCGGCACCTCGCCGGGATTGAGCGGCAGCCTGTCGTCGTCGACCTTGATCAACATTCCGTTCCGCTCGACCACCGGCCGCTCGGCGGCGAAATAGAGCGGGACGACGGGAATGTCCTCCTGGCGGATGTAGGTCCAGACATCGATCTCGGTCCAGTTCGACAGTGGAAAGACGCGGATGCTTTCGCCGGCATGGATGCGGCCGTTGTACAGCCGCCACAGTTCCGGGCGCTGGTGGCGCGGATCCCAGCGATGGGCGGCGGTCCGGAAGGAGAAGATCCTTTCCTTGGCCCGCGATGTCTCCTCGTCACGCCGCGCTCCGCCGATCGCGGCATCGAAGCCGTGCAGGTCCAGCGCCTGCTTCAGGGCTTCGGTCTTCATGACGTCGGTGTGAACGGTTCCACCATGGGAGATCGGGCCGATGCCCCGGCCGACCCCGTCGCGATTGACGTGGACGAGCAACTCGAGGCCGAGCTCGGCCACGCGCCGGTCGCGGAAGGCAATCATCTCCTGGAACTTCCACAGCGTGTCCACGTGCAGCAAAGCAATGGGAGGCTTGGCCGGGAAGAAGGCCTTCACGGCGAGATGCAGCAGGACGGAAGAGTCCTTGCCGATCGAGTACAGGATGACGGGCTTGCGAAAAGTCGCGGCAGCTTCCCGCAGGATATGGATGCTCTCAGCTTCGAGCGTCTGCAGGTAGGAATTCGGGGCTGGCACGAGAGCTTGTCTTTCCGGAACGGCAACTATTCGACCGCAATATGCTGTGCTTGCGGCGGCAAATCTTCGAAATCCTTGTTGGTCTTCTTTCTCGGGCACATGCGCCGATTTGTATACGGCGGCGACGACTCCGCCATCCCTTGCTCCGCCTCACTTTTTGTCAACTTGCTACTCGGTTGTAGACATCAATCACGCCCAGTTGTGAAGGGGCCGGGTTGCCGATTTCGCCATTCCGGCGGGGATGAAGCATATTCCGGCCTGCAGCGGAACGCCTCGCAAGTCCCGTGTCGCTGCCTGTCGGGGACCTTGGTACAACGTCAGCACAGGTCCGGAGAGGAGTTCCAATGTCGTTCCGCGCGCTCGTTCTCAGTCAAGGTGCAGACCGCAAGGTGAGCGGCGTCCTGGAAACCTTGCCCGATGACCGGCTGCCGGCGGGCGACGTCACCGTCGCGGTCGAATATTCGACGCTCAACTACAAGGACGGGCTGGTGCTCACGACAGGTGGCGGGTTGGTGAAGACCTGGCCGCATGTCGGCGGCATCGACTTTGCCGGCACGGTCGAGACCTCGGGCAATCCCGCCTTCAAGGCCGGCGACAAGGTCGTGCTCAATGGCTATCGCGTCGGTGAGCTGCACTGGGGCGGCTATGCGTCCAAGGCGCGGGTAAAGGGGGACTGGCTGGTCAAGTTGCCGCCCTCGATCTCCACCAAGCGGGCGATGGCCATCGGCACGGCAGGTTACACCTCCATGCTGTGCGTGATGGCGCTGGAGAAGCACGGACTCGGGCCCGCGTCGGGCGAAATCCTGGTGACCGGCGCGGCCGGCGGCGTCGGCAGCGTCGCCGTGGCGATCCTGGCCAAGCTCGGCTACGCGGTCGTGGCAGCAACGGGCCGGCCACAGGAGGGGGCGTACCTTACGGCGCTGGGCGCCAAGACGATCATGGACCGCAAGGAATTAATTGAGGCGCCGGACCGGCCGCTGCTGTCGGAGCGCTTCGCCGGCCTGGTCGACACGGTCTCCGGGGTGATGTTTGCCAAGGCTCTGGCTCAAGTGAAGTACAGCGGAGCGGCCGCGGTGTGCGGGCTCGCGGCGGGGCCGTCGTTTCCCGGTTCGATCCTGCCTTTCATTCTGCGCGGCATATCCGTTTACGGCATCGACTCGGTGATGCTGCCCAGGGCGCCGCGCGAGGTGGCTTGGCGGCGACTGGGGACCGACCTGCCACTCGACAAGCTCGATAGCATGGTGAGCGAGGCGAGCCTTTCCGACCTGATGGCCCTGGCCCCAAAAATCCTCAAGGGAGAGATACGCGGCCGCGTGGTCGTCGACGTGAACAAGTGATAGCGTAAGTCATTGATTTTACAGTTCGCCGAGGAACAACGACGATGACCCCTCCCAATTCCAAGCCGGTTGCCAACAATCTCGAAGCCTTCTTCATGCCGTTCACGGCGAACCGGCAGTTCAAGAAGAACCCTCGGATGCTGGCCAAGGCGAAAGGTGTCCACTATTGGACGCCGGAGGGGCGCAAGATCATCGACGGAACCGCGGGTCTTTGGTGCGTCAACGCCGGCCATGGCCGCGAGGAGATCAAGGCGGCGATCGCCAAGCAGCTCGACGAGATGGACTACGCGCCGTCGTTCCAGATGGGCCATCCCAAGGCGTTCGAGCTGGCGGCGCGCCATGCCGCGATGCTGCCGGGCGATCTCAACCATGCCTTCTATTGCAACTCGGGCTCGGAGGCCGTCGACAGCGCCCTCAAGATCGCGCTCGCCTATCACCGCGCCAACGGGCAGGGCACGCGCACGCGCTTCGTCGGCCGCGAGCGCGGCTATCACGGCGTCGGCTTCGGCGGCATCTCCGTCGGGGGCATGGTCAACAACCGCAAATGGTTCGGCGCGATGTTGCCCGGCGTGGATCACATGCCGCACACGCATCTGCCGCAGAACGCCTTCTCCAAAGGTCAGCCCGAACACGGCGCGGAGATCGCCGACGAGCTGGAAAAGATCGTGGGCTTGCACGACGCCTCCAACATCGCCGCCGTCATCGTCGAGCCCTGCGCCGGCTCGACCGGCTACCTGCCGCCGCCCAAGGGCTACCTCCAGCGGCTGCGCCAGATCTGCGACAAGCACGGCATCCTGCTGATCTTCGACGAGGTCATCACCGGCTTCGGCCGCCTCGGCACCGGTTTCGCCGCCGACAAGTTCGGCGTCATTCCCGACCTGATGACGGTGGCCAAGGGCATCTCCAACGCCACGGTCCCGATGGGCGGCGTGTTCGTGCGGAAGCCGGTGTTCGACGGGCTGATGAACGGGCCGGAAGGCGCCATCGACCTGTTCCACGGCTATACCTACTCGGCCCATCCACTGGCCTGTGCCGCGGCGTCGGCGGTGCTCGACATCTATCGCGACGAGAACCTCTTCGAGCGTTCGGCGGAGCTCTCGCCTTACTGGGAAGAGGGCGTGCATTCGCTGAAGGGGCTGCCGAATGTCACCGACATCCGCAACCTCGGTCTCGCCGCCGGCATCGACCTGGCGCCGAGCGGCCCGGTCGGCACCCGCGGCTACGCCGCCTTCACCAAGGCATTCGATCTCGGCCTGATGGTCCGCCAGTCGGGCGATGCCATCGCCATGTCGCCGCCGCTGGTGATCGAGAAGGCGCAGATCGACGAGATCATCGACATCACGGCGAAGACGATCAGGGCGGTAGCCTGACGCCCGCGTGACCCTGACCGGAGAGCTGCTGTGGCTGATCGGTGAATTCGCCGCGGTGATGCATATCGCCATCGCCGGCGCTGTCACCGTCCATGTCCTGCTCTACAAGCGCAACGTCGGCGCTGCCGTGTCCTGGATCGGCATCGCCTGGCTGTCGCCCTTCATCGGCGGCATCCTGTACGCGATCATGGGCATCAATCGCGTCAAGCGCCGCGCCAAGCGGTTGCTTCGCGCCCGCTCGCAGCCCGCCATCGCCGAAGCCGCATCGGCCGACATGTCGCCCGACGATCCGCTGGCGCCGCTGGAATTTGCCGTCGGTCGGCTGACCGGGCTGCCGCGCGAGCACGGCAACAAGGTCGAAGCCCTGCGCAACGGCGATCAGGCCTATCCCCGCATGCTGGAGGAGATCGGCCGGGCCCGCATGAGCATCGGCCTCCAGAGCTACATCTTTCGGGCCGACGCCGCGGGGGAGCCCTTTCACCAGGCGCTGATCGAGGCCCAGCGGCGCGGCGTGCAGGTGAGGGTGCTCATCGACGGCGTCGGCGGCGGCTATTTCTGGTCGGGAACCTACCGCCGGCTCAGCGAGGCCGGCGTGCCGGTTGCGCGCTTCCTCCATTCGTACCTTCCCTGGCGCATGCCGTTCGTGAACCTGCGCAACCATCGCAAGGTGCTGGTGATCGACGGTCGCGTCGCCTTCACTGGCGGCCTGAACATCGGCGCGGAGAACATACAGGCCGGCAAGCCGACCCATCCCGTGCGCGACACCCATTTCCGCTTCGAGGGACCGGTCGTCGAGCAGCTCACCGATGCCTTCGCCGACGACTGGCTGTTCGCGACCGGGGAGACCCTGCCCGAAGATGCCTGGTTCCCCGCGATTGAAAGGGCGGGCGTCGTTTCGGCCCGGGTGGTGACTTCGGGTCCCGACGAGGACAACGAGCGCATCGAGTTCGTGGCCCTGCAGGCCATTTCCTGCGCCCGCAAGTCGGTTCGCGTGGTGACGCCGTATTTCCTGCCGCCCGAGCCCTTGACGATGGCCCTGGGGCTCGCCGCGATGCGCGGAATCGAGGTTGACCTGATCCTTCCCGAGCGTGGCAACCATGCGATTCTGGACTGGGCGCGGCAGATTCCGCTGCGACCGCTGATCGAGGCAGGCTGCCGTATCTGGCTGCTGCCGCCGCCCTTCGAGCATTCGAAGCTGATGACCGTCGACGACAGCTGGACGATGATCGGCAGCGCCAACTGGGACACCAGGAGCTTCCGTCTCAACTTCGAGCTCAACGTCGAACTGCACGACAGTGGATTTGCACACGAGATCGCGGTGGCGACGCGGACCTGTCGCCGGCTGATGGTTGCCGAGCTCGACGCCGTGCCTCTGCCGACCCGTCTGCGCAACGGCGCAGCCCGCCTGCTGCAGCCCTATCTGTAGGACGCCCTAGCGCAGCGCCGCGCGAAGCCGAGCGATACGGTGACGGGTGCCGCGCAGCGGGTCGCGCTTTGCTGCAGCTGTGGAGACGTGCAGATCCAGAACGATCGGCCGATGGTCCGATGGGCCGAAGGCGAGCGTGCTGGCCGCACCGCAGCGCAGCCCGTGCACCAGGCAGCGGTCGAGACGGAACGGCACGACGTTGCTGCCGAAGTGCGTCGGCTCGAGCGGCCCGACGTCGAAGTAGCCGGGCACCAGGATGGGACCGACGGCGTTGTAGTCGCCAATGATCGCGGAAGGCTTGCCCCGCAGCGATGCCGCGATGCGCGAGAGCTGGCGCCGATTGAGAAGCTGGCCATGCGAGAGGTGGACGTTGGCGAAAGTGACATCGCCCACCTGGATGATTTGCGCGCGGCGGCGCGGCAGTCGGCCGGGCAGACGCGACGCCGGCAGCGGCAGTGCGTAAGGCGCGACATGATGCTGCCGGGTCCACACCGCCAGGCCGTGAATGCGCCCCGGCCAGGGCTGGCGATGGAAGTGGCCGGCCACGAGTGACGGCAATACGTCCATATGCTCCGTGACCTCCTGCATCAGCAGTACATCCGGCTTCTCCCGTTCCAGCAGGCTCGCCACGTCCTCGACGGCAGCGCCGGTCAGGCGCAACAGGTTCCAGCTGATGACCTTCACATATGCCTCATGATTTAGGCTTTCGGTCGCGCCGCGCCATCTGCCGGGCCTGGCGAATCTGCTCGGTCAAGAGGCTCGCCGTTCCTGCGGCGGACTGCAATTCGTGACGGACCATCTCGCGGCGCTCGTGGATCGAGGCGATCACCAACCCCATCGGTACGCCCAACCCGACCAGCGCCGATTCGGCCAGTTGCAGGCTCGCCTCGATGGTCTCGGGCACCGTGTCCGTGACATCGAGCGTATAGAGATGCCTCGCGTGCTGGGCGTCGTGGGCACGCGCCACGATCATCACGTCGGGCCGGCGCGCCCGCACCGCCCGCACGACATCGTCGACCACGGCGGTGTCGATGGTGACGATCACGCCCATCGCCTCGTCGATGCCGCAGCGCTGCAGGTAGATCGGGTTGCTGGCATCGCCGTAGTAGATGGGGCGTCCGAGGTTGCGCCAGCGCTCGACGAGGGCAACGTCCTTGTCGGTGGCGAGATAGGGGATCTCGTGCTTGTCGAGGAGATCGCAGACCAGCTGGCCGACACGGCCATGACCCACGACGATGACCCGCTTGGTGTGGTCGTCCGGCGGCAGGAGCGTCAAGGACGGTCGCGACGGCGCTTCGATGTCGAGGTGCTTGTGGATGCGCCGGGCGCCGAGAGCGATGAAGGGCAGCGTCGCCATGGTCAGCGACACAACGGCGAGGACGCCCGCCGCAATGCCGGCGTCGACCAGCCTGAGCTGGGTCGCAAGGCCGATGCCGATGAAGGCAAACTCGCCACCGGGGGCCAGCAGCAGGCTGGTCTCCATGCTGGTCGACCACGGCATGCCGAACAGCCGGCAGAGCGGCGCCAACAGCAGCGTCTTGGCCACGATCATGGCGAGGAATCCGCCGGCCACCAGCAGCGGCTCGCGCCAGATGAACCCCAGGTCGATATGCATGCCGACGGAGAAGAAGAAGACGCCCAGCAGCAGGCCGCGGAAGGGATCGATCATCGCCTCGACTGCCCGCCGGTACTCAGTCTCGGCGAGGAGAAGCCCGGCAATGAAGGCGCCCAGCGCCATCGAAATTCCGGCGGCGGAGGCGATCACGCCAGAGCCGACGGCAATCAACAGCGTGGCGGCCATGAAGAATTCCGGATTGTCCGTGCCCGCAGCCAGCCGGAACAGCGGCTTCAGCACGACACGGCCGACGACGGCGATCACCCCTACCGCAATGACGGCCTCGACCAGCGCGACCATCACGCCTTGGACGACGGAGCCCTCGCTGTTGCCACCCAGCGCGCTGATCAGGAACAGCAGCGGCACGACGGCAAGGTCCTGGGCGAGCAGGATGGCGAAGCTGGCGCGGCCGGTGGTCGACATCATGCGGCGCTGGCCGCTCAGCAGCTCCATCACGATCGCGGTCGAGGACAGTGCCAGGCAGGCGCCGATGATCAGGGCCGCGGCCGGCGGCTGGCCGAGCCACAGGGCGGCAACGCTGATGGCGATCGCCGTCAGAGCGACCTGCATGCCGCCCAACCCGAAGACCAGCCGGCGCATGGTGATCATGCGGCGCATCGACAGTTCCATGCCGATGAAGAACAGCAGGAAGACGATGCCCAGATCAGCAATGAACGCGATCTGCTTTTCGCCGGTGACGGTGAGCCAGTCGATGGCGCGCGAATATTCGGCGAGTTGGCCCAGCCCATGGGGGCCGAGCAGAGCGCCGACGACGAGAAAGCCCAGAATCGGGCTGATCTTCAGGCGGTGCACCACCGGCGCTACGACAGCCGCCGTCCCTAGAACGATCAGCGCGTCCTTGAAGACGAAGATTTCCGCAGATCCTGCCATTGGCTCAAACATAGACTGCGCACGGCGATCTGTGCACACTTTCATCGGAGAAGAGGAAATTCGGGATGGAGACGACATGAAGGTGGTCATCACCGGCGGCGCAGGCTTCCTCGGCAAGAAGTTGGCTCGACGCATCCTGCAGCAGGGCACGATCGCGGGGGCGAGCGGCGCGCCGGAGCGCGTGAGCGAACTGTTGCTGTTCGATGTCGCCAAGGCGACCGGGCCGGGGCTCGACGACCCCAGAGTCAAGGCGCTGGCCGGCGATATCGCCAATTTCGCCACCGTGCAGTCGATCGTGCAGGGCGCGGCCACGGTATTCCACTTCGCTGCCGTCGTGAGCGCGGGCGCCGAGGCCGATTTCGATCTCGGCTACCGGGTCAATCTCGACGGCACGCGCAACGTCCTCGAAGCCTGCCGGGCGCTTGGCACCAATCCGAGAGTCGTCTTCACCAGCTCTCTGGCGGCTTTCGGCGGCGACTTGCCGCCCGCCGTCACCGACGACACGCCGCTGACGCCGCAGACCTCTTATGGCGCGCAAAAGTCGATCGGCGAGTTCCTGGTCCGCGACTACACCCGCAAGGGCTTCCTCCGCGGCACGGCGGTGCGACTGCCAACGATCTGCGTCCGCACCGGGCTGCCCAACAAGGCGGCGTCGACTTGGGCCAGCTCGGTCCTGCGCGAGCCGCTCACCGGGGCCGACGTCGTTTGTCCGGTAACGCCCCAAACCATCATGGTCGTGCTCAGCCCGCGCAAGACGGTCGATGCCTTCATGCGCCTGCACGACCTGCCGCCTGACGCCTTCGGGCCAGGCCGGACCCTGCTGTTGAACGGCATCAACGTGACGGCCAGGGAACTAGAGGCGGCCGTCGGCCGCCATGCCGGCAACCGCAAGGTCGGCAAAGTGGTCTGGCAGCACGATCCTGCCATCCAGAAGATCTGCGACGGCTGGCCTCAGGGCATCGATTCGAAGCGTTCGCGCGCGCTGGGGTTCGAGACCGACAAGGATCTCGACGAGGTTGTGCGCCACTTCATCGCCGACGATCTCGACGAGCAGATGAAGCTCGTCAAGCCTGTCTGATCGCTAGTTGCCGCGCAGCATGCGCCATCCGTTCTGCAGGTGGCGCCAAGGCCCCCAGACGTGGCGGGTGCGCATCATGTGCCAGCGTTGCGGCTCGTTGTCGGGGCCGGCGACGGGGCCGGCATCCTCGACATAGTCTGTGATGCCGACGGCATCGGTGTCCCAGGGGCCCGTGGTCTTGAAAATCGTCGTCTTGGCCCCGTAGGTCGTGAGCGACCGCGACATGCCGGAGGCCATGAAATCCATGTAGCGTGGCAGGCTTTCGGGCCGGCAGAGATAGCCCTTGTTGAAGCCGACGGCGAGCAGGCGGAAGTGAAAGGGGTTCTTTTCGAGGTAGCGGATCACCTCGGTGGTGTTGGCGGGATAGCGCGGCGAGAAAAAGTCGTCGATCACCACGATGCCTTCGGTGTTGACGATCCGGTTGGCGAACTCGAGCTCGCGGTAGACCGCGGTGCCGGTGTGCTCGCCGTCGATATGGAACCAGCGCACGGTCTGGTGCATGGCCTGGAGGTCGAGTTTGGCCGGCAGGTCGGCCGACGGGCCCGAAAGGGGCACGATATTGGCCGGTTCCACGCCGATCGACTGGATGGCGCGTTGCACCGCCGGCTCGTCCAGCCTGAGATCGCACAGATAGAGCTTTTCACTGCCTTTACGATAGGTCGCCAGCACCGAAGCCGACCTGCCTCGCCATACGCCGATCTCGAACAGGTCCCCGGTCACCCCGGCCTGCTGATCGAGCAGGGCGCGCCAGACGCAATAGGACTGGAACATGAACCAGCCCGGAATTGCGTCGATTTTCTCCCAACTGAGCATCGTCGAACCTCGCTTGCGGGGCCTTGCTAACAGCGCCCCTTCGAGGCCGCAAGCCGCGAACGCTTGCTTCCGTCCCGACGGTCAGGTAGAGCCCGCTCGCTTGCGTATGCCAACAATAATCGCCTACCGCACGACGATCGGTCTGATTTGGGGGCTGGCACTCTGGCATAGCTGGGAGAGCCGGGGCCTGTTTGTCGACGGCTCGGCATTCCTCGTGCAGATTGCACGCCGCGAGTGGTTCTTCGATTTCTATGCGCCGCGTCTCTACGCGATGGTCGTCGGCCAGATCCCGGTCATGACGGCGTTGTTCCTGGGCGTCACCGACCTGCACCTGATGGCGCGCCTGCTGTCGTTCGGGCTGTTCGTCGTGCCGACCGCTTTTTACCACCTCGCCCTGATGCGCGCGAAGGACGATCCGGTGCTGCTGGCGTCCGTGGTGGCGGCGATCGCCGTGGTGTTCATGACGACCTCTTTCTTCATCGTCGGCGAATACAACACCGCCTATGCGCTCACCATACTAGTGGCGGTCCGCCTGGTGACGGCCGATCGCCTCACCGTCTTCGACAGTCTGGTCTTGGCGGCGGTCGCCTTCCTGGCGATGCGGACCTACGAGGTGATGATCTATCTCGGTCCCCTGCTGGCGGCGATGATCTTCTGGGCCCTTCACAGGGCCCCGTCGCGGCCGATCCTCCCTACGGTGCTGCATGTCGCGGCCGCAGGCATGTTCCTGGCCGGCATGGTCGTGGCGACCGGCTCCATCCTCACGCCCTACTCCGAGGAGCATCTCAGCGATACCGTCGCGACAGCCACGAACTTCTGGCAGAACCTGCAGTTCGACATGGTGCTGCTGGCCGCACTGATTGTCGTGGTCTGGGCGCTGGTCAAGCCGCGCGCGTTGCTCGGGGTGCGCCCCTATGCCTGGGCGGCCTTGTTCCTCGTCGTGCTCGCCTTGTCGCCAATACTCGCGATGAACGACACGCTCGTGCGACCGCTGGCCAAGTCGCAGTACGTGGCCCGTACGGCGGCGGGATTGGTGATCGCCGCGATCGTCATCTTCATCTGGGCCTCCCGTTCCAAATTCGGTGCGAGGTTGCCGGCTCTCGTGATCCTGCGCACGCCCGACGCGGCGCGGCGCTTCGTTGCCTTTGCGCTGCTGATGCTGGTGGCCGGTCTGCCTGCCGACATCTACCTGACGAGAACCTGGATGGAGTACCTCGAAGCCGTCCGCACCGTCGTGCGGTCGCACTCCGGGGTGATTCCCTTCGAGAGCACGTCGCTGGCGAAGAATCCGCACCTGCATCTGATCGAGGCCTGGATCCTGCCCAGCCAGAGTCTGGTGCTGCGGGCCAAGCGAGGCGACGGGATCATCGCGCCGCCAAGGAATTTCGACTCCTGGCAGCCGTTCCCGCCGGCGGAGCCTTACGGTCTCGGCGCCTTCGTCTGGCGCGACTAGGCATGCCTAGCATCCCGCTCTCGATGGCCTACCGGGGCGTCGTTCTGCTGCTATGGGCGCTGGTCGTCCATAACGCCGTGGAAAGCCGCGGGCTCTTCTGGGATGGATCGTCGTTCCTGGTGAACCTGCTCGACAGTGAGCGGTTTCACGATTTCTATGCTGCCCGTGCCCATATCGATTGGCTGACCCAGGCGCCCATGCTGCTGCTGGCGGACGCCGGCCTGCGCGATACGAGGCAGCTGGCCATGGCCTATTCGGCGACGCTGTTCGCCGTACCGGCCGCGCTCTACCAGGTGGCGCTGGCGCGCGTGCGGCATGATCCGCTGCTTCTTGCTGCCGTCATCGCCATTATCGTCCTGGTCTATCTGCCGACCTCGTTCTTCATCGTCGGCGAATACAACGCGACCTTCGCGGCCGTGACTGCCGCCATGGCGGTGACGCTGACGATGGGCGAGAGGAGGCTGCGCGACGCGGTGATCCTGTGTGCGCTCGGCGCGCTTTGCCTTCGTTCCTACGAGGCCATGGTCTATCTCGGACCGCTGCTCGCGGCGGCGATCGTGTGGACCTCGCGGCGTGCCGCTATTCCCGACTTCGGCTTTCGCGTGCTTTGCGCCCTGGCTGCGCTCGCTTACATCGGTGCCGCGGTGGTGTCGGCTGTGACCATCTTCGACTACTGGGAACATCCGCACTTCCTGAAGGTCCGGTCGACCAGCGTCGATTTCTGGCAGAACATGCAGTTTGCCATCCCGCTGGCCGGCTTGGTGATCTGTGGCGTGGCCGGCCTGCGTCGGCCCAGCTGGCTGCTGGGGCGGGGACCATTCATCGTCCTCGGGACGATTGTCGTGCTGCTTGCGCTATCGCCGTGGTGGCGCGCTGTTCATCCGCCGTCGATCCTTTATCCGCCTTCCCATTACGTGGCGCGCCAGGCAGCGGGCATCCTGCTCGCAGCATTGCTGGGAGGTATGTGGCTGCACGCCGGCCGGCGGCTCGATCCGCCCGCCGTTCTCACGACCTTGCGCCAGACGGTGGTGTCGCGACGGCTCCTGACGCTCGTCACGGCGCTCACGTTCGCCGCCGCGGTCCCCGATATTGCGCTGACGCGGCTGTGGTCGGGCTATCTCGACGGCCTCCGAATCCTGGTCAACGAGCGCACCGGCCTCATCCGCGCCGAGACGCTGCCGCTGCATGAATGGCCCAACAAGCTGTTCTTTCAGGACTGGTCGTTTCCAGCGCTGAGCGCGATCGTCAGTCGCACGCCCGGGAGGGCCTATGTCGTTTCCGACCAGGACTATCTCAGCAACCCGCCGTTCGAACCGGAGTGCGGTCTGCTGCCGAAGCTTCGCGGCTATGGCTGGGACGAGCGCTAGGGCCGCATCCAGGGGCTGCTGCGGCCCGAACCGCGGATAGGGGCGGCGAGTTCGACGAACTCGCACAGGATCTTGCGGGTATCGCGCGGGTCGACGATCTCCTCGATCCAGAAGGTCTCGGCACTGCGGAAGGGTGAGCGCAGCTTGTTCAGTCGCTCCTCGATCTCCGCCATCTTGGCTTTGGGATCGTCTGCGCCCGCGATGTCGGCCCGGTAGGCGGCCTCGATACCGCCTTCCAGCGGCAGCGATCCCCAGCGCCCCGACGGCCAGGCATAGCGCCAGTTGACCCTCGAGCCGTTCTGGTGCGCGGCGCCCGCCACGCCGAAGGCGTTGCGGATGATGAAGGTGCACCACGGCACGGTCGTTTGGAACATCGCCGACATGGCGCGCACGCCCTGGCGGATGACGCCGCTCTTCTCGGCCTCGAGCCCGATCAGGAAGCCGGGGCAGTCGCAAAAATAGACGACCGGCATGTGAAAGGTCTCGGCCATGTCGAGGAAGCGCGTCACCTTCTGGCAGGCGTCGGCGGTCCAGCCACCGCCGTAGAACATCGGATCGCTCGCCATCACGGCGACCGGCCAGCCGTCGATGCGGGCAAAGCCGGTCACGACCGACCGACCATAGAGCCTCCCCATCTCGAAGAAGCTGCCCTGGTCGACGACCTTCTCGACGATCGGGCGGATGCGATAGACCTTGCGGATATCGCGCGGGATGACGTCGAACAACGACTCCTCGCGGCGCGCTGGATCGTCGGTCACGGGCCCGCGTGGCGGAGCGTCGTGGACAGAGGAGGGCAGGTAGGAGAGGAAACGCCGCGCGGCGGCGAAAGCCTCCTCCTCGCTGTCGACTGCCTCGTCGATGGCGCCGGCGCGAAGCTGGATCTCCCAGCCGCCGAGTTCCTGCTTGTCGTACTGCTTGGGGCTGAGCCGGTTCACCACCGGCGGGCCGGCAACGAACATCGCCGAGATTTCCTTCACCATCACCGAATAGTGCGTGGCGGCAAGCCGGGCGGCGCCGAGGCCCGCGACCGAGCCGAGCCCCAACCCGACAGTCGGCACGGTGCCCATGTTCTGCACGACCCATTCCCAGCCGCTGACGCCTGGGACATTGGCGCGGCCGGTCGTCTCGATGGTCTTCACCGAGCCGCCGCCGCCCGAGCCCTCGATCATGCGCACCACCGGCACGCGGTACTGGTTGGCATAGCGTTCGATGAAGTTGGATTTCTCCTTGATCGTGGCGTCGGCCGAGCCGCCGCGCACGGTGAAGTCGTCGCCGCTGACGGCCACGGGCCGGCCGTCGATCTTGCCGCGCCCCATCACGGCATTGGCCGGCGTGAGATCGACGAGGTCGTTGCGGCCGTCATATTCGGCCTTGCCGGCGATGCTTCCGAGTTCGCGAAAGGAGTCCTTGTCGAGCAACCGGTCGATGCGTTCGCGGACGGTGAGGCGCCCGGCATCGTGCTGCCGCTTCACCTTGTCGGCGCCACCCATGCGCTTCGTCATCTCCTGACGCCGCCGCAGCTCGTCCATCTCCGGTTGCCAACTCATCGCCTGATTCCCCGGTCCGGTTGTTTCAATCGTCTCAAATCGGTCGAGTCTCGTACCAATGCCCGGCTTGACCGGCTACACTGAAAGCATCCGAGGCGGGGAGCTGGGCCGATGGACGAAACGGGCAACAGCAGCGTGCTGCTGGTGGCAAGGTGCCTGCTGGCTGGCCTCTTTCTGTGGTCGGGGATCGGCAAGATCACAGGCTACGACGCGGCCGGGCAATTCATGGTGCAGCACGGCACGATCGGCATGTTGCTGCCGATTGCGATCATCGTCGAGATCGGCGCCGCCGCACTGCTGGTCGTCGGCTTCAAGGTAAAGTTTGCCGCACTGGCGCTTGCCGGCTTCTGCGTGGTGACGGCCCTGTTGTTCCACGCCAACTTCACCGACCGCGCGCAGATGACCCATTTCCTCAAGAATGTCGCGCTGGCGGGCGGCCTGCTCGCGCTCTACGTCTCGGGACCCGGTCGCATGTCGTTCGACGGTGTCGACGAGAGCCGCGACTAGATCAAGGTCCTCAGGTTGACGGGCGTTCGTAGACGACGCCGTCGATCAGGTTTTCCTCGTAGAGCCGCGCGAGGTCGATGCCGCCCGGCGGGCGCGCGACCTTGAAGTCGGCGATGGTGCGAGCGAGCCGCGATTCCTGTTCGCGGCGAAGAGTTTCGGCTTCTTCCACGAGGATCGGCTGGAAGCGGACCGTCTGGCCCGGCAGCAGGCGGCCAAGCCGCGGCAGGTCGACCGAGGCCACGGTCGCGATCTTCGGGTACCCGCCCACGGTCTGGCGGTCGGCCAGCAGCACGATCGGCAGGCCGGCGCCCGGAACCTGGATGGCGCCGGCGGCGATGCCGTCGGAGATGATGTCGGCGCCTTTTGCGTGCGCGATCACGGGGCCTTCGAAGCGGATGCCCATGCGGTCCGCCTCCTTGGAGACGCGATAGTCCGACTCCACAAAGGTGCGCCGGCCGTCGGCGGTGAAATACTCCTCCTGTGGACCCCAGACGACCCGGATCGGCCCGCTGCCATAGTCGAACGGGGCCGCGATCTTGCGCTCGTCACCCGGCGTCGCCTGCGCGTGGGCAAGCGGAAGACTGTCGCCCTGGCCGAGCTTGCGGCCATCCATTCCACCGACACCGGCGCGTGCGTAGGTGGAGAGGCTGCCCATGAAGAGGGGCAGGTCAAAGCCGCCAGCCACCGCGAGATAGGCCGTGCTCGATCCCTCGATCATGCCGACTCGCAGAATCTGGCCGCGCTTCAGCAGATGCGTGCGGTCCGACTCCAGCGGCTTCGGCGGGGCATCGGGCCCTTCGATGAGGGCGGGCGACAGCGGTCCGACCAGCGCCACGCGCACGCTGTCGGCGTCGACCATCAGGTCGGGGCCCATGACGCCGATCTCTATCGCCGCCATGCTGGGCGGATTGCCAAGGAGGGCGTTGGCGAGCCGCAGGCCGATGCGGTCCATCGCGCCTGCGGTCGGCATGCCGAGCGCCATGAAGCCGGTGCGGCCGAGATCCTGCAGCGTGTCGAACAGGCCGGGTCGAACGACCTTCAGTGCCGCGCTCACGTCGTCACCAGCTTCGCCCAGTCGAACGTGCCGGCATCGACGTCGCGGGCGATGCGATCGAAGGTCTTGCGGTCGATGCGCTGGAACGACAGCGAATCGCCCGGCGCCAGGAATACCGGCTGCTCACGCCGCTTGTCGAACATCCAGAGCGGCGTGCGGCCGATCAGATGCCAGCCGCCCGGACTCTCGAAGGGGTAGATCGTCGTCATGTCCATGGCGATGGCGACCGACGAGCGCGGCACCCGCACTCGCGGCTGGTCGCGCCGCGGCAGGTAGAGGGATTGCTCGAGCCCGGCGACATAGGCCAGGCCCGGCATGAAGCCCAGCACGTAGACCTTGAAGGGCGACGCGAGGTGGGCCGCGATCACCTGCTCCACGCTCTTCTTGGTCCGCTTGGCGACCTCGGCGAGATCGGGGGCGAATTCGGGATCGTCGTAGCAGCAGGGAAGCGTGATGCGGCGGCTCGTCCCGCCGGCCAACAGGCCGCGGGCGATCAGCGTGTCGATCCGGGGCTGCAGGTCGGCGCGGCAGGTGGCCAGCGGATCATAGGCCACCATCAGCGAGCGCATGGTGGGCACGGTTTCGATTACGCCGGGAAGGTCGCCGGCTGCCTTGGCGCGGCCGACGGCGGCATGCAGCGCCATCACCCGGCCGTTGATCTCGGGCGAAATTTCATTGCCGAATTCGACAGTAAAGGCGGTGTCGCCGCAGGATAGGTACCGAACGCTCACATCTGCTAGGATAGCGCCTTCGATTCAGGGAGTCTCCCATGGCCGCCACCAATACCGGATTCGTCAACATCAACTCCGACCTCGGCGAGAGCTTCGGACCCTGGGTGATGGGCAACGATGCCGAGGTGCTGAAGATCGTGCGCTCGGCCAACGTCGCCTGCGGCTTCCATGCCAGCGATCCCGTGGTGATGATGGATACGGTGAAGCTCTGCGCCGCCAACGGTGTGTCGATCGGTGCCCATCCGGGTTTCGCCGACCTGCAGGGTTTTGGCCGGCGGGTGATCAACCTTTCGGTCAAGGAACTCGAAGCCAACATCGCCTACCAGATCGGTGCCCTGCAGGCGATCGCGGCGCTCCACGGCGCCAAGGTCACGCACATGAAGCCGCACGGCATGATGGCCAACATGTCGGCCGACAACGCCGAGATGTCCGAGGCGATCGCACGCGCCACCAAGGCGGTCGACCGCGACCTGATCTTCCTCTGCCAGGCCAATACCGAGCAGGGCAAGGCCGCCAAGAAATACGGCCTGCGCGCCGCCGAAGAGGTCTTCGCCGACCGCACTTACACCGATGCCGGCATGCTGACGCCGCGCAAGGAAGCCAACTCGATGATCAAGGACGCCGCCGTGGCGGTGGCCAATGTGCGGCGCATGGTCGACGAGCAGGCGATCTACTCGACCTCGGGTAAGCGCATTCCCTGCCAGGTCGATTCGATCTGCGTCCACGGCGACGGACCGACCGCGGTGACGGTGTCCAGGGCGGTGCGCGAGGGTCTGGAGGCCGCCGGCATCCGCATCGTGCCGCTGCCCGAGATGCCCAGCCTGAGACACTGAGCCCCAGCTTGTCGGGGGCCTTCCCACCGCTATAGTCCGCCCCGTCGTAGGGTAGATTTTGGTGGCGGGAGTGGCGTATGGCTGTGTTCGGTAAAGCCCAATATATCAAGCGTGTAGAGGACGATCGGCTGCTCACGGGCAGCGGTGGCTTCACTGACAATCTCGTCCGCCCAGACCAGGCCCACCTCGTGCTGGTGCGCTCCCCCCATGCCCATGCGCGGATCGTCAAGATCGACACCGCCGCGGCCAAGGAAGCGCCCGGGGTGATCGCGGTCTTCACCTGGGAGGATATGGCCAGGGAAGGCTGCGGCGACTTCTCCTTCCCGGCGATGTTCCCCAATGCCGATGGCAGCAAGCCCGAGATGACGCCGCGCCGCTCGCTGGCGCACGAAGCCGTGCGCCACGTCGGCGAGGCTGTGGTGGCGATCGTGGCCGAGACAAGGGAGCTGGCCCAGGATGCCGCCGAGCTGGTCGAGGTCGAATACGACCAGTTGCCGTCCGTGACCGAGATCGAGGATGCGCTGAAGCCAGGTGCGGCCCAGGTCTGGAAGGGCGCGCCGGGCAATGTCGCGGGCTTCAACCGTTTCGGCGATGCCGCCAAGTCGGACGCGGCCTTCCAGCAGGCTGCCCACGTCGTGTCGCTCGACATCATGCACCAGAGGCTGATCGTGAACGCCATGGAGCCACGGGCGGTGATGGCCGAATGGGACGGCGACCGGCTGGTCGTCCATATCGGCAGCCAGAACCCCTCGGTCACGCGCGACACGCTGGCCGACGTGATCCTGAAGATGCCCAAGGAGAAGGTGCGCGTCCTGGTCCGCGACATCGGCGGCGGCTTCGGCATGAAAGTCGGCATCCAGCCGGACGAGTCGGTGACGGTATGGGCCGCCAAGGTCCTGAAGCGCCCGGTGAAGTGGCGCGCCGAGCGTGGTGAAGAGTTCGCCGCCACCACCGCCGGCCGCGACCAGTTCCACAAGGCGTCGCTGGCATTGGACAAGGACGGCAGGATTCTGGCCTTGCGGATGGAGGCGTTCGCCAACATCGGCGCCTATCCTTCGCGGGCCGGCGTGGTCATCCCGCTGTTCGTCGGCCCCAAGGTCACGACCGGCACCTACGACATTCCCGTCATCGATCTCAAGATCACCTGCGTGATCACCAACACGGCTACCATCGGCGCCTATCGCGGCGCCGGACGGCCGGAATGCCTGCTCAACCTCGAGCGGCTGATGGACACCGCGTCGCGCCAGATCGGCATCGATCCGGCCGAACTGCGGCGGCGCAACTTCGTAAAGCCCTCGCAGATGCCCTACACCACGGCGATGGGCGAGAAATACGATTCGGGCGACTTCAACCTGTTCCTCACCAAGACGCTGGAGGCCTCCGACTGGGCGGGCTTCGCGGCGCGCAAGGAAGAGGCCGAGAAGCGCGGCAAGCTCTACGGGCGCGGCCTCGCCTCTTATGTGGAATGGACCAGCGCCAACGTCATGAACGAGATGGCGCACTATGAAGTGAAGGCCGACGGCAAGGTCGTGATCTGGATGGGCACTCAGGGCATGGGGCAGGGGCTGCAGACCAGCTTCACCCAGCTCGCGTCGGAACTGCTGGGGATCGACGCCTCCCAGATCGAGATCGCCATGGGCGATTCGGATCGCGTCGGCGGCGTCGGCTCGATGGGTTCGCGTTCGGCCTATATCGGCGGCTCGGCCGTGCTGTCGGGCAGCGAAAAGCTGGTGGCCAAGGGCAAGGACCTTGCTGCCGATGCACTCGAGGCCAGCGCCGCGGACATCGTCTATGCCGCCGGCAAATTCACCATTGCCGGCACGGATCGTGGCATTGGCCTCGGCGAACTCGCCGCCAAGCAGCCCGACAAGCGCATCTATATCGAGAATGTGAACACGGTGGACGGCATCGCCTGGCCGAACGGCGCCCATGTCGGCGAGGTCGAGATCGATCCCGACACCGGCCGGGTCGAGCTCAAGCGCTACACGACGGTCGACGACGTCGGCAAGCCGCTGCACCGGCCTATCGTCTTCGGGCAGATCCACGGCGGCTGTGCCCAGGGCATCGGCCAGGCGCTGCTCGAGGAGAATGTCTACGACCGCGCTTCCGGCCAGCTCATCACCGGCTCGTTCATGGACTACGCCATGCCGCGGGCCGATACGTTTCCCAACTTCAACAACACGCTCGACGACAGCGTGCCGGCCAAGACCAATCCGATCGGTGCCAAGGGCGTGGGCGAGTCGGGCACGGTAGGTTCGACACCCACCGTGATGAATGCGATCATGGACGCGCTGTGGCCGCTCGGCGTGCGCAGCATCCAGATGCCGGCGACACCACACCGTGTCTGGCAGGCGCTTCGCAGCGCCAAAGGCAATGCCGGGGGCAACGTCAAAGGGTGACGGGTAGGCGATGAAGCAGCGCATCTTCGGCTGGGTATCGGCCGTCATCGGCATCGTCTTCGCCCTTGCCCTGGTCGAGGTGACGGCGATCGTCTGGCTGTACCTCGAGGATGGCCGCTACACCCCTGCAGCCCAGCTCTATGAGCGGACACAGAACACCTACGTGCGCGATTCGACGAAGGGATCGTCGTGCCGCTACGTGGACACGCTTTTCCCGCATCCGTATGTCGCCTTCGTGCACCACGCCAACCCGCCGTGCGGCATACCCTGGGTCAACAATGTCGGCCTGTTCGGCGACGACTACACCGTCACGAAACGAACCGACCGCTACGTCGTGCTGCTGACCGGCGGATCGGTCGCCTCGCAGCTCGGCCAGAACGGCAAGCCGCCGGCGCCGCGCTA
>CAMAYC010000058.1 GCA_945862125.1 Reyranella massiliensis 521
TGGTCGATCGCCTCGCCATGTCACTCCAGCGTGACAATCTCACCCAGGCGACCAGCGGCAATGTCCGTTTCCTGTTCTGGAAGCGTGTCGGTGGCGCGGTGACGCTGGCCGAGGCCATTCGCAAGCTGAAGTGCTCGACCTGATCGGTCGGCACAGACCGGACACCGATCGACGGCGCGCTTCCTAGAAGCGCGCCTTTTCTCATTCTGCATTTGAAGGACTGTCACCATGCAAGACCTGCACAACAACATTCATCTGAAGCGCGGCATCAGCCCCGCTGCCGCCGTCGTTGACAACACGCCGTTCGTGTCCCAGATCGCGGACCTTGCCGGCTACGATGCCGCCGAGTTCGCGATCCTGACCGGTGCGCTGGCCGACGCCGATGCCACGTTCACGACCCTCGTCGAGCACGGGGACGCGGCCAACCTGTCAGATGCGGCGGGCGTTCCCGATGATCAGCTGATCGGCCTAGAGACACAGGCGAGCTTCCTGTTCAGCGACGACGACAAGGTCTTTAAGATCGGCTTGCGCACCAGCAAACGCTATGCCCGGGTGACGATCACGCCGGCGGCCAACACCGGAAACGCCTTCGTCGCGGGCGTCTGGATCCTTGGCCATCCGCGCAACGCACCGACGTCGAACCCACCGGCCTGATCGGCTCTGATCGCATGAGGAGCCAGTCATGAAGGCAAAGGTCATCAAGGCATTCGTGGGGGCGCCCGATGGCGCCCTCCATCCGCGGCAGTTCGAGGTGTCAGAGCTGGTCGAGGGAGATCTCGCGAGAGTCGCTGTCGCCGAAGGGTGGGCAGAGGCGCTGAACGCTGCTCCGACGGCGCAAGAACCTCCCCGGCGGCGATCGGCGAGCCGGTGAACCCGCCGCTGTTGGAGGTCATAACGCCGGCAGCCTCCGCGGCGGCCCGACGGCTGACGACGGCGGCAAAGGTGCAGGTGGCGCTGCGGCTCGGCACCGTCGACACCGCGCTGATCGAGAGCATCATCGATTCGGTCAGTGGGGAATGTGTCCGGTTCGCCAATCTGGCGCGCTCCGCTTCCGGCACGGTCCCGACCTTTGGTCAGGAAGTGCTGCGGGCAACCTGGCTCGGCACCGACATGGACCGTAGTTCCATCCTGATCCTGCCCTGGCGCGCGCCCGTTACTGCAGTGGGCAGCGTCGTGGAGGATGGGACCAGTCTCGCCTTGAATACCGACTTCCGGCTGCTTGGCAGCGGCATGCTGGAGAGAATGGCCGCGGATTTCCCGGTCTGCTGGTCGACCGGAAAGATCGTGGTGTCCTTCACGGCCGGCTGGTCGCTGCCGACGGACGTGCCGGCCGAACTCGAGGGACAGGTCATCGAGCAGGTGAAGATGAAGTACCTGGCTACTGACCGGGACCCCGCGCTCAGGTCCGAGAACACGCCTGACGTCTGGTCCGGCTCGTACGCGGTCGCCGGCGGCGACAGCATCGGCGAGAGTGGCCTGCTGAAGTCCCTGGAAGCGGCGTTGTCACCGTTCAAGGCATGGGCGGTGTGATGGCGGCCTTGGACACCGTTCGCAATGCCGGCCGCCTTGTCGCCCTTCATGGCGAGGCCATGACCCTGAAGCGGGAGGGTGAGGCGTCGACGGTTACCCTCAGGGGTAAGCGGCTCCTGGGCACTGTCGCCGATATTGGTGGTTCCGCCGCCCAGCAGGAGTTTCGGATAAAGATCGGCACGACTGAGCTGGCGGCATCCGCGTGGGCCAGCAAGGCGCCGGTTCGCCACGACAGCATCGTTGTCGACGGGCGCGAGCGGTCGATCCTCGACGTCCGGCCACTCGGCGAAGCCGGCACAGTCGCGCTCTACGAGCTTTTGGTGGCGGGCTGACATGCCGGTCATCTTCGAGGGACTGTCGGCGCCGGAACTTGGCCGAAGCATCGGCCAGTGGGTCAAGGAACACACCATTGCCGTGGCGGAGCGGGTTCTCCAAGAGGAGGTCCGTCGCGGTTTCGACAGCCAGCCCGTGGTCATCACCGACGGCATGCCGCGGCGCGACTATCTGCAGGTCAGGCCGTTCGGCAGGATCGAATTTGTGGCGCGCACCAGCATGGCGGACGCGGTTCGCTGGGCGCTAACCGAATTGCAGAAGAAGAGCCCGGTGCTCACGGGCCGCTACGCCAGTTCACACACCGTGATGATCAACGGCGCCGAGGTGCAGGGCAATATCTGGGTCGCACTGCGCAACGTCCGGCCGACCGACCGCGTCCAGATCGTCAATCCGCAGCCCTACGCCCGCAAGATCGAGGGGGCGACGGCGAACAAACGTACCGGCCGCGGCAAACGGGCAGCCCTCAGCCGGCAGGCCAGGAGCGGCGTCTATCGCGTCGTGCTCCGTGCCCTGGTCAACCGGTTCGGCAAGGCGCTGTTCTTCGACTTCAAGTACGTGACCCTTAACACCGGGATCAAAGTGTGGGGCAAACGGGGCCCCCGGCGTATCCAGCGCGATCAGGTGTATCCGGCGCTGCAGTTTTTCATCAAGCCAATCAGCCTGTCGAACTGAGGCGCTCTTGGCTGGCGACACGCTACGCGACGCTTTCAGAGCGGAACTCGCGACCATCCGCACGTCCGGGTCCATCGCCTGGCCGATCAAGGACACGCTCAATACGTCGGAGAACCCTGACGTCTCGACGGGCTACCTGGAACTGGACTTCCCCGGCGGCAGCGAGAGGCAGGTCACCTTCGGCGCCCCGGCCGCGAACCTGCACCGGGAGGAGGGGCAGGTGACGGTCAATATCTGCACCCGCCTGGGCGCCGGCACCGACAAACGCGACTTGGCCGAGACCTTCGCCGCGGCCATTCGCACCGCTTTCCGGATGCGCCGGTTCGCGGCGGGATCGCGGTCGGTCCGCATTACCACCACCGCGCCGATGGGCGGAGGCCACAACGAGGCCGGGCTCTGGGTCGAGTCGGTGGCTCTTGGCTACGAACTCTACAACGTCGGCTGATCGCTCGCGTCATGACGCACCACCGCCGCCGCTTCCGGGCGGCTTTTTTTGTGTCTGCATCAACGGAGGCGCCCTGAATGGACAGCGCAACGAAACAGACGGCGATCATCGCCGAGGCGACGCAGGGCACGACGCCGGCGACGCCTGCCTTCAAGATCCTGCGCGATATCCGCGTGAGCGGGGCGCCCCAGCGCAACGACCAGCGCTCTCCGGAGCGGCGATCCGACCGCATGGCCTACGCCATGACCAAGGGACTGGCGGCGTTCCCCAAGACCATCGAGTTGCCGTGGGTGCGCGATGCCGCATCCGACATCCTCTGGGAGTCGGCGTTCTGCGGCACCTGGGCCACCGACATCCTGAAGAACGGGGCGACCCTAAAACCCTTCACGGTCGAGGAGAAGTATGAGGGCGGCGCCACGGATCCCTACAGGCGGCTGACCGGCTGCATCGTCGACACGGTAGATATCTCGTTCCAGAACGGCCAGCCCGGCACCATGAACTTCGCGCTGCGGGCATTGGCCGAGGCAACGGCCACCACGGCCATCGCCAGCTCCACCTATGCCGCACCGACCCCGGGCTATGACCCCTCGACCCCAGCCGACATCGTGGTCAACAACCTGTTTGGCATCACGACGCCCAAGGTGATGAGCCTTTCCATGCGGATCGAGAACAATGTCCGCGAGCAGTATTCGTGGGGATCGGCCTCGCCCTTCGGGACCGGGCTTGGGCTGTTCAACGTCCAGGGCCAGGTGCAGTTCTACTTCTCGCGGCTCACGGACTACTCGACGTTCGTGACCCGCCAGACCGGCCAGACGCTCGATCTCACCATCGGCGCCACGACGCTGTTCAAGGACCGGCTGGTCCTTGGCGCCGCCGACGTGTGGAATCCCGACGTCAACGATCCCGGCGCCACCGGCGACCACATGGTCACGCTGAATTTCCTGGCGAAGTACTACGCGACCGATACCGCCGCCATAAAACTCACCCGTCTGGTTGCCTGAGGAGCATGCCCATGGAGCGATATCTCGTTCTGGAGAACTTCCATGTCTTCGTCCCGGAGGGCGACTGCGCGTCCGAGAAGAAGGTCATCTACCTGAAAGGGCAGGTGGTCGAGGACATGCCCGAGGGCCAGTCAGCCGAGGACTGGATCGAAAAGGGCCTCGCGAGGAGGGATGCAGCATGAGCGGCTACGCGTTCGACAACATAGAAGACCTGCAACGCAACCGGGATCTGGAACGCGACGGTACGGAGCTTGGCCTCCCGGGTGGGCGCACCCTGATCGTCCGGGCGGCGTCGGATGCCAACCCGCAGTGGCGGGCACAAAGCGAGAAGATTGCCGCCGAATTGCGCCGGCTCAGCAACGCCCGGGCCACGAACGAGCGGGTGAGGGCTTTCCTGGCACGCAAGTATGCCGAGCTGCTGGTCCGCGACTGGCGTGGTATCACCAGCAAGGGCATGGAAGTGCCTTATAGCGTCGAGGCCGGTGAGGCCTTCCTGCTGGCGGCCGACGATGCCTATGCCGCGGTCGATGCCATCGTCTACGAGACCAAGAACTTCCGCGGCCAGCGCATCGAGGCGGTCGTGGACGAAGCAAAAAACTGATCGGCTGGGACAGCCAACACGGTTCCGCGGTGAAGGACTGGCAGGACCGGGCCGCGCGCGGTGACGACTGGGCTTTTGAGCGCCTGCTGTCCCGGCCCGTGTTGTCGGCGGAGACGGAACCTTATTGGCAGTCTTTTACTTATCTCTCCCGCGATCGCACCTACCTGGCGCTGAGCCTGGGCATGGCCGGAGGTCTAAAGCTGCCCCAGCCCATCCTGCGAGAGAGCATCAGGAAGGAAGGTAACCATCGTGGTTACCGAGGTGACGGCCTGGCCGATTTTACTGAGATCGTCGCCGCGATCGACGACGCGTTCGTCCAGGACGATGTCCTAAAACAGGCCGCGGCGGCAAAGGCCGGCGCCGACGGCGCCCGCGGCAGGCGGTGATCCATGGCCGAAGAAACCAAGATCATTCGGATTATCGTCGACAGCTCGAAGGCGGTCGATGGCTCGGCGGCGGCCACGCGCGCGCTCGAGAAACTCGAGCGCAGCACCGCCTCCATGGATACCGCGCTCGCGCGCATGGAGAGGGGGCTGGGCGGCATCGGCACGCTCATCAAGGCGAACCTCGCGTTGGCCTTGGCCGATGTTGCGGCGCGTATGATCCAAATGGCAAAGGGCGCCTTCGACGCCGCCGCCGGCATGGATGAGCTCGCCGAGCAGTTGGGGGTGACGGCCAAGGGCTTACAGGGGCTCCAATTCTCGGCCGTGCAGAGCGGCGTGAAGCTCGAGCAGCTGGAGACCGGCGTGGCAAAGTTCTCGCAGAAGATGGGCGAAGCGGCAGGCGGCAGCAAGGAGATGATCGAGGCGCTGGACCGTATCGGCGTAAGGGTGCTCGACGCTGCCGGCAAGCTGCGGCCGACCGAGACGCTGCTTCAGGAGGTGGCCGCCTCGATCTCAGCCATCGACGACCCCGCCCGCCGGGCCGCCGCCGCCGTCGATTTCTTCGGCAAGGCCGGCACCCGCATGTTGCCGATGTTGAAGGACATGTCGGGCGGCATGGATGAAATGGCGGCCAGGGCCAAAGCCGCCGGCGCCTTCATCGAGGCCGACACCGTGGCAAAGCTCGACAGGCTCGCCGACTCGGCGGAACGGTCGAAGCTCACCCTGCGGGCTTTCTTTGCCGAGAATGGCGCGGGGCCTCTCACGACCACGCTTGACGGCATCAACTCGCTGCTTGGAAAGCTCGCGGGTTATCTCCGCGCCATCAGGTCGGATTGGACAAATCTTTTCAGCCACGATTCCAACGCCGAGCAGAAGCTCAACCTCACCATCGCCGATCGCGAAAGCAAGATCCGCGAGGCCGAGGCGCGCATCGCGAAAGACCCAAACCGCGCCGCCGATTTTCGCCTCATCGATCAATGGCGGGGCGACATTGGCGGCGCCCGGCGCGAATTGGCGAAAATGGACGCGGCAACCGGGCGCAATGTCGGCGTCGTGGATTGGGTGCCGCGCTCCTCCGAATTACCGCCGCCTGGCGTCAGCAACCCGCTCCCTACTGGCGCAGGCCAGGGCGAGGCCGATCGTATCGCCAAGCTCATGCGCGACACGGCGCGCGACGTGGAAGGCGCCAACGCCTATGCCGCCGCTTCCGAGCGCGGCGCCCGCGCCGTGTCCGACCTCGAAACGCACTTCAAGGCGCTCAAGTCGGCGCAGGACGCCTACGGCAGCACGGCCGACAGGAACACCACGCAGGTGGCCGCGCTCACGGCAAAGATAGAAGAGCAGCTGAAGGCGGCCGAGCGCCTAAAAAACCTCAAGGATTTCAACCTCGGCACCGAGGAGCTTGAGCGCGCCAACACCCTGCTGGCGGCAGAAAATGCGCTCATCAACGCTAGCGTCGAGACGCGTGCCCGCGAATTGGCGCTCATCAAGCTCAAGCAGGAGGTGCAGAGCAAGGGCCTCGATGAGAGCAATGCGGCGGAGAAGGCCGCCATCGACCGGCGTGGCGCGGCCATCGAGCAGAACGAGCGCCTGAAGGCGCAGGGCGAGGAACTCAGGAAGGCCAACGAGCTGTGGACCGAGCCACTGAAAAACGCGCTCAACTCCATCCAGTCGAGTGCTGCGAATATGTTTGAGGCGATGCTGGAGAAGGGCGCGCTTTCATTCCAGGAACTCGGCGACCTGACAAGGAAACTGGTTCGCCGCATGGTGGCGGAGTTCGCCTCCCTCGCGGTCATCCGGCCCATGCTGGGCGGGGTGGTCGGCGGGCTTTCGGCCATTGGCCTGGTGAGCCCGGCCACGGTTTCCAGTCTCGGCTACGGATCCACGGGCGGCAGCGGCGGCGGCTTCTCCATGCCCAGCCTGGGCGGGTTCGGCAGCGGCATTACCAGCAGTCTCGGCAGCTTCGGAGAGTGGCTCAATACGCCATTTACTGGCGCCTATGCGGGCATGTCTCCTTCGTCGATGGCAGGTGTGCCGACGATTGGCGGATCGGCTGCAACGGGAGTAGCGGGAACCGGCATCACGCCGCTCGGCGCTTTCGGCGCCGCGGCCGGCGCCGGCATGGGCATCTATCAGCTCGCCACGGCCAAAAACACGGCGCAGACCATCGGTGGCATCGGCACCATGATCGGGGCCGGCGTTTCCCTGATCCCCGGCGTCGGACAGATCGCCGGGCCCATCATCATGTCGCTTTCGTCCATTCTTCCGGGCCTATTCGGCGGCGAGGAATACAAGTGGGCGCCGTTGGCCGGCGCCAACACGCGGTTCGATCCGAGCGCCGGCGGCTACGTGCAGTCCGGCACGCAGCAGAATGGCGGCAGCTCGATCAACGGCCAGTTTGCCGGGATCGGCGGCACGCTCGATGCGTTCTTCAACGCGGCCGGCGGCCTCACCAATCCCGGCAACGCTTTCGGCGCCGCGGTCTGGAACAACCAGCGCGAGGGCACGACCTCAACCTACCTGCTCAGCCCGACGCAGGGCTCCAACCAGCAGACCTACAACGAGAGCGGCGACCCGGCGAAGGCCATCGACCGCCTCATAGCCAAGGCGTTCTATAACTCGATCCAGAACAACGCGGCGATGAACGCGTCGCCCACGCTGCGGACCGCGTTCTCCAACCGGGAGCCCACGACCACCGCACAAATTTCTAGCCTGTTCGAGCTCATCAAGGCCTATGACCAGCTGGGCAAGGAGACCTCTTCGGCCGAGAAGGCGCTAAAAGCCATCAGCGACAGCTTCGCGTCCCTGACCTCGGGCGCCAATGAGTGGGGCCTGGCACTTGCTCCCATCCTTGCCGAGCAGGGGAAGCAGACGAAGCGGGCCGCCCAGGACTTCATCGACGCCATGCTGGATCCGATGGCGGTGCAACGCCGTGCGCTCGACGATCAGGCAAGGGACTCCATCGCGAGCGCCGAGTACATCCGCGACAACGTCAAAGACGTCTACGTCGACATGGCGAAGGTTGCCGAATACTGGACGAAGAAGAAGGCCGATCTAGAAGCGCAGTATTACCAGGGCTCGGTCGACAACCTCCAAGCCCTCATCAAGCGTCTCACCTACGGCGATCTCGCCAACGCCTCGCCGGACCTCTCGCTTTCGGGGACGCGGGCGAGTTATGCGGCCACGCTTGCCCAGGCGCAGTCGGGCGACGCCACGGCGCTGACCAATCTGGCCGGCTCCGCCGAAACTTACGCCACATCAGCGCGCTCCTACTTCGCGAGCTCGCCGGAATACAGCGCCATCGTCGAACAGCTCCGCCGCGATCTGGAGGAGCGGGTCGGTGCTATCACCGGCGGCGTCACCTCTTCTACGGGCACGGCCGCCAACAGCAACGAGGCCACCAACGCGGTCCTTCAGTCCAACGCCGAGCTTCGAAGCATGGTCGCCACCCTGGTGAGCGAACTTTCCAGCCTAAAAGATCAGCTGGCGGCGGCGACGGCCCAGCTCCAACGCCGGGCCTAGCCGTGGGCGACAGGGTCTACCTCCGGGCGGCGCCACCCCAGCCGTTCGGCACGATCGCGCGCGACGTGGCGCGGGCGTTCCTGCTCTACACCGGTGTCGACCCGCTCAACCTCGGCAGCCACGAGGGGCAGGGCTACCTGCTGGCGCTGACACCCTTCGATCCCGCGCTGACGCTGGATATTCCGGGTCCGCCGCTGCCGTTCGGCTGCATCGACCGCCGGCTGGCCCGCTGCTTCACCAGCCAGGGCAGGGCGGCGATCATCTATCCCGCCGCGACCGGCAACGCGGCGCGATCCTCGGCCAATGACGATACGCCGGCCGCCATGTGGGTGCCGGGCAAGTTGTCGGGCGCCTTCAACTACGAAATCAACCTCTCGCTTGGCGCCGACGGCGGCGGCAGCGCTACCGTGGGCATCCTCGAACTCCTGGACCCCGATGGAGAGTTGGACGGTCTGCGCACCCTCGGGTGGGACGGCGCCCCGCTCATGCTCATGCGCGGCGAGCCTGAGGCCGCGTTCTCGACCTTCGCGACGGTGGCCAAGCTCTCGACCGCTGGCCTTCGCTACAACACGCGAAAGAAGGAAATCCTGTTGCGTGATCTCGCCTGGCAACTCACCCAGGCCGAGCTTCACGGTCAGCGCTACGGCGGCACCGGTGGGATGGACGGAGATCCAAGCCTCGCCGGCCAGATCAAGCCGCTGGCGATTGGGTCAGTGTTCAATGTCTCGCCGGTCCAGATCAATGCCATCGGCCTCATCTACCAGGCGTCGTGCTCCTCCGTGCTGGCCATCGATGCCGTGCGCGACGGCGGTGCGCCGCTCGCCTTCGCCGTCGACCATGCCACCTACGATCTCCTGGCGGCGGCCACGGTGGCGCCGGGCGCCTATGGGACGTGTATCGCGCTCGGCCTGTTCCGGCTCGGCAGCGCGCCGGTCTACCTCATCACTGCCGACGTGCGCGGCGACAACGACGTCATCAACGGCCTCTCGTATCCTCACACCCGGGCCCAGATCGCGCGCCGCATCGCCACTGGCCGCGGCAACATCCGCCTGGGCGACCCCGACCAGCTCGATCTCGCCGCCCTGGAAGCCCTCGAACAGCGCCAGACCGCGACGCTGGGCTACCATTTTGACCGCGAGATCACCAAGGCCGCGGCGCTGGCCGAAGTCATGGCCGGGTGCCTCGGCTGGTGGACGATGCGGCTCGATGGCCGGCTGGCCGTCGGCCAGATCGAAGATCCCGTCAACGCCGCGCCCCTGTTCTCGCTGTCGTACCCCGGCGATGGAGCCATCGGCGAGATCCGCGTCGACGAGCCCGCGATGACTGACTACCGGCCGCCCCGGCGCACCACCCTGATGGGCTGGTCGCGCAATTATTCACCTATGCAGGCCAATCAGATCGCGGGCTCGGTCGCCCAGTCGCTGGCGGCGATCTACCGCCAGGAGACCAGGTTCACCAGCAGCGACGATCCGTGGGTGGCGGCGGGGTACCCGACCGCGCCAGTGGTTTCGGTCGCGGGTGGGTTCTCAGACGAGGCCGCGGCCCAGCTCGAAGGCGACCGCCAGATGCGCCTGCTGCGAACCCGGCGAGAGGTCTTCGAGATCTCCGTCGTTATGGACCCCTTCGCTGACGTGGTCGGCCGGGTGATCAACGTGGCGAACGCCAACCGGCTGGGCCTCGGCGCCTCGCGCAGTTTCTTTTGCTTTGGCGTGGCGGTGAACGCCAACGCAAAACCGATCCTCAAGCTGTGGGGCTAAGCGATGGCGCACAAGAAATTCGACCTGGTGCAGGAAACCAGCACCAGCACTGGCAGCACGACGATGGCGCTGGCGGGTGCCGTCTCGCGCCGCCGCCGCTTCGGTGATGTGCTCTCGAATGGCGATACTTGCTATGTGCTCGTCGAGCACGCGACGGCGGCCGAGTATCAGATTTGCAAGGCGACCTGGAACACCGGGCACACGCTCACGCTCGGCACCGTGCTCATGTCGAGCACCGGCTCGGCGGTGAGCTTCTCTGCGGGCACCAAGACGATCTCGATGGTGGCGCCGGCGACCAAGAGCATCGTTGAGGATGACAATGGCGACGTGAGCGTCACGCGCGATTTGGTCATCGGCCGGAATGCAAGCGCCGCAACGGGGTTGACGATTGGAGGCGTGACCCAATATCAGCCGCTGTCGGTAAAAACCGGTATGACCGGCGTTTATACAAGCGGTGGGAGCGACGCAAAGTATTGGGACTTCTTCCAAGATGCGTCCGGTCTGCAGCTGCGATTCCTAAACGACGCCTACTCGGCGGCCGGGCAGATAAGTACCGTTGTCCGCACTGGTTATTCGGTCGTCTCGCAGACATGGTACTATGGTGTCGGTTCTACTGGATTTGTCCTCAGCTCGGCTGGACATTTCGGAATAGGTATCGCGCCGTCCTTTAGAGCCCACATCTATGAAAATGCGGCCGCCGCTTCGTACCTCTATCACGACAACCCGAGCACGCATCCTAGCGCGCAGACTGTGTTCACTCAGATCTCTGGCGGTCGATATGTGAATCGCACGGTGACGTATAGCGGCCAATATCTGCTGGAGCAGGGTGTCGGTGGCATCATCGCCAGATACAGCGATTTCGACGTGCAGCTTTTCCGGGATTGTGCCGGCACCGGATACTTCGTCCTCAATCCGACGAACGCCCGGCCAATTGTTGATAATTCAATGGCGGCAGGGCACGCATCGTTCCGATACAGCGTGATCTATGCGGCGACAGGGACAATCAATACCTCAGGTCGCGAAGCCAAAATGTTTATTGAGCCGGCCAGCGACGCCGAGAGGCGTGCGGCGGCAAGAATCAAAGCCAACCCGCGTCGATATAAGCTTGCCGAGGCGGTAGAGGCCAAAGGTGAGGCAAAGGCCCGATGGCATTTCGGGTACATCGCGGAAGATGTTCGCGATGCCTTGGCCGCCGAGGGCTTGGACCCTTGGGCTTATGCGTTCCTGTGTTCCGATCCGATCGTAAAGAACGAAACCTACAGCGTCGTCATGTATCGGGCGAAAGTACGGAAGGTCACGACGAAAGAGTCGGTCGTCGAGATCATCGACGGCAAGCCGGTCATGGTTTCCAAAGATGTCGAGCGCGATGAGCCTGTCGGCGAGGTCATGCCGGTGCTCGATGAGGCGGGCCGCGCGATCCTGCATCAAGTCGGCACGACTGCCGAAGGCGTACCAGTCGTAGAGCCGCAGACGTACTTCGTGCCGGAAACGGAGGAGTACCAGGTCGAGCGCACGCGCGAGGTAGCCACCGACGAGGTCCGGCTCGGCCTTCGCTACTCCGAGCTAGAAGCCTTCCTGCGGTCGGCGGACTAGCCCGCCATGTACGGCTACTACCCGATCGGCTCCGCGCCATACGGGGCCGCGCCGGCCTATGTCGCGCCGACCGTGCCGACCATGGCGCGCATCGCGGTGCTCTCGCCGCGAGACTCCGACCTTGCCACGGTGGCCGCCGGGTCGGAGGTCGCGACCCTGCCGGCGGTCAATCTGCAAAACCAGCAACCTAAGAAGGTGTGGCGGAGCGCGTCGGCGGCCGACTACATCACCGTGACCTTCGGCGCGCCGGTGGCGGCCAACATGCTGGCGCTCAACGGCCATAACTTGAGTGCGGGCGGCGTCTTCCGCGTGCGCGGCGCCGACACCCTGGCCAACACTGCGGCGGCGCCTTCGGTCGATACAGGCTGGCAAAGCGTGTGGCCGGCCACCGGCAAGCCGGCCGATGCCTATTGGCCGCGGTATCTCTCGGCGCTTCTGTGGAGCAATGACGCGCTCTTTCAGTATTGGCGTGTCGACATCGCCGATCCGGCGGCGAGTCAGACCTATGTCGAGGCCGGCCGCCTCGTGCTCGGCCGCTACTGGCAACCGACGACCAATTTCGACTTGAGCGGCGCGCCGCTCGGCTTCGACCAGGTCGACGTGCAAACGCGCACCGACTACGGCGAGATCTTTACCGACCGACGGCAGCGCTCCGCCGCCCGCCGCTTCGGGCTGCAGATCAGCGCTGCCGACCGGCGCGAGGTGCTCGACGGCATTGCCGAGATCCAGCGGCTGCGCGGCCTGTGGGGCGACGTGATCTGCCTGCTCGACCCTGGCGCCACCACCGACTTCCACCGCCATTCGATGCAGGGCGTTTTCACCGCCCCGCAGGAGCACCGGATCGTGCCGCAGTTCACCGCCAACGGTGAGATGTGGACGGTCGACCTGCAGCTTCGCGAGATCTTTTAGGAGCCCCCTATGTTTGCCGAGAAAACCATGGAAGCGAGTGCCATCACGGGCACCGGCTCCTACCAGCTCGGCACTCCCGTGGGCGCTTTTAAGACCTGGCGCTCCCAGTTCGCCGACCTCTCCCCGGTGTTCTATTGCGCCGAAAACGGCGACGGCACGATCTGGGAGATCGGCTACGGGACGCTTACCTACGGCTCGCCCGACACCATCAGCCGCAGCGTGCTGGCTTCGTCGACCGGCGGGGCGATCTCGTGGGCGGTGGCCGATGCGCCGGTCTATGTATTCTCCGCCCCGCTCGCTACCTGGATGAAGCACATGGCGCTGGGCGGCGTCGCGGCGGCGGTGCCCGCCTGGCTGCCCGATGGCGGCATCTGGTCGAGCAGCGCCGACGGCATCGCGGTGCGGCTGAAGGAGACGATCAAGCACGGGGCGATCTTCGCCGAGCGTGGCCGCTATGAAGGCGTGCCCGGCATCTGGGTCTCCAGCCCGCGCAGCTATTTCGTCGATAACGGCGCAGCGGGTCTGACGCTGACCGCCGACATGATCGGCCGCGTCATCGAATTTGACACAGCGGCGGGCGCGAGGACGTTGACGCTGCCGGCGGGCGCAACGGCGGGCATCGGTCATGGCTTCACGGCCTGGGTTCTGGGCTACGGTTCGACGACAAACGGTGTGGTGATCGCGCCGAACGGGAGCGAAGTGATTGACGATGCCGCCACCGGCGCTTCGGTCACGATCCCGCCGCGCGTGCTGACGCGGCTGTCATGGGACGGCGCGCGGATGCGCTGGCGCACGACGCGCGATCCCACGACGCGCAGCATTAGTTATTCGAAGGAAGCGATCTTCGGCCTGACGCTTTCGACGGCGGGTAGCTCCGCGACCTTCTTTGTCGCGGCGGGCTACGCAGCCGACAGCACGGGCGGATCGGTGATGGAGCTTACCAGCTCGATCGCGAAGACGACGGCGGCCTGGTCGGTCGGCAACGCGCAGGGCGCGCTCGATACCGGAAGCATCGCGAATTCGACCTGGTATCACGTCCACCTGATCGAGCGGATCGATACGGGTGTGCGCGATATTCTGATCTCGCTGTCGCCGACTTCGCCGACCATGCCTGCAAACTACACGCGCGCGCGCCGCATCGGCTCGATGCGGACGAATGGCTCTGCGCAGTGGCAAGCGTTCACACAAAGCGGCGACCGCTTCTACATTGCGAACGTCACGGATCTTTCGACCGGCAGCGCCTTCGCAATGACGCTTACCGCAATGAGCATCCCGACCGGCATCATTGTACGTCCGTTTGGTTTTGCTTCTGCGATCTGCGCGCCATCCTCGGGTGGTTCTGCCGTTCGCGTGGCTCCCGCTAACAACTCGGCGGCGTTCCAGCAGGTCGCGTGGGCGGACGGCAGCGCGGCGGTTTACATATCGGCCGCGTACGAAGGGCCACCGTCAAACACTAGCGGTCAAACATACGTCGCTGTTCCTATGAACAGCTCCTTGATCCAACTCGTCACGGCAGGCTGGATCGACCGTCGCGGCCAAGACAGCTAGCACAAGGAGGCGTCAATGTACGTCGAGCGTGACCCGCAGACCGCCAAGATCGTCAACGCCTTCGGTGTATTGCAGCCGGGCGTCGCCGAAGAATGGCTCGAAGGAGACGATCCCGGGCTGATCGACTTCAACGATCCGCAGCTATGGCGCAATGTGTCTGCGGTACGCTTTAAGCTCGAATTGAATTCGCGCAGTGTCACGATCGACGGCAGCCCGGTCAATCTGCTGACGGCCGTTGCCGCCGCGGTGAATGGCGAAGGCATGATCGAAGCGCGGATCATGTGGGAGAACGCCACGACCTTCGAGCGACTGCATCCGCTTGTCGAGCGGATTGGGGCCGGTCTTGGCCTCGATGGAGCGACGCTCGACGCGATCTTTCAGGCCGCCTCCGCACGCGATGCCTGATCTCCGCGCCGGATGGCGGCGCCACCTTTTTATGATCGGCGGCCCTGTCGAGGAACATGACAATGACACCCGATGCGCGACCGGTTGGCCAAGCTGGAGCAGATCGTTGCCGACATGAAAGACGATCTCGCCGAGATCAAGAAATCAACCGCACGCCTCGAATCCTACGCCCACATGGGCCAGGGCGCGCTGGGCGTGTTCCTGAAACTGGGTGGCCTTGTCGCGGTGCTAGTCGCCGCGGCGTGGGCGTTGTTTGAGAGGTTCCACAAGTGAGTTTTTTCGAAGCCGACTACGAGGCCGCTGTGGCAAGCCTCGGCGTTCCCGTTGCCGCGATCAAGGCCGTGGCGGAGGCGGAGGCGGGTGGGGCGACCCATTGGAACATCGCCGGCGCGCTTCGGCCGCCGGTACGGCTTGAGGCGCACTGGTTCGGCAAGCTGACCGGCTATCGCTTCAATGCCAGCCACCCGGCGATCAGTTGTACCCGGTGGACGCCGGGCCTGGCGGCCAGCACGTGGGCCGGCGCCTGGGCGCAGGTCGAGGCGGCGTGTGCGCTCGACGAGGATGCGGCACGGAAGGCAACTTCCTGGGGGGCTTTCCAGATCATGGGGTTTCACTGGAAGACGCTGGGCTACGCCAGCGTGCAGGAAATGGTTGCGGCGATGGACACGGCCGGCGGCCAGCTCGATGCCTTCGTGCGCTTCGTCGAGGCCGACGCCGTCCTCGTAGATGCTTTGCGGCGGCAGGACTGGCACGCCTTTGCCGGGCGATACAACGGTCCCGGGCAGGTCGATCACTACGCCAGCCGGATCGCTCAGGCTTACACCCGCCATGGAGGAAAATGATGCCGCTGCTTCCGCTGCTGCTGGGCGTGGCACCCACCGTCGCGTCGTGGATCTTGGGGGACAAGACCGGGGCTGCCGTCGAGAAGGTGACGGGCATCGCCCGCGACATCCTCGGTACCGATGATCCATCGGGCATCGAGGCAGAAATTGCGCGTGATCCCAACGCGGCCCGGCAGTTCAAAACGGCGCTCATTCAGGCCGAAGCCGATGCCCGGCGGCAGGAACATGAGGCCATCCTGGCCCAGATCCGCGACGTGCAAAATGCTCGGGAGCAGACCGTACGCCTGGCCGAGGCCAAGAGTCCGATCGCCTACGGGGCTGTATTGGTATCGGCCATCGTGTTGGTGGGGTTCGCCGTCATGCTCTGGCTGGTCATTCGGGAGGAGGTGCCTGCCAACCAGCGTGACATGGTTACCTTGTTGCTGGGCACCCTCGCCGGCATGGCGTCCAGTGTCGTGGCGTATTGGGTCGGCTCGTCCAACGGGTCGATGCAAAAGAACGCGGCTTTGGAGAAGGTGCTGGCACAGAAATGACATGTGAAGGCCGTGGCTTGCCGTGCTCGCGATCGAGACGAGCTCACTAGCCGGATGCACGAAAGCTCGTTGTGATGGTGGGATGTGACCATCAGTTTCAGTGCACAGCCCCGAGTTTCCGGGGGCGAGCGGTGGGTGCGGTGGAGAGGCTGCCAGTAGGATCGGCAGAGGACCAGTTGCTCACGGATTATCAGGTTTTGGGATCAGACGCGGGCGTGCGGAACCCGGCAGTGAGTGCCGATCTGGTGGACATCATCGACATCGATAAGAACGGCTCAGCGCGCGCGATCTGGCGGGTGCCTGCGACTCCAGTCGCGATATGCTTCCTGACCTCGTTCGAGATCATAGGGAAACAGGTTAGGTGCCATTATCGTCGCTAGTAGATAGTGCACTTAGGTGACGCGCCGCGTCTTCCTTGGAGACAATAGTGTATGGCCATGTGTAGTGGCTTGATAGGTACGGCGTCTCGCCCTTGAATGACAGCTTGGCATCGATCATGAAGATGGTGCCAACCGGGTGCGCAGTGCGCATAGAGCGCGAGCACTCGACATTGAGTGTGGGATCTAACCCTTGCCCTGGAAGCGGCCGTACCCTAATCGCAGCGTCCGATAGTTCGCCTCGATTCCAGTACGTTTGGACGAGAAGACTCTTGTACATGGAGTAGAGCCCTTTCGGAACGATATGACGACGTGAGAATGCTTAACGAATTGTAGTGGCAGGTGGTCTGCCCCCTGAAGCGATACGAGTCCGTGAGTCACAGTCCGGCTGCCTTGACCAGCCGGTGGGCTGACCGAAGCGGAGCGTAGGGCAGGCCACCGGCGGGCGGCAAGATGGCTTCCGGTGCCGGGGGAAAGCCACTGCTTACTGAACAGGTCGAGAGGGTGGAGGACATGAGGTTGCCACGACACGAAGTCGGCTTCCATCCGGGTCCACGCAGTCCATTTCTCGCGCAACAGGCGAAACGGGCGGCGCGTCCGGCACCGAGCCGGAAGCCGGGGCGGAAGCAGGAGCAAGAGGCGTCGGTTGGGCCGCCGGTGTGACGGTCGAGCTTGTTCCGGCCGGGGCCGCATAGGGCGGTGTCGGCGTGGTTGATGCGGCTGGCAATGCTTGGATTGGGAGCGGTGCTGTAGCGCCGCACCTTTGCTCTGCCAGCGTGCCTAGATATTGCTGCCGAGACTGTAGCGCGGCTACTTCCTTTGCTGCGGCTCCCTGAAAATCCATGGCGAACCAGACGGGCCAAATAAAGAGTCCGACGACGCCAGCCGCGACATTCTGAGCGACCTTTCCCCCTTCTTCGGATGCGAGCTCTTGGATCCGCTTGGTGTTCGCTTGCGCCTCGGCACTGATAGCTGCGCAATCTAGGTATCTGTCATTCGGCTGAACGACGGCGACCGGCGCTGGGGCTCGCCCAGCGCACGCGGAAAACGCCAATGTTCCGATAAGTAACCCTGTGACCTTCAGTGCTGTGCCACAGGACTTGCGCTTCCGACGGCTGGCTTTCGGATTGGTTTCCACGTCTTGGTCTCCCCCTGTTCATCCCCCAAGGGGAATAAAGCAGGTTGGGGTGCCAGAATTGGACAGCCTCGAGGCTTGCAGGAAACTTGGTGACCAAACCGCCGAACAGCGCGCTCTAGCTACGTTTCTTGGGTATCAGGAAAGGCGGATGGTGCATTTCCCTCAAGGATCAAGCACATCAGTAACCAAGGCTCGTGCTTTGAGGTGCCTTTACGCGTACGTCAGTTTTGCGGACAAGCACCATTAACTCCACTATTTGAGTGTACCGTCGACGCATTTGTTGCTAACCAGCGGATTCCCAATGAAAACGAAATCGATGGCGGCGCTAGAAGAACTGGGACGGGTTCGTCTCTCACAGTCGTTCTTCATGCGGGACTTCCTATACAGCGAGATTGCGAACTTCTACGGTATCCCGAACATTCCAGAAGACCCCGAGCTTGCCATCGAGGTTGGAACTAGGCTCTGCGCGGAACTGCTCGAACCGTTGAACGCGACGTTTGGCCGAATTGCGATCCGCTCTGCCTATCGATCCCCTACGGTGAACGCCACGGGCAACGAGAAGGGCCACAACTGCTCCTCGAACGAGAAGAACTATGCCGGGCACATCTGGGACCATCTCGATGCCGAGGGCGGACGAGGGGCGACGGCCTGCGTGGTAGTGCCGTGGTTCGCGGATCGCTACGTCGCGAACAAGGACTGGCGACCGCTCGCGTACTGGATTCACGATCACCTCCCGTACAGTAGGCTGCAGTTCTTCCCGAAGCTCGCAGCGTTCAACATCAACTGGCACGAACGTCCTAAGCGCAGCATCTACGGCTTCGCCGACCCTAAGGGGTTCCTCCTTCGTGGCGATCAGCCTGATGGTCGCTTCAAGGATCAATACGGAGATTTTCCCGAGTTGCGGCTTCGATAAAAATGGGTCTCGGATGAGCGCAATCGTCCTTCTGCCTTGCGTCAAATCCAAACGCGATCATCCGTGCAGGGCCGGAGACACTTATTCGACCACAGGATAGAAGGGTCGCCCCCAATCGCGTTTGTGATTATCCATTATGATGTCGATGAATACAGGCAGAAGCCAGCTAAGCACGGCAGCGCCGTCACGAACTTGACTGCGATTGACGGAGCTGTTCCAGGTTGCGCCGCCATGTAGCAGCTGGTTGCGAAGCACGTATAGGCGGTCAAAGACCACCGAAAGAATACGGCTGGTATCGAATGTCTTAATCGCGGACGCGATAGCGTTCTGGCTCGCAGCCAACCGCTTCTCCCAATCGTCATAGCCTTCTATTCCATTCTGCTTGTGCCAAAATGGGGCAAAGACATACTTGTTGGCGAGGAGGAGCCGTATTTCCTGGGAGAAGCGCGCCCAAACGGCATCGTAGATACGATGGGAACTGTCGAGCGACACCAGCGTATCGAAGAAGGCTCCGAATGATCCTCTTTCGCTTACGCCGGTTGCATCCAGGTCACTGGCATACGCGGAATTGAAACCCACCCAGAGAAGAATGAAGCGGACATCGGTATCCGTCTTCTCCGCTTCTGCTCGGCCAAGCCAGCTGATCGCCCGATGAACGCGAAGTCCCACGGCTTCGGGAAACGCCGCGCGCTGTGCTCGTTGCTTTGCCTTTAAGACTTCGAAGCCGAGCGGCTTCTCGACTGACTTTTTTGGCATGGCGGCGGGTCGCTCCCTCAGTATTTGGGTAAGGGCATCCTGCCAGCCTTACGCCGCTGCGGATACTTCGTCTGCGCGGGCAAATCCCTCAAGGCGCATTAGATCCGGTATCGTCCCTGGCGACATCTCAAGCAGGTCCTTGGAGCGGACAAGTATCGCAAGGCACTGTGCGCGGCTGATAGCGACGTTCAGACGATTGATGTTGAACAAGAATTCCGAGCCTCGTGGCGCATCTGCGCCATTCGATGTGGCCATTGAGACAATGGCGACCGCGGCCTCCTGGCCCTGGAATTTGTCGACGGTGCCAACCCGCGTTCCCTCGGGGAGGCGGCGTCGTAAGAGGTTGACCTGGGCATTGAATGGCGCAACCACGAGCAGATCGTCGAGTTCGAACTTGCGCACTACGCCGGTCTTATCCCGAAGCGACTGGGTTAGGAGCGACTGGACAAGCGCTGCCACGGCAGACGCTTCTTCAGCGCTGCTCTGCGTGCAGCCCCTATGATCGACTTCCATAACCGACAGTCCGGCTGGGCGGAGCATTGGATGGGCGCGATCATTCAGTATAAGGCGGCGCTCGACGGTCTCCGGGTGCGACGTTAGTCGGCCATCGTAGAATACACTGGAGATAAACCCGCAGACCGCGGGATGCATCCGCCAGGATATATCCAACAATATGCCCCGTTCTGGCGGCACCGTGGCGCGGTCCTGCATCAGATAATCCAGGCAAGAGAGCCCGGATTCCCCCGGATGGACCCCCTGTACCGGTTGAGGAAGCTGCATCTGATCGCCGACAAGGACGATGTTACGGGCGCAACCGGCCGTGGCGACGAGATTGCCCAACGATACCTGACCTGCTTCGTCGATGAAGAGGTAATCGTACATGCCATTCTCACTTGGCAGAGCCAGGTGGAAGGCGGTGGCACCGACAAGCTGATGCTGCGAGTCCACCTCTTCGCTCTTGTAGACTGCGCTGACAAATTGTCCGGTGAAAGTCGTTTCGCCATTTCCCTTGGTCGCCTTCTTGGCGCCACAGAAAGTAAAGCGATCTTCAATCGCGCGTTCCTCGATGGCGGACAGGAGATTATTGATCGCCTTGTGCGAGTTGGACGACACGGCTACGCGCTTTCCGGCTTTCAGCAAGGTCAGGATCGCATGAGATGTCGTGAATGTTTTACCCGTCCCCGGCGGGCCCTGAATGACAAGGTAACTTTGGTCCAGCCGTGTAACGGCATCCTCTGCTCCGCGCAGCAAATCGCCGCCGGTGGGAAGGATCGGATCGCCCGGGGAATGTCCCTTGAGCCGGGGGAGCTGTCGTTCGAGCAGGCTGATTAGCGCTTTGTCGTTGGTGGTATCGCCGACCGCGATGCGCCGCGCAAAGGCTGTGACCGCATCAACAAGCACGTTCTGATCAATCAGGCGGCCCGGAATCAGAGAACAGTTCTGGGGCCAGTCACCGAATTTCACGCTTCGGCGTACGACTACTTTCCCAATGTCGGCATCAAGGTCGACGATCGAGCCGGCGGGTTCAAGGGTCAGCGCGATTTTGCAGACATCACCATGCTTGAGTTTGGTCTCTTGAGGCTCGAACCGATAGGTTGCGACAAGCGACTGCTTATCTTTGTAGACGGGTGTGCTCGGATCTAGTGTGAGGCCGCCGAGGCTATCCAGATCGTCGCTGAGATCACCATCACTCCAGGTTTGGCGATCAAACAATGCCCACCACTGGGGTTTTTGAGACCGCTGATGAAACCATAATAGCTCCGCGACAAGATCACGAACTGCGGCACTCGGGTGTGACGCCGCCCGAACGGCTGTCGCCAACGCCTGGCGCTCCGCTTCATTGGCGGCGCGCTGTTCAGCGCGCGCGAGAGCCTCAGCATCCTGCTCCGGTTCGCTATCGGACAATCCGTATTCAGCGCCGGCGGGGCGCAGGTCTTCGAGCCAGTCGCGCATCTTGGCTGTCGATACGCAATCATCCTGATTGTAATGTGCAATGCCGTCGAGGATGGTCTGTTCACCCGTCTCCCGCCACCGTTCGTACTCGACGATGCTATCCCCTGCATTCGTGACGTCACCGGAGCGCTTGCCCCAATAGATTTTCTCAAGATCTTTTAGGGAGTAGCCCTCCGAGGATGCGCGGATGGCCTGGCGCGCGACTTGATAAAGATCGACGAAGCATTTCGACCTCAGAAGGTGATCGAGCTCCACTTCCATCGTCGCGTGGCGCATGGCCAGCCGCTTCAGTGCTGCTGGCTCGTATTGCGCGTAGTGATAGATGTGCGCCTTGGGGTATCGAGCTATGTGAGCCATGAAAAGTTTCATTAGCTCTTGGAAGGCGATTTTCTCGGCTGCGCGATCATGAGCCCAGATGGGGTGAAAGAGATCAGCCCGATCGGATCCCACGGGTCCCCAAATACCAAACAGATATTCAAGGCCTTCCGGGAAGAGCGGATCGCCTTCCATATCGAAAAAGAGGTCTCCGTCCTGAGGGACTGGGAGCAATGTGAACCCGCGGCCTGGTTCGACGGGGAGAACTTCAACGAGCCCTTCGCCCTGGTCTGCGCCCTTCTTCTGAAGACGCGCTTGTTTCGCGATCCGGGCAACGCTCTCCTTGCTGATGCCGGGGATGGGAGACGTCGGAGCAAGCGCCGCCAAATCAGTCAAGGTTCTTACGCCGGCGGCCTCAAACTTGATTATCTGATCGCCACGGATTCCTGCGACATAAACAGGGCTGTCCGCGGCACGCCATTCGGCGTCACAGCGTGATTGAAAAGGACATTGTTTGCACGCTGATGTCCGCACGGCTTTGGTCTTTCGCTCTGCCAGATCCGCGAAAGACTCGAATTTTCGCATCAAGCGCTTGGTGATCGATCGTGTGCGTTTCAGGTTGAAGCGTTCCGGCTTGCCTCCACCCACATGGATCGCGCCTTGGGCGATAGGGGAGGTAGCCGCCTCATTGAGTAGCGCTGCATAGATGCCCAACTGAAGGAGATGTTCGGCCTTGGCTTTGTGCGCCAACTTGGCGTCTTCCGGTTCGTAGAGCCAAATACCGTCGGCGCGCTCTGTTCGGATCAGAAAATCGGGAAACCCGACCCAGCGGTTGCTTGCAAATGCCCCCTGGTAGATAAGAGGGGCGCCGTCGGAGATGGCCACCAATGTATCGGCGACCCGCTTCTCCAGCGTTCCAGACGTGGAAATGGAAGCGGCGGGGCCGTGACCGGCTTCCAGCTGTTTTAGAACAGTTGCCTCGTGTTCGAAGCCCTTCTGGCGAACCAGTTCGAGCGAAGCATTATCGTCTTCAGGCTCTTGGACACCGTCGAGCCAAAGCGCAGCGTGGTGCGCGCATCCAAGAAAGTCATTCAGCCGTGAGGAAGAGAGGCGCTTACCGAGCATCTATTGAGTCTCTAACAAATCGACTTTTCCAGAATTAGGCTATCCGCGTAGCAGACGAATGCTTGAGATCAGCGTTGTGTGCCCGTCGCCGCCGAAGTGCCGCGCTCACTTCATCGTGGAGCCGCCCCGAAGGTTCAGGATACATCCACGATTTCAATTCAAGGCAGCGCAGCACGCTGTCGAGCGAAGGTATTGTGCCATGGCGTGCTAGGAGTAGGGCTTCGCCGATGTCACGCACTGGAACGTAGCGCCGCTTTGCGACTTCAATTACTGGGCCAAAGACCCGTTCTGACAGGAACAGTCCGAAGCTGTTCTGCAGAATGAAGGCGGCCCGGCGATCACCGGTCTGTCGTTCTGGCTCATCGAACCACTTGATTAGGCTTCTATAGGCATCGGCGGTACCTCCCCACTTGGCCGCGGCGGCAGCAGCCGGGTCCTCGCGAAAGGCAGTTGTGCCGAGCCGCTTTGGGGGTCTAAGAGCTGCGTCGGGTAGGTGAAGGCAAGACGCCCACTCGGCTACAGATGGAACCCGCCCAAGGTCATCTTCGATATGCTGTATCGCCACTGTCTTGGTTGGCGGTAAGCTCTTCGGCCAGGTCTTTTGTGTGGCGGCGAACACTGCCTCGACGATCGATACGCCGAGGTCGGAGTGAAAAACCGCGCGATGCCGCATGGTTGGATGTGCCGCCTTGCTTGAGTCGATCAGGTCGTGAATTGGAAGAGTGTCGCTCCAATGCCCGCCAAAGACGCGCGCCGATATTCTCGCGTGCAGAAAGGGCTTCATACCTCTTTTACCTTCAAGAGCGAGGGGACATATAGGCATCCACGATATGTCAGATCCTCATGGCCAGCCTCGACCTCGAGAAATCGCTTTCGCTGCTTCGCAAATTCGTCTTCGTCGAACATCTCGTCGTCGCCGTCATAGGTTATCAGTCTGTCGCTGAGGCGTTTCCAACCGATGCTGAAGAGGTATAGGCGATCTAGCCAACAAGCGAACTTTGCTTTCGCTGCTGTACGCTCGGCCGAGGAGGGCTTTCGTATGGGAAATTCAATGGGCCACCAAACGGCGTCCAGATCATATCCTCCTCCTCGGCAATAATCCCCGTCAGTGTACTCCCATACTCTGGCCGGTTCGTCCACGATGCGCCCGCCGAACTGCCAGCGCAGGACCCAAAGGGCCGCGATGAGTCGGTCGGTTGGCGCACTATCCAAGACAATTGATAAGTTCTCTGACCTCATCTCTCGCACAAGCGACTCTCGAAAAACCTCAAAATCCTCTGCCGACCCGGCTTTCAGATAGTCGTCTTTGCAGTCCTCATAGAGCAAGTCTTCGCCGTGCCACTCATCCGCCACGTCGACTGGCGGAGGCAGGCCATCCCATAAAAGGCATCCGAAAGTGTTCGAGGGCAGGTTCGGATCCGACCATACGATCATGTCGAGGTGTGCCTGGAGGTCCTTTGCTGATTCGTCGAAAAGCTTAGGGTCGGAGCCGCCATTCCATTCTTTCGTGACTACGACAAACGGCCCACCTCCATCACCACCGCGTTGGAGTTTTGGATTGATGCAATCAATAAAGTGAATAAACAGCCGCTCCTCAAGTTCTCGAGTTCGCCCGTCGGCCGTTACATTTCGCAGATTCTCGACGCGCCGGATTTCTGCGACGAAGTCGAGGTCATACGCGACAGATTCGACGCTCTCGCTACGGCTGTCCACGACGTGACATTGCCCACTTTCGACGAAGACGACATAGATCAAACGCTTGTTTTTACCGGTATCTACAGTCTCCGCGTCGAAGCATATGATTCGGTATTGTTTACCTTTGTTCAGATCGACTCGAGCGGCAACGAAATCAATGGCCTCAGGCGATACCGGCTGCAACAGCTTCAAGTCCGCAGCCAAACGCTCTTTTTTTTTGGAAAGACTCTCTCGCATGGAGGCAAATTCCTAAGCAACAAGTCTGAAGCGAGGCGCGGTATCGTTTACCGAGTAGTTATCACACCACCAACGGTGGTGGTTTAGGCGTGCACTAGCAGATAATCCTAAGCGGAGTACGACAAAGCCAGAGAAAATCAAACTATCTACGGACTTCGTGGATACATAACTGCTCCCTGGCGAATCTATCGGTTCGGCGGGAGTGCGTCTTATGGGGAGCTAGTTAGTTCCGGTCCGGAGGTCCTTTATCGCCGGGATCTTCGCCGGTCAGAAGCCTGGTGACCACCGTCGAGACGGCTAATCCAAATCCCACGCAGAGTGCGACAAGGATTACCGCAAGAAAGAAGCCGACAATAATGTCCAAGTGGTACCTCCCAGCGCGTGTCTTGCGCGCGCTGCCGCTTATCTGGCGGCAGGGCCGATCACTGAGGTAGTAGACACCTAAGGGGTGTCAGATCCTGGCATGTCCCCCAAGAAAGCAATCACCCTGCGCGGAGGACGCCAGTCCGAGGGTGTCCTCAGGCCTCAATCACATTGTTTGACCGACCTTGAGGTGAGTGCCCTAGGCCGGGGGCGGGTACCGCGAGGAGCAAGCGATTACGGCTCACACGAGCCGGATAGGGTCAGGTTGGTCGGGGATAGCAATACGGGCCACTTCCAACAGGTGCGCGTGATGCGTGAGGAATACTACCTGCGTCTTACGGGCCAAGTCGCCCAGGATCTTGAATCCAGCGGCGGACCTCGCGTCGTCAAAATTTACGAACAGATCGTCGGCGATGAACGGGAAGGGCGTGGCCGTTTCGAGGTATTGCTCAAGTGCTGCAATCCTTAATGCCAGGAACAACTGATCGGTGGTCCCGGTGCTAAGCCCTTCGACAGGTACTACCTCGTCATTTTGGCGGATCGCCGTAAGGACCGGCTGATCCGCTCGGCCATAGTCGATGCGCAGCGCCTTGAATTCATCCAGTGTTAGCGTTGCAAACATCTTCTCGGCGCTCTGGAGCAATGGCGCCTGTTTGCGCTCGCGGTACATATCGATCGCAGCGCGGAGCAAACGTACGCCAACAGTAAGGCGCGTCCAACGTTCGATGGCGTCACCCATATCAGCTAAGGCCTGCTGGCGTGTTTCAGCGGCCACCGAAGCTGCATCGCTTCCTTGCATACCACGTAGCTTGGCTTCGGCATTTGCAATATCGCCACCGATCCGCTGTCGGTCATTGCTCAACCGCTGGAGTTCGTCTTCGATCTCCAGGAGGCGAGCACGGATGAGATCGCGGTCCTGGTCCTGAGCTTCGATCGTGAGGTCGGCAAGAGAAAGCCCATCGCCTAGTCCGATTAGATCTCGTTCGAGGGTATCTATTTTGCGATCGAACTCTCGACACTGGTCGGAGTTGCTGATCGCTTCGGGAAGCGCCGCGAGCTCTTTCACGCCAGCTTGCTGAAGAAGCGGTTCCAGCTGAGCGACCGCGGCTTGATGAGCACTTTGGGCTTCCTCTAGTCGTTTGCCGGCGTCGGCGATTTCCCGACGCAGCCGCTGCGCTTCCGCAGCGACGCGTTGTGCGCTGTAGAGGCGAGTGGCGAGTTCATCGAGGGCTTCTGCCGGGGCCTTTGTCGCTAGATCATTTGCCGCCGCGCTTACGATCGCCTTTACCTGTAGGGCGAACGCATCCAGGTCGCGGCGCATTGCTCCAATACGTGTCACGCGCAGATCTTGGATCTCGCTGATCTTTGCTTCGAGTTCTGCCATCAGCTGAAGGGCTTCCGTCACTTGTTCAGGACGCAACGTTGCCTCGAGTGAGGCCTTGGTGCAGGCCGTCGTCCATGCCTGGCGCCACGTTTCGAGCGACGCTGCGGCCTGTGTAAGGCGTGCCTCCAAGGCGGTGGCTTCCTGATGGCCCTTGGCCAGCTGGGTCCGGATAAGCTCCTGCTTATTGAATTGAGCTTGCTGTGTGGTGAATTGCTTATCTGCTTCCCGAAGCAGGCGCCCAAATACGTCGATCCGGTCTGGTGACGAGGCGTTGGCCTTACCGCTGAGCGCCGATACCAGTCCGGCAATTGCCTGTTCTAGCTCGCGATCGAATGCCGCAAGCTTCGCGCGCTCATCGGCCAGTTGGGTAGCCTGCCTGAGGGTATCGAGACGGTCTCGCAGCCAGGCCTCAATGTCTCCGTTGCTTAAACCCGGCAGGCCCAGTTGGCTTTGGATGGTCCCCAATTCACCAAGAACAAGTGTTTTGGCCTCAGCGTGTCGGGTGATTTCGCCCTCGGTTAGGGCCAAGCGGTGAGTGATCAATTCGACTTCTTGGCGGGCACGGGTCAGCGCCGCCGACCTCTCGGCCAGATCGAAGCGGCGATCGGAGAGGTCATCTGTTTTCCGTGTCTTTGCTTCAAATGGCTCAGCATATCCGAGGGCCTGACCCGCATCGCCATCCTTAAGGCGATCTCGGATTGCCTGCCACAGCCCGTTGCGTTCGTCGCGAGCCGTGGACAGATCGTCAGCGGCGACAGGTCGATCATCACGCTCTATTTGCTGGGCTTGCAGGCGGGTGAGCTGGAGAGCCTTGTCGTCATCCTCCCGCCGGGCGTCCGCTGTCCGGAGATCGGTTTCGATCTTGTCGAGTCGCACCTTCAAACCGCCCAATACGGATGCGGCGGGTATCGGCGTGGCCCTCAGCTCTTCTACTGTGCCGGACCACGGTGCCAACTTTTCGAGCGCTGTCGCCAAAGTTTGCTCGACGCCGAGGCAGCGGCGCTTGAGTTCTCCCTGTGTCTTGGCGACGTCGCCAAGGTTACGGGCGATCGCGAGCGCATCGCTGAGTTCCGCGGAAGGCGGAGCGGCGGGAAGCCTTTCGAGCTCCACCTGGTCTTGAGCGTTGATTGTTTGTTGCCTTTTGAGAGCGTCTTCAGCAGCCGAGACGGCTGCCACCAGGCCGCCGTGGCTCTGGGCTAGAGTTTGGAGTTCGACGCGCACGAGCCGATTGGGCAACCGCGCACGGATTTCCTCCTCGGTCGGGGTGCCCCAAGTCAGGTCGTTGGCGATCTCGGCAGTCCGCTTTTGATGGCTGCCTATCTCACCCTCGCGCTTTGCGATGTCTCTAGGGTAGGGCTCATACCGGGAGCGCAAGTCTTTGAGCGCCCCAATTTCGTCGGCACGTGCGAGCAGTGCTTCGTCGACGGCTAGGGGAGCGAGCTCTTCTTGTTTTTCCGTGGCAAGCTTCTCGGCAGAGCGAATCGCTGCCTCTGCAACGGCAATGTCGCTCCTGGCTTTGGCTACCTGCGCCGAAGCATCGGTGGGAAGAAGCACCGCGGCTTGGAGAGCGGTGCGCTTGAGGCGGACGTCAGTCAGTTCAGCAAGTTTGGGAAGCGTTGCCTGGGCGCGTCGCAGCTTTTGATCCTCTATGCGCAGCTTCGATACCTGGTCGGCATTTAGCGTGCCCGCTGCGCGCGCCTCTTCAAGCTGCTTGATGGCCTCCCTGTAGACGGGAGCCCGCAGAGTAACTTCCTTCAAGATCTTCTCAGCCTCCGAGAAGCGCTTTTCCGCTCGCGTATAGGCTCGTTTGTCCGACCTGTGCGGTGCCCACAGAGTATCTGCCTCGGCACTCAGGCGCTCGAGCGCGTCGCCAAATCCACTTACGCCCGCTGCAGACTGAAACAACATGCGTCCTAGGTCGTCTTTGGCGGCAAGCAGATCGCGGCCGCCGGCAACGAGCCCCTGCTGATCGAGACTGAACATGCGCTCAAAAAACGCGCGGTCTTTCTGGTTGAGAAAGGCATCGAGAACAGCGTCGCTAAGAGGCTTCTCGTCCGCATCGAGAAGCGTCTGAGAGCGCCCCTTCCGTCGCCGAATGCGTAGCTGGGTAGCATCCCCCTCAAGGGTCGCGCCCACTCGAAGCATGGGATTGTCGAACCGGTACCCGTAAGGAGCGTTATGCTCAAAGCCGAATAGAAGATCTGAGATTGCCGTTCTAATCGTCGTTTTTCCGGCTTCATTCGGGCCAACGATGATTTGGAAGTCCGATGCTCCTTTGGCGAACGGGATTTCCGTGTTCTCGAAGCGCCCGTATCGGATGAGGTCAAGCGAGGCGATGCGCATTCGAAGTCTCCTGCGGAAGTGCCTTGTGCGGGGGCGGCAGTCTATCGAGGGTTTTGGAGCCAGGCAGTTACCGCTGGCCGCATCGTTTCCGCGATGTCTGCAATCCGGCCGTCCCGGATCGCTGAGAGTTCTGGCGCTTGTGCATTGCGTAACTCGGGGGGGAGGCGGTTCAGCATGCCGCTAAGCTGGTCCTGAAGCGAAGCCAGTAGCGCCGGATCGCGCGCGGCCTCACTCAATAGCGTCTCGAGTTCCCCGATCGCATCGCTGCGGGAAGCGCCCGGCTCCGGTAGACCAGATGTCTCGATGCGAACTTTCTCAATCCAAATTCGGTCTCCGCCGCTGCCGACGGCGAGGGCTTTCACCTCGGCGGAAAACCTAGGTTCGTCTTCGAACAATTCACCGTGCAATCGGGTTCGGCCTGAAAGCGTCACCCTAATCGCAAGCGACCGCCCATCCCTCTCGCTTTCGATTGCATGGCTGAGGCTTTGTCTCACCAGGTCAGTGGCATGCTCCAATGTCGTGGCGGCCGACACGTCTACTGTCACGTGATTCCAGCGCAGAACATCCGTAAACACGCGTTCAACACTCTGAATGTGGCCATCATCCACGGTGAGGGGATGTCCCGGCCTCTGTTGAAATTGTGAAGTAGGCGTTGCTCACCTTGAGCCTGTTAGGCTCGGGGTGTGGAATCCAACTAAGGAGAGCAACGCTGTGAAGAAGATTACCAGATCAGCCGCCGGTGGTCCGGGGGCAATCGTCGA
>CAMAYC010000059.1:0-29134 GCA_945862125.1 Reyranella massiliensis 521
GTGCGCGCCAATGCCGTCGGTGTCGGGGTCATCACCGACGGGCTCTATCACGCGCTGGTGGAAAGCGGCGACTTCGACCAGCGCTTCCTCGACGCGTCGCGTGCGGCCATGGCACTGAAGCGCCTCGGCACGGCCGACGAGGTTGCGGAGGGCGTTGTGTTCCTCGCGTCGTCGCGCGCCCGCTGGATCACCGGCCAGACCCTGATGGTCGACGGAGGATACGCCCTGTGAATCGCATTAAGCCACCGTTTCGCGCCGACCAGGTCGGCTCCCTGTTGCGCTCCGGGCCTGTGAAGGCGGCGCGGACAAAGCGCGCTACCCGAGAGATCACGCCGGCCGAACTCAAGGCCGTCGAAGATACCGAAATCGCCAAGCTCGTGGCCAAGCAGGAGGCGATCGGCTTGAAAGGCGTGACCGACGGCGAGTTTCGCCGGTCGTGGTGGCATTACGATTTCCTGGCCGGTCTCGATGGCGTCGAGCTGGTGAGCGTGGCCCAGGGCCTGCAGTTCAAGGGCACGCAAACCAAGGCCGAGGGGCTGCATGTCCATGGCAAGATCGACTTCACCAGCCATCCGATGACCGAACATTTCAGGTTCCTGAAGTCGGTGGCCAAAGCCACGCCCAAGATGACGATCCCGTCGCCCACGGCGCTGCACTATCGCGGAGGCCGTGAAGCGATCGACAAGGCCATCTATCCGGAGATGGAGGCGTTCTTCGAGGACCTCGGCCGCGCCTACGCCAAGGCGGTACGGGCGTTCGGCGAGGCGGGCTGCACGTACCTGCAGCTCGACGAGGTGTTCGTGGCCTATCTCTGCGACCCGGCGCAGCGCGATTACCTGCGCGGCCGCGGCGACGATCCCGACAGGCTCCTGCACATCTACGCCGACCTGGTGAATGCCGCCGTCTCCGGCCGCACGCCGGGCATGACGATCTCGATGCATCTCTGTCGCGGCAATTTCCGGTCGACCTGGATGGCGCAGGGTGGCTACGAGCCGGTGGCCGACGTGCTGTTCAACAAGATGGGCGTCGATGCCTATTTCATGGAGTATGACAGCGAGCGTGCCGGCGGCTTCGAGCCGCTCCGGATGTTGCCCAAGAACAAGCACGCCGTGCTCGGCATCATGACCTCGAAGACTGGCGCGCTGGAGAGCAAGGACCAGCTTAAGCGCCGCCTCGACGAGGCCGCGAATTTCACATCGCTCGACCAGCTCTGCCTCAGTCCCCAGTGCGGCTTCGCCAGCACCGAGGAGGGCAACCTGCTGGCCGAGGAGGAGCAGTGGGCCAAGCTCGCGCGCTGCGTCGAGGTGGCGGAAGACGTGTGGGCCTGACGCTTCAGCGCCCTTCGAGCGCTTTGATCACCCACACCTGCACGGTGTTCGATTCGAGGAACTCACGCCCCAGCTTGCGTAAGGCGGGGTCGCGGGCATCGCCGTCGATGATCGCGGTGAGGATATCGCAGTTGTAGGGAACGGCGACGGCTTCGGCGTAGCGCAGCGCCCCGTTATGCCGCTTGTGCCGGTAGGTGCGTACCCGGCCAAAGGCATCGGTGATACGGAGCCGCTCTCCGGGCCCGACCGGGACGAACCGCGGGTCGAGAAGGCGGACATCGACCGCCTGCTCCAGGACCGCGTCGGTCGCGATACCCTCGGGGCAGTCGCCCTCTTGGCTGGGCTTCAGGGCGCCGAGCTTCAGCCAGACATAGACATCGTGGTCGTCGCCGCTGTAGGCGCGGCCCGGAGCCGCTTCTTCCGTGGAGAACGGCCAGGTGAAGGGGCGCCAGCCGGCGGAATCGCTGAAGCCCAGCGCCATCTGCCGGTCGGCAAACCAGGCCACGCCGCCCAGCACGGCCGCCTGCGCCGCGGCCCACGCTATATAGGTGAGCGTCTGGCGGCTGAAGGCCATCGGGGCGCGATGCCCGTCAGATCTGGTGCGCCATCGGCGGCGCCGGGATCGGGCGCACGCGTTCGTAGGCCGCGGCGGCGCGCAGCACCAGCGCATCGCGGGCGTGGCCGCCCACGATCTGCAGGCCGATCGGCATGCCCTCGCGGTCGAGGCCGCAGGGGATGGTGGCGGCGGGCTGGCGCGTCAGGTTGAAGGTGAGCGTGAACGGCGTCCAGCCAATGTCGACGCCGTCGCCACCCCACGCTGCATTCTCATTCACCGCAAAGGCCGTCATCGGCATGGTGGGCGTGAGCAGCAGGTCATACTTGGCCATGAACTGGTTCATGATCACGCCGACCTGCTGGCGCTGGTGGATCGCCGTCACCACCGCCTCCTGGCCGAGATTCGCGCCGTGCTCGGCGGCTTTCAGCAGGCCCGGATCCATCAACGCCCGCTTCTCAGGCGCAAAAGTCTTCACCAGCACGGCCACGTTCGACTGCCAGTGCGCGTTCAGGATGCGGCGCGGGTCGAGGCCGGCGAAGTCGGGCGAGTCCTCGACCACCTTGGCGCCCAATGTCTTGAACACTCTTACAGCGTGGTCCACCGCCACCGCCACGTCGCGGTCGATCTTGTCGCGCTCGACGAATCCGAGCGTGGGCGAATAGGCGATGCGCAGTCCCTTCACGCCCTTCTCGAAGCCCTTCAGGTAGTCCTCGGCATCGTCGGGCCGGCCGTAGAGGTCGCGGCTGTCGGGTCGCGCGATGACGTTCATCATCATCGCGGCATCCCGCACAGTGCGCGTCATTGGCCCGATGTGCGAGAGAGTCCCTTGCGCCGAGGGCGGCCACAGCGGCACGCGCGCCTGCGTGGGTTTCAATCCGAAGAGACCGGTGAAGGAGCAGGGGATGCGCACCGAACCCGCGCCGTCGGTGCCGATGGCGAGATTGCCCATGCCGACCGCTTCGGCCGCGACGCCGCCGCCGGAGGACCCACCCGGCGTGCGGCCGAGCTTCCAGGGATTGTGCGTGGCGCCGTAGAGGCCGGAATCGGTCACGCCCTTCCAGCCGTATTCCGGCGAGGTCGTCTTGCCCAGAAGCACCGTGCCGGCCTCGCGCAGGCGCTGCGCCACCGGCGCGTCGACGGTCCACGGCCCGTCGGGATCGGTGGCGAGGCTGCCCATGCGCGTCGGCATACCCTTGGTCAGCACCATGTCCTTGATGGTGATCGGCACGCCGTCGAGGTCGCTCTGCCGCTTGCCGCCTTTTTTCCAGCGCTTCTCAGAGGCGCGTGCAGCACGCAGCGCCGTGTCGGGATCGAGATGCTGGAAGGCGTTGAGCTGGCCGTTGAAGGCATCGATGCGCGCCAGCGCCGCCTTGGTGGCTTCGACCGGCGAGGCCTTGCGTGACTTGAAGAGTTTCACCAGCTCGTGGGCAGGCATCATCGCAAGGTCGGCGGTCATCGGTCGGTCTCCGGAAGGACAGGGAATTTCAGCGGGTTGCTTTCGGCGTAGGCGGCAGCGGCGCGCAGCACCAGCGCATCGCGGTAGTGGCCCGCCACGATCTGCAGTCCGACCGGCAGGCCTTCGCTGCCGAGGCCGCAGGGCACGCTCGCGGCGGGATGGCGGCTGAGGTTGAACTGCGAGGTATAGGGCGACCACTGGATGTTGGGCTTGCCGTCCTGCCCCGCGGGCAGGTTCTGGCCGGCCGCGAAAGGCTTTACCGCGACGGTGGGAGTAAGCAGCAAGTCGTACCTGGCGAAGAACAGGTTCCAGGCGATGGCGAGCTCGCGCCGCGTCACCTGGGCGTTCACCACATCCTGCAGCGAATAGCGCAGCCCGGCCTTGGCCCCGGCCAGCAGGCTGGGGTCGAACTCGTCGTGCCGGCTTTCGGGATAGAGCTGCAGCAGACGCTGCAGCGCCGTCAGCCAGTGGATCACGAAGGCACGGCCGGCCTCGGGATAGGGGAAGGGTGCTGCGACCTCTTCCACGTCGCAGCCCAGCGCCGTGAACTGCCTGGCGGCCTTGGTCACCAGCGAGGCGACTTCGATGTCGAGCGGGTGGTCGCCGAAGCGCAGCACGAAGCCGACCTTCAACTTCTTCAGCTTGCTGCCCAGCTTCATCGTGTAGTCGGTGTCGTCGGCGGGCAGGCCGTAGGCGTCGCGCGCATCGGGACGGGCGATGGCGTTCATCATCAGCGCGCAGTCGAGCGCGGTGCGGGCCATCGGGCCGGTGTTGGAGAGATCGCCGGTCATCGACGGGGGCCAGGCCGGCACGCGTCCGAACGTGGCTTTCAGGCCAACCAGGCCGTTGAAGCTAGCCGGAATGCGCACCGAGCCGCCGCCGTCGGTGCCGATGGCGATCGGGCCGAGGCCCGCCGCTACCGCAGCACCTGCGCCGCCCGACGAGCCGCCCGGCGTATGGTCGGTGTTCCACGGATTGCGCGAGATGCCGTGCAGCGGCGAATCGGTCACGCCCTTGTGGCCGTATTCGGAGCTGGTGCTCTGGGCAAAGACGATGGCGCCGGCCTCGCGCAGGCGCGCGACAGCGGGCGCATCGGCATCGGCGGGCGTCTTGTCGGTGAGCTTGCTGCCCATGCTCGCCGGCCAGCCCTTTACCCGCACCAGTTCCTTGATCGAGACCGGCACGCCATCGAGAGGCGACAGCGGCTTGCCCTTCTTCCAGCGCTTCTCCGAGGCGCGCGCGGCGGCGAGCGATGCGGCAGCGTCGACATGGCAGAGCGCATTGATCCGGGGCGCCAACTTCCTGGCGCGGACCAGCACCGCCTTCATCGTCTCGACCGGCGAGGCCTTGCCCTTCCGGTAGAGCTTCGAAAGCTCGGCGGCGCTCGCTTGCGTCAGATCCTGGGTCATGCGGCCTTCCCCTTCGTCGGTCCCCGGGCGGCGCGATATTGGCGAACGAGCTGTTCGGCCTGGTATTCGGCGGCCAGCGCCTGCTCGGTGCGGCCGACCTTTCGGTAAAGATCGGCCAGCGCACGCTTGGTGGCCGCCACCGTCGGCCGCTCGCGCTCGTCGCCCTGGAGGATCGCCATCGCCGCGTCGTTCCAGCCGGCGCGTATGAGGGCGTCGAGATGGAGGGCGCCGAACAGCGCGCGCTGCGCGATGCTGCCGCCAATGGGTTTCAGGTGCGGCATCGCCTGGCCGAGAAGGCGTGCTGCGTCGGCGACGTCGCCGCGCGCGTGGGCAGCGAGCCCGTGCGCCATCGGCACGGCGCAATCGGTCCAGGCCTCGCGCTCGAACGGCTTGGCGCGTTCGGCGCGGTCTTCCAGGCTCGCCAGCATCTCGGTCACGGCGCCTTGGTCACCCGCGCGGGCGAGTCCGTAAAGATATTGCAGGTCGAGGAAGGGCGAGAAGTGCTCGTGCAGGCGCGGCTTCAGGTAGATCGCGACGTCGCCCCAGCGGTCGCCGACATCGACGCCGCGCAGTTCGAGACGCGCCAGCAGTGAAATGGCGTTGATCTGATCCTCGGAAAATTCCTTCCACACACCCCAGACGCGCTTGTCGTAAAGCTCGAGCGCCTCGTCGGTGCGGTCCAAATCGATCAGGAACAGCGCGAGGTGCCACCATAGATGCGTGTACATGAAGGAGTTGCAGTTCTCCCACGTGTCGGACATCTCTTCGAGGAAGGCCACGCCGTCCTGCATCTGGCCGCGCGCTTCGAGGCAATGGGCGACGGCGTGATGCGCCCAGGGATCGCGGCGGTCCAGGGCGATCGCCTTGCGCGCCGCTGCCTCGGCCTCCTCCAGGCGGTTGCACTCTTCCAGGCCGAACGCATACATCGCCCAGACATAGTGATTCTCGCCATTGGCCGGCACGATGTGCTCGCCGATGCGCAGCAACGCCTTGGCGTCACCTTGGTTGAAGGCGTGGAGTTGGCCGAGCTTTGCTGCGAGCAGGTCGCGCGGCCATCGCGCCACCATCTGCTCGTGGAGCTGCAGGCTGCGGTCGGTGTCGCCCGCGATCCACGCCTCGGTGGCGGCAAGCCAGGCCAGCTCGCGGGCGTTGGCACCTGAGGACATTGCCTTGGCGCGCGCGACGTAGCGCCTGGCTCCCTCGAAGCCCTCGGTCGAATTCATGGAGAGCAGGAGGTTGGCCGCGATCAGCGGCAACATCAGGCACTTCTGTTCCTTGTCGGCGGCGGCGACGAACTCCGCGAGACGGTTGCCAAAGGCCAGCCATTCCTGGCGGACGAAATCGAGCGCCGCCACCGCCTCGGGTCCGGCATTGCTCAACTCCAACCCTTGACCGTCCTCCGCCACGCACTAACCCCCGTTTTCGTTGCCAGAGCTTCGCATGCCGTGCGACGTTGGGCAAAATTCCGGGAGGAAATAATGAAGCGTCGTCATCTGCTGGGTTCCGCCGCGGCCCTGGCCCTCGCGCCCGCTGTGGCGCGTGCGCAGGCCTTCCCTGACAAGGCGATCCGCTTTGTCGTGCCCTACGCGCCGGGCGGCGCGACCGACACTTCGGCCCGCATCGCTGCCGAATACCTCACGGCCAAGCTCGGCCAGCAGGTGTTGGTCGACAACAAGCCGGGCGGCGGCACCATCATCGGCACCGAGATCGTCGCCAAGGCCAAGCCCGACGGCCACACGATCCTGCTGGCGCCGGGCACTATCGCCACCAACACCTCGTTCGGCCTGAAGCTGCCCTACGATCCGACCAAGGATCTCGCGCCGATCATCGGCTTTGTAGACATGCCGCTGTTGCTCGCGACCAACAAGGAAGCGCCCTTCAAGACGATGGCCGAGCTGATCGCCTATGCGAAGCAGCAGCCCGCGCCGATCAGCTACGCCTCCCCCGGCAATGCCAGCATCCCGCATCTGTGGGGCGAGCAGTTCAAGTCGGAGGTCGGTATCAAGCTCGAGCACATCGGCTACAAGGGCAGTGCGGATGCGCTGAAGGACGTGCTGGGGGGCCACGTCATGCTGTTCTCCGACACGCTGCTGCCAACCGGCCTGGCGGTGAAGGACGGCCGGCTTCGTGGCCTGGTCGTTGCGGCCGCCAAGCGCGTGCCCATGCTGCCGGACGTGCCGACGGTGAAAGAGGCGGGGCTTCCGGCCAATCTGGAGGGCGCGGTGTTCTTTGGCGTCATGGTGCCGGGTGGCACGCCTGAGCCGATCGTCGCCCGGCTCAACGCGGTCTTCAACGAGGCCATCTCCGATCCCGCAACCAACAAGAAGCTTGCAGACCTCGGCTTCGTGCTGGTCGGTGGAAGTGCTGCTGACTACGGCAAGCGGATCGCCGTCGAGACGCAGAAGTGGCGCAAGGTGATCAAGGATTCCAACATCACGCCCCCGGCCTAGCGCTCCGCTGGCGGAGCGCTGGTGGCGTGTAGCGCTGCAGGGAGCGCAGCGACCGAAGCGCGGGCGCCACTCCGAGCAGAAAGAATCGAGGAGCCCGAAGGTGCGCAATTGGAAGCGCGCGGGCTCTCGCGGTTGATTACAACCGCTGCCGCCCGCCAGAGCTAGCTGACGCTAGCTCTTGGGCGATCCACCCAGGAAACAGAAAATGGTGCCGCCTTTGTTGGCGCAGATGTGGCTGTTGCCGTCGGGCGCGAGCTGGTTCAGCACGACCTTGGGCGGCACCGGCACCCAGCGGCCGTTCAGCAGCGCATACCAGTTGCCGTCATCCTTCTGGTAGGCCCGGGTCGGGCGGCAATCGCCCTCGACACCATCCTTGGAGCCGCTGCAGCACGATGCGTTCGAGCCGGGACGTTTCAGCTTTTCGTACCAGTCGTGATTTTCGGCGTGGCCCTGGCCGTGGTGGCCGGAGGGGCCTTGCACAAATGGGCCCTGCGCGAATGCCGGCGCGGCGGTGAAGCACACGGCAAAGACCAGGAGCGTGGGCGCAAGGCGCGGCATGGGGCTGCCATTTTTCGCAATGCCAGCCGGGCTGGCTACAAGAAATCATACTCCTTCCGGAGGCCCGCGACGATGGGGACGAAATCCGGATCGTCGGCCGACAGGAGTCCGTGGCGCACGAAGAAGTCGATCAGCACCAGGTTGCAGTTGTACTTGAACTCGACCGTGTCGCGCACCGTCTCGAACACGCGATGCACCGGCCATAGCTCGAACGAATGGACCTCGCCGTCGTTGGCCTGCGGGGTGAAACTCTCGGGCAGTTCGAGATCGAAGCAGGTCATGATGTCGGGCTTGAGCTGCTGGCCCGACTGGTTCCAGTAGGCCACGAAGCTGACGGCCTTTGCCTGGCGGGCGAGTTCCGGCGGGATCGAGGCTTCCTCGCCGCATTCCTTGACCAGGTTCTCGTGCAGGCCGAGTCCGGCCGGCTGCCCGCCCGCGACGGTATTGTCGAGCTGGCCAGGGAAGGTGGGCTTCTCATATGACCGCCGCGGCACCCAGATGTGCAGCCCGTCGTCCTTGCGGACATAACCCGTCATATGTGGGCCACCGGCGCGGACGCCGAACCACGGCACGGCCGAGCGCTCCATCGCCATCAGCACTGGCGTGCCGGACGCCGGCGCGACGGCATATTCCTCCTCGCGCCACAGACCCTTGAAGTAGCCGCGCTCGCGCAAGGAGAGGAGAAACGTGCGCATCTCCGCCGTGCGCTTCGCCACGGTGTCGAGCTTCGCATCGAGGCGCCATGCGCCGTCCTCGCGCCCGAAGAGCCCGCAGCCGGCCACGACGTCGGCGGCGAAATCATGATGGATGAAGCCGGCGCGGTCGCGGCCGATGAACCAGGGTTCAAACTGGGCGAGGTCGGCGTTGTTGCAACGCCTGATATGGTCGAGGAAGGACATGCGTTGCGGAGATAGCATAGAGTGCGGCCGATGACAGAAGATGAACTTCAGAAGCTTCTCGAAAAGACGCTCCCGGCCGCCGACATCCATGGCCTGTTCGTCGAGGAGTGCCAGGACCAGGACATCCGGTTGCGTTTTTCGCTCAGCCCTGGCGAGACCTGGACGATGCCGGCGCTGCTGTCGCTGGTCGACACCGCGCTCCGTGCCGCGGCGGGCCTCGAGGCCCAGCTCACGCATCTCAACGTCACGGTGCTGAAGCCGGCGCAGGACGCCGACGTGCTGGCGTTGTCGCGCGTCATTCGCCGCGACGGCGGCTCAATTCACGCCGAGGCGTGGCTGTTCAGCCATGCCGTCATCGATCCGATGCTGCACGCGACGGCTACCTTACGCGGCCTCTTTCCACGCTGAGTCCACCACGACCACGATGTCGCGCATGATCGCCGTCAGGTCGAAATCCTTGGGCGTGTAGACGCGCGCGACGCCCGCCTTGATCAGCGCCTCGGCGTCGGCCGGCGGGATGATGCCACCCACCACGACGGGCACGTCGCCGATACCGGCGGCACGGAGGCCCGCCAGCACGTCGCCCACCAGCGAGACATGGCCGCCCGAGAGGATCGAGAGCCCGACCACGTGCACGCTCTCCTCGAGGGCGGCGTTGACGATACGCTCCGGCGTGAGGCGAATGCCTTCGTAGACGACCTCCATGCCGCAGTCGCGGGCGCGTACGGCGATCTGCTCGGCGCCGTTGGAATGTCCGTCGAGGCCGGGCTTGCCGACCAGGATCTTTATCCGCCGGCCGAGGCGCCGCGAGACCGTGTCGACCTCACGGCGCGCGGCTTCGAGCCTGCCGTCGGTCACGCCGGCGGCGCGGGCGACTCCGGTCGGTGCACGATATTCGCCGAACACCTGCCGCAGCGTGTCGGTCCACTCACCCGTCGTGACGCCGGCCTGGGCACAGGCAATCGATACCGGCATGACGTTGCGGTCTTCCTTGGCGGCCGATGCGAGGTCGGCCAGCGCCTTCTTCACCGCCGCGCCGTCGCGCGCCGCGCGCCAGGCGTTGAGCCGCTCGACCTGGCCGCTCTCGACCGAGGCATCGACGGTCATGATCGACTCCTGGCCGCCGCCGGAAAGCGGCGAGGGCGCGCCCTCGGTATAGGCGTTGACGCCGACGACGGTCTGGTCGCCGGATTCGATGGCCGAGAGCCGCTTCAGGTTCGATTCGACGAGGCGCTGCTTCATGTAGGCAGATTCGATGGCTGCCACCGCGCCGCCGATATCGTCGATGCGCGCCATCTCGGCCAGCGCCTCCTGCTTCAGCGCCTCCACCTTGGCGGCGATCTCGGTGCTGCCGTCGAAGATGTCGCCGTATTCCAGCAGGTCGGTCTCGAAGGCCACGATCTGCTGCAGGCGCAGCGACCATTGCTGGTCCCAGGGCCGCGGCAGGCCGAGCGCCTCGTTCCACGCCGGCAACTGCACCGAGCGGGCGCGGGCGTTCTTGCTCATCACCACGGCCAGCATTTCGAGCAGGATGCGATAGACGTTGTTCTCGGGCTGCTGCTCGGTGAGGCCGAGCGAATTCACCTGCACGCCGTAGCGGAACAGACGCTGCTTGGGGTCGGCCACGCCATAGCGGTTGAGCGTGATGTCTTCCCACATCTCTGCGAACGCGCGCATCTTGCACATCTCGGTGATGAAGCGGATGCCGGCGTTCACGAAGAAGGAGATGCGGCCCACGACCTGCGGGAAGTCTGCGTCGGGTACCTGGCCTCGCGCCTTCACCGCGTCGAGCACGGCGATGGCGTTGACCAGGGCGAAGGCCAGCTCCTGCACCGGCGTCGCGCCGGCTTCCTGCAGGTGATAGCTGCAGACGTTCATCGGGTTCCACTTGGGAACCTCGCGATAGGTGAAGCCGATCGTGTCGGCCGTCAGCCTGAGCGACGGCTCGGGCGGGAATATATAGGTCCCGCGCGACAAGTATTCTTTGATGATGTCGTTCTGCGTCGTGCCCTGCAGCTTGTTGCGCGCGACGCCCTGCGCCTCGCCCGCCGCGATGTAGAGCGACAGCAGCCACGCCGCCGGCGCGTTGATGGTCATCGACGTGTTCATCTTGTCGAGCGGGATGCCGTCGAACAGTGCGCGCATGTCGCCGAGATGGCTGATCGGCACGCCCACCTTGCCGACCTCGCCGCGCGCCAGCGGATGGTCGCTGTCGTAGCCGGTCTGGGTCGGCAGATCGAAAGCGACGCTGAGGCCGGTCTGACCGCGGGCCAGATTGGTACGGTAGAGCTCGTTCGACTTCTCGGCCGTGGAATGGCCGGCGTAGGTCCGGATCAGCCAGGGCCGATCTTTTTTGGGCGCGTCGTATTTGGGCACGTGGGGCGTCGTCTTGGTCATGGTGGCGGCCACTGGCAGGGTTGACGTACACTCCCTACACCAATAAATGCTGCATCGCAGCATAGAATATTCCGCAGTGCAGCCGAGAGATTCAGGCCAGTCTTGAGCAACGCGACCACCCCTTGGGGTCAAACCACGGGGAGTGCGCCCGGGGGCGCCTTCGTGCCCGAGCCGACCCGGCCGGACCTGACGCCCAGCCGGCCGGTTTATGACGGCACCCTGGGCGAGCTTTACGCCATCTATCTCCGCCATCTCGTGCTGATGCTGGTGACGCTGGGCTGGTCACGTTTCTGGGGTCGGACCCGCATCCGGCGTTATGTCTGGAACCATCTCTCGATCCTGGGCGACCGCTTCGAGTATCGCGGCCGTGGCCGCGAGTTGCTGATCGGCTTTCTGCTCGCGGTGGTGCTGCTCGCGGCCTGGGCCGGCCTGATGTACCTGGCCTGGATCTACGTCTTCCACGAAAAGCCGTTTGCCACCTTCGGCCTGTTCGACATCTTTTCGCTGTCGGTGCTGCTGATCGGGTTTCCGCTCGCCTATGTCGGCCACTATGCCGGCCTGCGTTACAAGCTCTCGCGCACGCGCTGGCGCGGCATCCACTGCGGCATGGCGGGCTCGGCCTGGCGCTACGGCGTGATCGCGACCTTCCTGCACTTCGCCAATGCGTTGACGGCCTACCTGCTGACGCCGGTCGTCTCTGTGAATCTGGCACGGCCGCGCATCGCCAACACGCGGCTGGGCACGCTGCCCTTCGCCTTCGCCGGCAACGCGGGCGATATCTACGGCCGCTACCTTGGCTACTACTTCCTGAATATCGTGGCCTGGGTCGCGGCCGCCGTCGCCGTGTTCTTCGCCGTCGGCGGCACGCTCGAGAGCCTCGGTGTCTCCTCCGACGAATTCCTGAAGCTTTTCTCGCGGCCAAGTCTGCGCACGTTTCTGTTCGTGGTGGCGATCGCCTTCGCCGCCTACATCGTGTTCGGTCTGCTCATCCTGCCGCTGCGCTGCTGGTGGCAGGCCTATCTCATGCGCTACCTCGTGACTCACAGCCGCGCCGGCAATGTGCTGTTCGCCACCGCGATCTCGACGCGCCAGATGTGGGGCTTCCTGGTGCTGAATTACCTGATCGTGCTGCTCACGCTCGGCATCGGCTGGCCATGGGTGATGCATCGCACGATGAAGCTGATTGCCGACCAGCTCTGGGTCTATGGCGCGCCCGACGGCGCCTCGATCGCCCAACCGCCGGATCGCGGCCCGGGCTACGGCGAGGGTCTGCTCGACATGTTCGACGTGAGCGGAATCTGACGATGGCCGCTGCCTCCCGCTTCTACGACGGCGTCACCGCGCAGGTGCACGAGGTCGGTGTGCGCGCGACCACCGGCGAGCTGATCATCTTCCGTCCCGCCGATTCGAGCATTGTGGCGCGCTGGCCGATCGGCGAACTCGTCGTGCTGGGCGATGGCAACCACGAGGCGGCGCCTCCCGTCGTGCGCCGCGGCAACGAGGCCCGCCTGGTGGTCGAGGATATCGACCTCAGGCAGCGGCTCGCCGCCCTCGTGCCCGAGCTCGCAGCGCTCGACCACCGGCCGGCCCCGGTGGTCCCCAGGCTGGCGACGCTCGGCGTCACTCTGGTGGCACTGGTCGGCCTGTTCTGGCTCACCGTCGACTACGGCACCGAATATGCGGCGCCCTGGCTGCCCTACAGTCTGCAGGCCAAGCTCGGCGAGACCGTGTTCGAGGAACTGGTCGCCGACAAGGACGAATGCCACGGCACCAGAGGCCTGGACGCGATCAACAGGCTCGCCAACGAACTCGCCCAGGCTGCCGGCTACGAGCACGAAGTCACGGTGCACATCATCGAAGGTGGGCCGGTCAATGCCTTCACCCTGCCGGGCGGCATCCTGGTGTTCTATTCGGACCTGATCGACCAGGCCAAGGACCGCTCCCAGGTCGCCGGCGTGCTGGCGCACGAAATCGGCCATGTCGTGCACCATCATCCGATCAAGGGCATCGCCCGCCAGTACGGCATCGACCTGCTGATGAAGTTGGTGAGCGGTGGCTATTCCGATCTCCTGAACACGCTGAGTTCGGGTGGCAACATCCTGCTGGCGCTGCGCAACGGCCGCGCCTTTGAGCGCGAGGCCGACGCCACCGGTGTGGCACTGCTCGAGAAGCTCGGGCTTCGGGCCGACGGCATCGCCGGCTTCTTCGAGGAAATGCTGGAGAAGGAACCAAAGGACGCGGCCTCGGCGGCCGGCATCTGGTCGAGCCATCCGCCGACCCAGGAACGCATCGACGCTACCAAGCGGCCGACCACCGGCAAGCTCGCCTTCAGCGACGCCGACTGGAAGGCGCTCCGCGACGTCTGCAAGTAACAGGGCAAGCATGCCATCAATCGTGCTCGCGACGTCCCTGGAATCGCCCGACATCACCCCGTCTGACCGGCTCTATGCCGACGCGCTGGAGCGTCACGGTTGCCGCGTCGCCGCAGCGGCGTGGGATGGGCCGCGCGAGGCCTTTGCCGGAGCCGATGCGGTCGTCCTGCGGGCGACCTGGGGTTACTACCGCACGCTGGAAGCGTTCCGCCACTGGACGGAAGCGATGGCTGCCGCGACACGGCTGTTCAATCCGATCGACCTGGTGCGCTGGAATTTGCGCAAGGATTATGTCGGCAAGCTCGCGGCGGCCGGTGTTCGCGTGCCGCAATCGCACATTGTTCCTTGTGAGACGGCTGCCATCGCCAAAGTGCTGACCGATGCAGGGTGGGAGCAGGCGGTGGTGAAGCCCGCCTCAGGTGCTTCAGGCTATTCCGTCGAACTGATCGAGCGCGCGACGCTTCTGGACCAGGTCGCCGGGCTTTCCGACGAGGCGCGCGCTTCGGGCGTGGTGGTGCAAGAGTTCTTGCCCGAGATTGCCGAGGGCGAACTGTCGCTGGTCTATTTCGACGGCGCCTTCAGCCATGCCATCCGCAAGCGTCCGCCGCCCGGTGAGTTTCGCAGCAACTCACGCTATGGCCCGACGCGCACCGCCGAGATGCCGCCGCGAGAGGTGACGGAGCAGGGCGCGTCCTGCCTGCGCGCGCTGCCCGAGATGCCGCTCTATGCCCGAGTGGATGGCGTGGTGCGGGCAGGGCTGCTGATCGTGATCGAGGTCGAGGTGCTGGAGCCGGCGCTGTTCATGGAGTTCGACCCGCCGTCGGCCGGGCGTTTTGCCGAGGCAACCTTGCGGCGCCTCGGCAACGGCAAGGTCAGGACTTGATCCAGGCCAAGAGGTCGGCGTTGATGACGTCGGCGTGGGTCGTTGCCATGCCGTGCGGCAGGCCGGGATAGATTTTCAGCGTGCCTTTCTTCACCAGCTTGATGGCGAGATGCGCCGAATCCGCGATGGGCACGATCTGGTCGTCGTCGCCATGCATGATCAGAACCGGCACGTCGATCTTCTTCAGGTCTTCCGTGAAGTCGGTCTCGGAGAAGGCTTTGATGCAGTCGTAGTGGGCCTTGATGCCGCCCATCATGCCCTGGCGCCACCAGTTGTCGATGATGCCCTGCGAGACCTTCGCGCCCGGCCGGTTGAAGCCGTAAAACGGCCCGGCTGGAATGTCGTAGAAGTTCTGAGCTCGGTTGGCGACCAGTCCGCTGCGGAAGCCGTCGAAGACCTCGATGGGAAGGCCGCCGGGGTTCTTGTCCGACTTCACCATCACCGGCGGCACGGCGCCGATCAGCACGGCCTTGGCGACGCGGCCCTTTTCGGCGCGGGCAACGTAGCGCGTGGCCTCGCCGCCGCCAGTCGAATGGCCGACATGGACGGCGTTCTTGAGGTCGAGCGACGCCGCCAGCGCAATGACGTCGGCGGCATAAGTGTCCATCTCGTTGCCGGTATCGGTCTGGGTCGAGCGGCCGTGGCCGCGCCGGTCGTGGGCAATCACGCGAAAGCCCTTGTCGAGAAAGAACATCATCTGCGCATCCCAGTCGTCCGCGCTCAACGGCCAACCGTGGTGGAAGACGATCGGCTGCGCCGTCTTCGGCCCCCAGTCCTTGAAGAAAATCTCGGTGCCGTCCTTCATCTTCACGTAGCTCATTTCATCGCCTCCTTGAGGTGAAATTCTGCAGTTTCCTCACGCCGTCTCGGCGACCAGCGACGCCTCGATCGCCTCCAGAACCTCCGCGGCGGCGCGCGGATCGAGGCGGACCTGAAGTCCGCGCTGCCCGCCATTGATGAACACCAGATCGTGCGCAAGTGCGCCGGCCTCGATCGCCGTCGGCACCTTGCGCTTCTGGCCGAACGGGCTGATGCCGCCGACCTTGTAGCCGGAGATCCGCTCCGCATCCGCGGGCTTCATCATTTGCGCGGCCTTGCCGCCGAAGACCGCCGCGAGTTTCTTGATCGAGACTTCGTGGTCCGACGGCACGAGGACACAAACCGGCTTGCCGTCGGCCGACGCCATCAGCGTCTTGAGTACGCGTTCAGGCGGCTGTTGCAGCGCCTCGGCCGCCTGCAGGCCGATACGCTCCGCTCCGGGATCGTAGTCGTAGCTGTGGACGGAGAAGGGGATTCCCGCTTTCGCCAGCATTTCCGTCGCGCGGGTCTGCTTTGACACGGCAACCTCCTGCGGCGCCATCTTCACGATCTGGCAGCCGGCGTAAAGACCGGCGGCATTGGACTTTGGTCTCAGTCCTTGATCCGCTGCCCGCCGATCCGATGGTCCCTCAGGATCTCCGGCCGGAAGGCGAGGCCGTGGCCCGACCGCTCGGGCGGAGACATCATGCCGGTCTTGGACGGCAGCACAGGCTCGATCCACAGGTCGTCGTTCCAGTCCATGTATTCGAGGTAGTTGGCGTTGGGGATCGAGGCCATCACATGGACCATCGTCTCGTGGAAGAGATGCGGCGCGATGCGGATGCCCCAGGGCTCGGCCGCCGCCGCGATCTTGCGCAACTCGCTGTAGCCGCCGCGCATCGGGTCGGGCTGCAGGATCGGCGTGCTTGGATGCTCGAAGAAGGGCCTGAGATCGTTCCGCCCATAATGGCTCTCGCCGCCGACAATTCGCGTCTTGAGAGCCGCCGCGATGCGCCGGTAGCCCGCGAAGTCCTCGGCCACCACCGGCTCTTCCAGCCAGTAGGGATCGAACTCGTCGATGCGATGGCCGGCCTGGATCGCGGTGTCGGCGTCCCAGCCCATGTTGACGTCGATCATGATTTCCACGCCGCCGCCCATCGCCTCGCGCATGGCCTTCACGTTCTCGACGTCCTCGCGCCACGGCCGGATGTGCGCCACCTGCATCTTGATGGCCTTCAGCCCCTGCGCCGTAAATTCCTTCGCACGAGCGATCATGCCGTCGCGGCCGAGGCCGCGGAACACGCCGGAACCATAGGCCGGGATCTCGGTGCGCGCGGCACCCCACAGCCGGAACAGCGGCAGGCCGGCGCGTTTGCCCACGATGTCCCACAGGGCCATGTCGACGGCGCTCTGGGCGAATACGGTGACGCCCATGCGGCCCAGCCAGAAGTTGCTCTTGTAAAGTGTCTGCCAGATCGCCTCGATCTCGGTGGCGTCGCGGCCGATCACATGCGGCGCAATGAGTTCCTTCATACAGGTGTCGAGCGTGTGCAGCCCGCCGCGCAATGGCATCAGGTAGCTCATGCCGATCAGGCCACCCTGGGTCTCGATCTCGAGCACGAAGATGTCGCGCTTGGTCTCGATCTTCAGCCCGGCTGCCGGCGGCTTGCCATGCCAAGGCACTTCCAGAAGGGTCGTGCGTAGTTCGGTGATGGTGGTAGCGGTGGTCATTGCCGGGGCTCCTTGGGAACGGTGTCCTTCTCGAGATTGCAGTTCTGGCAGTGGCGGTGGGACCAGAAATTCAGCCAGTCGAGCGTGGACCTGAAGCGGTCCCCGCAGCGCGGGCAGCGGAAATCGTAGAGGCGCCAGCCGGCGAGCAACAAGCCGAGGACGGAGCCGGCGAGGAGCAGGTCGTTGGGCCACATCTTCAGGCACGCAAAGATGATCACGATCATCGCGAGCACGGAAAAGACCCGCGACCGACGGTCCTGCCAAGCCTGCTTGTAACGGTCTGTTTCGGTCACTCCGGCTGCCTTCCCCTGGTCTATCTTTATGAGGCATGGAGACTATGATGCGCGCCCCATGAGCCAGTCCAACCGCATCTATCTCTTCGACACCACCCTGCGAGACGGCGCCCAGACGCAGGGGGTGGACTTCACCGTGGCCGACAAGGCAGCGATCGCGCGCGAACTCGACCTGCTGGGCATCGATTATATCGAAGGCGGCTGGCCCGGCGCCAACCCGACCGACGACCGCTTTTTCGCCGAACCGCCCGAATTCAAGAACGCCAAGTTCACCGCCTTCGGCATGACACGGCGTGCCGGCCGCAGCGCCGCCAACGATCCCGGCCTCGCCGCCATACTGCAGACCAAGGCGCGCAACGTCTGCATGGTCGGCAAGACCTGGGATTTCCACGTCGACGTGGCGCTCGAGGTCGACCGAACCGAATACCTCGAGATGATCGGCGATTCGCTCGCCTATGCGAAGACACGCATGGAAGAGGTGATGTTCGACGCCGAACATTTCTTCGACGGCTACAAAGCCAACCCCGACTATGCGATGGCCTGTCTTGCCGCCGCGGAGAAGGCCGGCTCGCGCTGGCTGGTGCTGTGCGACACCAACGGCGGGACACTGCCGCATGAGATCGAGCGCATCGTGGGCGAGGTCGTGAAGAAGATCCCAGGAGAACGCCTCGGCATCCATACGCACAACGACACCGAGAACGCCGTCGCCAACACTCTGGCCGCGGTGCGCGCCGGCGTCCGCCAGGTCCAGGGTACCATCAATGGTCTCGGCGAACGCTGCGGCAATGCCAACATGATCGCCCTCATACCCAACCTCGTGCTCAAGATGGGCTTCGAGACCGGGTTGAAGGAGGGCGCGCTACAGCGGCTCACGCACCTGTCGCGCCTTCTCGACGACCGGCTGAACGTCACACCCAACCGCAGTGCGGCCTACGTCGGCACTCGCGCCTTCGCGCACAAGGGCGGCCTGCATGTCTCGGCGGTCGAGAAGGACCCCAAGACCTACGAGCACATCGATCCGGAACTCGTCGGCAACCAGCGCATCATCGTGGTCAGCGACCAGGCCGGCCGCTCCAACATCATGGCGCGTTTCCGCCAGATCGGCCTCGAGGTCGATGCCAAGGATCCCGGCGTCGCGCGGCTGCTCGAAATCGTGAAGGAGCGCGAGGCCGAGGGTTACGCCTACGACGGCGCCGACGCCTCCTTCGAACTTCTGGCGCGCCACGAACTCCATACGGTGCCCGACTACTTCCTCCTGCAAAGCTTCCGCGTGCTGTCGGAGCGCCGGGTCAACGCCCGCGGCCAGCTGATTGCGCTCTCCGAGGCGACGGTGAAGCTCGACGTGGCGGGCGGGCGGGCAATGGAAGTGGGCGAGGGCAACGGCCCTGTGAATGCGCTCGATGCTGCGCTGCGAAAGGCGCTGCTGCCGATCTATCCCGAACTCGAGGACATGCGCCTGGTCGACTTCAAGGTAAGGATCCTCGACTCGGCCGGCGGCACGGCCGCGACCACCCGTGTCATGATCGAGAGTGCGGATGCGAAGGGCCGCCGCTGGAGCACCATCGGCGTGTCGCCCAACATCGTCGACGCCTCCTACAACGCACTCTACGACGCCATCACCTACAAGCTGTTCCGCGACGGCGCCCAGCCCGCGCAGCGGGCTTAAGGGCAAAGCCCGCGCAGCGGGTTTAGCTACCTGCCATGCCGGTCCAGCCAGTTGACCTCTGAGAGGTCGGGGCAGACCATATAAACGTGCGAGACGGAGAGCATCTGGACACCCAGAACCCGCCAATCGCGGCGGCCGTTTCCCGGCAGCCGCGGCTGTCCGGCCGTGTGCTCGCTCGCGCCGTCATGTGGTTGCTGCCGCTGTTCGTCCTGGCCGTGACGCTGTTCGTCTGGCTGTCGTCCGGACGGTTTATCGCGACAGACAATGCCTACGTGAAGGGCGACCGTGCCCAGATCGCCACCGAGGTCAGCGGCATCATCGTCGAGGTGCCGGTGAAGGAGAATCAGGCGGTATCGCGAGGCCAGCTCCTGTTCAAGCTCGATGACCAGTCCTACCGCCTGGCACTGATCAGGCTCGAGGCCGAGATCGAGACAGGGCGGGCCGAGATTCGCGGCCTGCGTGCGCAATGGCGGGTCAAGCGCGAGGAGATCAAGGCGGCGCTCAGCCAGCAGACCTATGCGGTGGCCGAGTTCGAGCGGCAGTCGGGCCTCGCTGAAAAGAAGATCGCCTCGACCCAGAAGCTCGAAGAGGCACGCCTCGCGCTCGACGTGGCGCGCCAGCGCATTTCGGCGGCCGAGGAGGACCTCACCCGTATCGAGGCAGCGCTGGCCGGCGATCGCCGGATCCGCACCGACGATCATCCCAAGGTGAAGCAGTTGATGGCTGCGCGCGACGAGGCGCTGCTGCAACTCCGCCGCACCACCATCGAATCGCCGCTCGACGGTATCGTGGCCAAGCGCCCGGTGCCGGGAAGCTATGCCACCGCCGGTGTGCCGGTGATGGTGGTCGTCGCCGACACCGACCTCTGGGTCGAGGCCAACTTCAAGGAGACCGAGCTCACGCGCGTGCGGCCTGGCCAGAAGGCCACGATCCACGTCGACACCTATCCCGACTCGGTCTGCACAGGCTCGGTGCTGAGCATCGCCCAGGCGACGGGCGCAGAATTCGCGGTGCTGCCGCCGCAGAACGCCAGCGGCAACTGGGTGAAGGTGGTGCAGCGCATCCCGGTGCGCATCGCCGTCGCCTGCCGCAAGGGCGATCCGCCACTCCGCGTCGGCATGAGCACGACGGTCGAGATCGATACCGGCCACAGCCGCTCGCTGGGCGGCCTCCTGGCGGGCTTGGGCAAATCGCTCGGCCTGTCGAGCGCGCCGGCCGTCGCGAAGCCCTAGTACCATGGCGCCGGCGGTCGATCCGACGGTACTGCGCCGTCGCCGCCTGATCACCTTTACGGTGATGGCAGCCACCATCATGCATGCGCTGGACGGCACCATCGCCAATGTGGCGCTGCCGTCGATCCAGGGTTCGCTGTCGGCCACCCAGGAGCAGGTCTCGTGGGTCGTCACCTCCTACATCGTGGCCTCGGCCATCATGACGCCGCTTGCCGGCTTCTGCGCCATGCGCTTTGGCCTACGCCGCACGCTCGCCACCTGCGTCGTCGGTTTCACCATCGTCTCGATGCTGTGCGGCGCGGCGCAGTCGCTCGACCAACTCGTGCTGTTCCGCGCCCTGCAGGGTGGCTTTGGCGCCGCCCTCGTGCCGGTTTCGCAGGCCATCATGATGGACACCTATCCGCGCGAGGAGCAGGGCAAGGCGATGGCGATGTGGGGCGTCGGCACCATGCTGGGCCCGATCGCCGGGCCTTCGCTGGGCGGCTGGCTGACCGACGAGTTCAGCTGGCGCTGGGTGTTCTACGTCAACCTGCCGGTCGGTATTCTCTGCACGCTGGGCATCCTGGCGCTGGTGCGCGACAGCGTGCACGACCGGCCCAGGCGCTTCGACCTGCTGGGCTTCACCTTGCTGGCCGTCGCCATCGGCTCGTTCCAGCTCATGCTCGACCGCGGCCACATGCTCGACTGGTATGATTCGGTCGAGATCATCGGCGAGACGCTGGTGGCGGGCGTGGCCTTCGCCATGTTCCTGGTCCACATGATGACCGACCGCCAGCCATTCCTGTCGCGCGACCTGTTCCGCGACCGCAATCTCTGCGTCGGGCTTGCCTTCACGGCGCTCGCCGGCCTCGTCCTGATCGTGTCGGCGACCCTGATGCCACCCTTCCTGCAACAGCTCATGGGCTATCCGGTGCTGACGACCGGTATCGTGCTGGCGCCGCGCGGCGCCGGCATGATGGTCTCGATGATGATGGTGTCGCGCCTGATCGGGCGCATCGACTCGCGCCTGCTCATTGCCATCGGCTTCAGCCTTTGCGCGCTGTCGTTGTGGGATATGACGCTGTTCGACTTCAACGTCAGCGAAAGCCACATCGTCTGGAACGGCGTGCTGCTGGGCTTCGGGCTCGGTCTCGTCTTCCCGCCGCTCACCGTCCTCACCTTTGCCACTCTGCCGGCCCGGCTGCGCACCGAGGGGGCAGCGATCAACGCACTGCTGCGCAACCTCGGCGCCAGCGTGGGCATCGCGGTGCTGATCTCGATGCTGGCCAGCAACACGCAGCAGAACCGCGCCGACATCGTCGAGAAATTCACGCCCTTCCACCCGGGTTGGCCGCTCGGCCGGGGCCTGCCCGGCGCCGACCCGGCGATGCTTGCGGTCTGGGATGCCGAGATCAACCGCCAGGCCGCGCTGATCGGCTATCTCAACGACTTCCGGGTCATGATGATCTGCTCGCTGGTGCTGATCCCGCTGCTGTTCCTCATGCGGCGGCCGGCCCTTATCGCCACGCGCTAACCGCGTTATACGGCGGCATGGGACGAGCTTCGAAAGGCCGTACGGTCGCTGAGACCACGCCTGTGATCATCATGGTGCGGCCGCAACTGGGCGAGAACATCGGCATGGCGGCGCGCGCCATGCTGAATTGCGGCCTCGCGACCCTGCGCCTGGTCGCGCCGCGCGATGGCTGGCCGAACGACAAGGCGCAGCGCGCCGCCTCGGGGGCCGACGTCGTGCTGGAGAACGCCGAGGTGTTCGACAGCGTGGCCGACGCGGTGGCTGACCTCGAGCGGGTGGTCGCGACCACGGCGCGCAACCGCGAGCTCACGCAGCGCATCCTGACGCCGCGGCACGCCGCCGCCGAGATGCGGGGCTGGATCGGGCAGGGCGATCGGGTCGGCATCCTGTTCGGCCCTGAACGCACCGGCCTCGAGAACGACGATATGGTTCACGCCGACACCGCGCTCTTGATCCCGCTCAATCCGCAGTTCTCCTCGCTCAACGTGGCGCAAGCCGTGCTGCTGGTGTCCTACGAATGGGCCGCCGCCGTCGATGCCACGCCAGCCGCGCGCATGGCCGAGTACGCGACGCGGCCGGCGACCAAGGAGGAGTTGCAGAACCTGTTCGACCACCTCGAGCGGGCGCTCGATCAGTCGGGCTTCCTGCGCAACAAGGACATGCGACCCTCGATGGTGCTCAACCTCAGGGCGCTGCTGCAGCGCGCCGAGATGACGGAGCAGGAGGCGCGCACCTTCCACGGCGTCATAAAATTTCTCTCCAAGAGCAAGCACGAGGAATAAGCATGTCCACCACCGCCAAGATCTCCTGGGTCGAGGGTGCCCTGTTCGTCGCCGAAGCGGGCAGCGGCCACACCATCACCATGGACGGTTCGCCCGACGTCGGTGGCCGCAACCTCGCCTCGCGGCCGATGGAGGTGGTGCTGATGGGCATGGGCGGCTGCACCGCGATCGACGTCGTGTCGATGCTGAAGAAGCAGCGCCAGGACATCGAGGGGGTCGAGGTCGCGATGGTCGCCGAACGGGCCGACGACCATCCCAAGGTCTTCACCTCCGTGAAGCTCGTCTACACGGTCCGGGGCCGGAAACTGAACAAGGCGCTGATCGAACGGGCAGTCAGCCTGTCGGATGAGAAGTACTGCTCGGCCACCGCCATGGTGCGAAAGTCGGCCGAGATCACCCATGAGGTGGTGCTGGTCGAGATCTAAGTCATTGATTCAAATAGCGGAACGCCTGCTTGACTGGGCGGCATCCGCCAGTATGTTCCGCCCTTCTTCCGGAGAACGTGGTTGCAGGCCGTTTGGGCTCGCATCCCGCCCCAGCCAAAGCGCCTGTAAACAGGCGCGAACTGGATCAAGGCCTATCCGGACAACAGCGAACCCGATGAATTTGGGTCGCAAAAACCGATGGAGTGCTGCGTGAGCAAGCGCGCGAATTCGAAGTACAAGATCGACCGCCGCCTCAGGGTCAACCTGTGGGGCCGTCCCAAGAGCCCGATCAACAAGCGTGAATACGGTCCCGGCCAGCACGGCCAGGGGCGCACCAAGCCGACCGACTATCGCCTGCAGTTGATGGCCAAGCAGCGGCTCAAGGGCTACTACGGCTCGGTCGGCGAGCGTCAGCTCCGCCGCTACTATATCGAAGCCGTGCGCCGCAAGGGCGACACTGGCGAGAACCTGGTCGAGCTCCTCGAGCGCCGGCTGGACGCGGTCATCTACCGCATGAAATTCGCCATCACCGTCTTCGCCTCGCGCCAGCTGGTCAGCCACGGCCACGTCAAGGTGAACGGCAAGCGGGTCAACATCGCGTCGTACCTGGTGAAGGACAACGACGTGATCGAGCTCACCTCGAAGGCCAAGGAAATGGCCCGGGTCATCGAGGCAACCCAGACCGCCGAGCGCGACGTGCCGGAGTACGTCACGGTCGACCATCAGGCGATGAAGGGCACCTACGTCCGCGGGCCGAAGCTGGCCGACGTGCCCTATCCGGTCCAGATGGAGCCGTCGCTGGTGGTCGAGTACTACAGCCGCTAAACGAGGCACACGCCTCCTGATCTTGCGAAAGCCCGCCCTTTGTGGCGGGTTTTTTGCTTTGAATCCTTGATCTTGCCATCGTTCCGGCTGTCCGGCGGGGGCAGGTGTGCATATAATCTCGCGGGGATTGGGGTCTGGAGACTACGGGTATGCGGATGGTCCGTTGGGCGGTATTGGCGACGGTCGCTATCGTGGCCTGCGGCACTGCCTATGTTTATCGCGATGATGTCGCCCAGCGACTGGGGTTTGGCGCGTCGGCGAAGGCTGCCGGCCAAGCCCAAGCCAGCCCCGCCGCCACGGCGCAACCGCAGGGCCGTCGCGGGCGGGCCAATCCTGGTGGCGCGGTGCCGGTCGTGGTGACGACGATCGGCAAGAAGCCGATGGCCGTGATGGTCGAGGCGGTCGGTACTGTGCAGGCGATCGCCTCCATCCAAATCAAGCCACGCATGGACAGCCAGATCATGAAGGTCCACGTCGAGGAGGGTGCCCTCGTCAAGGAAGGTGACCTGCTGTTCGAACTCGATTCGCGTACCCTCAGGGCCCAGCTCGGCCAGATCGAAGCACAGATCCGCAAGGCCCAGGCGCAGCTCGTCCAGGCGCGTCGCGATCATGCCCGCTACGAGGATCTTCTCGGCAAGAACGCCGGCACGCTGGTCCAGCGCGACAATGCGCTTACCTCGGTCAAGGCGGCCGAAGCCCAGCTCGAAGCCGACGAGGCGGCCAAGGCGAGCGTGCTGACGTCGCTCACCTACACCGAGCTGCGCGCGCCGGTCTCCGGCCGCATCGGTTCGATCTCGAGCAAGGCGGGCGCTGTCGTCCGCGTCGGCGACAACTCCGTCGCCAGCACGCTCGCCACCATCAACCAGATCAACCCGATCTTCGTGTCGTTTGCCATTCCGCAGGTCGTCCTGCCCGACCTGCGCGCCGCCATGGCCAAAGGCCCGGTCAAGGTCGATGCGATCATCGACGACACGCGACGGCAGTCCGGCGTGATGGCGTTCATCGAGAATACCGTCGATCCCAATACCGGCACGGTGACGGCCAAGGCGCGCATCGACAATGCCAGCGAGGGCTTGTGGCCCGGTCAGTTCGTCAAGGTCGAACTCACCCTCGGTACCGACCCGGAGGCCATTTCGGTCGTGGCGCCGGCGGTTCAGCTCGGCCCGCGGGGCCCCTACGTGTTCGTCATCAAGGATGGCATTGCCGAGGTCCGGCCCGTCGTCATCAAGCGCACGCAGGGCGGCGAATCGGTCATCGGTAGCGGCCTGCAAGGTGGCGAAGTGGTGGTGACCGACGGCCAGCTTCGGCTGGTCAACGGCGCCGCGGTTTCGGTGAAGCCGGCGACGCCCGCTGCTCCGTCGACGGCGGCTGCGCCGCCGCGCGGCTGACCGGCAGGGAGCGTCCCTCATGTCCCTGTCAGCCGTCTGTATCCGCCGCCCGGTCATGACGATCCTGGTGATGGCGTCCTTCGTCATCGCCGGCATGTTCGGCTACAAGCAGCTCCCCGTCGCCGCCATCCCGCGCGTCGACTTCCCGACCATCCAGGTCTCGGCCCAGCTCCCGGGCGCCAGCCCCGAGACGATGGCGGCTTCGGTCGCCTCGATCCTCGAACGCCAGTTCGCCACCATCGCCGGCGTCAGTTCGATGACCTCGACCTCGTATCTCGGCGCCACCTCGATCGTGCTGCAGTTCGACCTCAACCGGAGCATCGATGGCGCCGCGCTCGACGTGCAGTCGGCGATCTCCTCGGCGATGCGTCGGCTGCCGCCCGAGCTGCCGGCGCCACCCAGCTTCCGCAAAGTCAACCCGGCCGACTTCGCTGTCATGTTCCTGGCGCTGAAGTCGGACCAGGTGCGCCTGTCGGACGTCGACGCCTTCGCCAGCCGCTCGATCCTGCCGCGCGTCTCGACGTTGCCAGGTGTCGCCCAGGTGCTGATCTTCGGTTCGCAGAAATACGCCGTGCGCGTGCGCGCCGACCTCGACCAGCTCGCAGTGCGCGGCCTGACCTTGCAGGAGCTTCAGAACACGATCATCGCGGCCAATTCGAGTAAGCCCGTCGGCTCAATCGCCGACCGGCGCCTCAACTCGATCCTCGACGCCACGGGCCCCATTCAGAAAGCGGCCGACTACATGCCGGTGATCGTCACCTGGCAGAATGGCGCGCCGGTCCGCATATCCGACGTGGCGATGTCGGTCGACAGCGTGGAGAACGACAAGGTCGCGAGCTGGCACGACGGCACGCGCGCGATCGTGCTGGCGGTCTACAAGCAGCCCGACGCCAACACCGTCGAGGTCGTCGACCGCGTCAAGGCAATGATTCCTGCGATCCAGTCCGAGCTGCCGAGCGGCGTCACCATCACGCAGATGGCCGACCGGTCGATCCCGATCCGCCACGCCATCGAGGACGTGGAGTTCACGCTGATGCTGGCCGCGGTGCTGGTCGTCATCGCGATCTACTTCTTCCTGCGCAGCGCGCGCGCCACTTTCATACCGGCGGTCGCGCTGCCGATCTCGGTGATCGGCACGTTCGCGCTGATGTACGTGGCTGGCCATTCGATCGATAACATCTCGCTGCTGGCGCTGACGCTCGCTGTAGGCTTCGTGGTCGATGACGCGATCGTCATGCTGGAGAACATCGTCCGACACATCGAGGCGGGCGAGAAGCCGATGGACGCCGCGTTCAAGGGCGCCAAGGAGGTGAGCTTCACCATCATCTCCATGACGCTGTCGCTGGTCGCGGTGTTCATCCCCGTGCTGTTCATGGGCGGCGTGGTCGGCCGCATGTTTAACGAGTTCGGCCTCGTCATCGCGTTCGCCATCATCATCTCAGGTATCGTGTCGCTTACGCTTACGCCGATGCTGTGCTCGCGTTTGCTCAAACCGGTCGACCACCACGAGAAGCACAATGCCCTGTTGCGCTCCTTCGAGTGGAGCTTCAACAAGGTCAGCGACGGCTATGCCTGGGCGCTGCGGCGCACAGTGGCCTGGCCTCGTCTGGTGCTGCTCATCACCGCCGGCACCTTCGTGCTCACCGCCATCCTGTTCCAGGCGATACCCAAGGGCTTCTTCCCGGTCGAGGATATCGGCCAGCTCCGCGGATCAACCGTCGGGCCGGACGACGCGTCGTTCGACGCGATGGTGGCGCGCCAGACCGTGCTGGCCGAGGTAATCAAGCGTGATCCGGACGTCGCCTCCGTGATCTCGACGGTGGGCGGCGGCTTCGGCGCCAACACCGTGAACTCCGGCAGCATGTTCATCATGCTGCGCGACAAGCCGGAGCGTAAGGACAGCGCGTCGGAGGTCATGGCCCGCTTGCGCATTTCCACCAGGTCGGTGCCCGGCATAAATGTCTTCTTCCAGCCGGTGCAGTCGATCAACATCGGCACCACGGCGAGCCGCGCGCAGTACCAGTTCGGCATGCGCTCGGGCGACCTCGCGGCCCTGCGCGAGTACGCGCCGCTCGTGGAAGCGCGAATGCGGCAGCTGCCTACGGTTCTCGATGTGAATTCGGACCTGCAGGTCCGGGCCCGCTCGACCGTGATCGATGTCGACCGCGACACTGCCTCGCGTCTCGGCCTCTCGGTCGACCAGATCCGGCTGATGCTCTATTCGGCCTTCGGTTCGCGCCAGATCTCGACCATCTTCGGCTCCGATGACACCTATCAGGTGATCCTCGAGGCCGACCCGAAATACGCCGACACGAGCGAAGTGCTGCGCAAAATCATGATCCGCACGCCGGCTGGCGCCATGGTGCCGCTCGACACGGTAGCCAAGCGCAGCGACAAACCGACCTCGCTCACCGTCAACCACATCTGGCAGCTGCCGTCGGTCATGATTTCGTTCAACCTGGCGCCCGGCGTGGCGCTGGGCGAAGCGGTGCGCGATATCTCCGCGGCGGCCGCCGAGATTGGCGTGCCGGCGAACATCGCCATCAGCTTCGAGGGCTCGGCCCAGGTGTTCCAGCAGGCCGTGGCCAACCAGGGCATGTTGCTGTTCGCCGCCATATTGGTGATCTACATCATCCTCGGCATTCTCTACGAAAGCTTCATCCATCCACTTACGATCTTGTCGGGCCTTCCGTCCGCAGGCATCGGCGCGCTGGCCATCCTGATGCTGTTCAAGATGGACCTCAGCGTCATCGCCATGATCGGCGTCGTCATGCTGATCGGCATCGTCAAGAAGAACGCCATCATGATGGTCGACTTCGCGATCGAGCGCCGTTCGCAGGGTGCGACCGCGGAACAGGCGATCCTCGAGGCGGCGCGGCTACGCTTCCGGCCCATCATGATGACGACCGTCTGCGCGCTGCTTGGCGCCCTGCCGATTGCGATCGGCGCCGGCGCCGGCGCCGAGTTGCGCCAGCCGCTCGGCATCACGGTGGTCGGTGGCCTGATGGTGTCTCAGCTGCTCACGCTGTTCATTACCCCGGTGGTCTATATCTGGTTCGACCGCCTGACCGGCATGCGCTTCAGCCCGGGCTGGGCCAAGCGCTGGCGCGATCGCGGGCGGTCGGCGCCGGCGACCCCCGCCGAATAAACCTCCTGATCAAGCGAAAGGTGCCGGAATGACCGACGACATCGGCGCCTTTGTGCCCGGTCCGCGAGCCCATATCGAGGGCCGAGCCGGCGGGCAGCTGGATGGGCTGACTTTCGCCGCCAAGGATCTGTTCGATGTCGCTGGCGTGCCGACCGGCGGCGGTAACCACGACTGGCCGACCGGCCGGCCGGTGCCCACGAAGAACGCCTGGGCGGTGCAGACTCTGCTCGATGCCGGCGCCACCCTGATCGGCAAGACGATCACGGATGAAGTCTCGCTCGGCATCCTGGGCGAGAACGCCTTCGACGGCACGCCGGTCAATGTCCGCGCCCCGGGCCGCGTGCCGGGCGGCTCGTCGTCGGGTTCTGCCGCCGCGGTCGCGGCCGGCCTCTGCGACACCGCGCTCGGCACCGATACCGGCGGCTCGGTCCGGGTGCCGTCGAGCTTCTGCGGTCTCTACGGCATCCGACCGACGCACGGGCGCCTCGACGTGACCGGCATGCTGCCCCAGGCGCCGACTTCGGACACCACTGGCTGGTTTGCGCAGGGCGCCACGACCTTCGCCAAGGTGTCGTCGGTACTGCTGGGCGAGGCGATCCCTTCGACCGGGTTGCCCACCAAGTTGATCGTCGCCGTCGATGCCTTCGGCTTCGCCGATGCCGATGTCGCCGAGGCACTGCAGCCCATGGTGAAGCGCCTCGGCACGCTCATCGGCAATAGCCGCGAAGAGATCATGGCGCCGCAGGGGCTTTCGGTATGGGCGCGCGCCCAGCGCAGCCTGCAGCCTGTCGAGGCCTATGCCACGTTCAAGGACTGGCTCGACATGGGCAATCCGCGCTTTGCCTTCTCGGTCGCCAAGGCATTGGTGATGGGTTCCATGACACCGCAGGTCGACCAGACCTGGGCCGCCCTGATGCGCCAGGAAGTGCGTGGCCGCCTGAAGTACCTGCTGCCGGCCGGCACCATCCTCTGCCTGCCGACGACGCCGTTCCCTGCGCCGCTGCGAGGCCAGCCGCTCTCGGTGC
>CAMAYC010000060.1 GCA_945862125.1 Reyranella massiliensis 521
GCCGGGACGGAAGGATGGGCTCCGCAGGGGCCGAACAAAAGGATGCCACCAGCAGGCAGGAAGAACAGCAAAGGAAGGACACGATGACGTCAGACAGTGTAGCCTGATCCCAAGATCTCAACTGTCCACGGAAACGGGGTAGGTCCAGGTTACCGAATCGTGCTCGTTTAGCCAAGCCCCTGCCTGCTCGTTGAGATCGATCGAGAGTTCGGTCGAAAACATTTGGAGGCGACTCCAATAAGCTCAATCATTACGGCTAATATAAGCCCTTGGATGACCCAAGGAGAGTCGGCATTCCGCCAACCCCAGCTATTCCACGATCAAATAAGACTGCAGTGTTAACGCAGAGAATCAATACCATCAAAGTTCTACGAGATCAATATCATTAAATTTCAACTAGATAAAGAATATTCCTAAACTGATAGTTGAGTGTGTACGCGAGCTCGCCGGCCTCTGTCGAAGAACTCGGTCCTGGGTCTCATCCATTGGTTCCTGCAGAGCCGCAGAAAATATATGCGGCATTTCCGCACTCTATGCGCCAATATCGGCTGATTCCCCCTGCCCCCTTTGGAGCGAGGCTTGCCCTCGGCGTCTTTTCGGCCGACAGGCGATTGGACGCCCGCCCCTCAAGATCATGGCCCGAGGACTCTTTGCAAAGCATGCGAGTACTTCAATTTTGGACGTCAGCGCTGAAGGCGAGCTCGTGAGCATGCTGATCACGGTTGCCTTGCCCATCTACAACGGCAATCCGTATCTGCAGACGGCTATCGCCTCCATCCTCGCGCAGGATGTGGATCTCGAGCTGATCATATCCGATGACGGTTCGACCGACGGCTCGCTGGAGGTGGCCCGGGGTTTTACCGATTCCCGCATCCGCCTCCTGCAGAATGACCGGAACCGGGGAATATTCGGCAATCTGAATCGATGCATCTCCGAGGCCAAGGGCGACCCGATCCAGGTCTTCTCCCAGGACGATGTGATGCTGCCGGGGTATCTGGCGTCGCAAGCCGCACTCCTGGCCAAGCACCCCGACGCGGGTCTCGTCTACGGCAGGCCTCAAAGTATCGACGAGCAGGGCCGCATGCTCGGCATCGACGAGTCAGACGTCACGCCGGAGCGGATCGAATGGCCGCTCTATCTCTGGATCTCGTCGCACTATGGCAACCTGCCTGCCTCGATCTCGTCGATCATGATCCCCCGCCGCACATTCGATGCCGTGGGTCTGTTCGATCCGGCCTATCCCCTGGCGGGCGACCTCGAATTCTACAACCGGGTGGCAGAGCGGTTTCCGATACTGCGCAACGCGGACGTCAGGCATGCCGTCCGAACCCACCAGCTCATGACGTCTGCGTTGCCGACGTCCGGTGCCCGGTACTTGCGCGAAGAACTGAGACTGGCGGATTGGTACCGCAGGCACTGGAGCGAACCGGAGCTCAAGAAGGTGCGTCATTTCAGGGCCCAAATGCGCGGCCGATATCATCTCGGCTGGATCAGGCGCCTGGCGATGCGAGGTCACGTCATCCAGGCCGCCCGCGCCTTGCGGGACCTCAACCGTCTCTATCCGCTTCGTTGGCTCATAGGCCTGCCACTGCCTGGAGCGCGAGGGCTGGATCGGCCGAGCATCCCGCCGCCGAAGACCGCGGCCGCCGGCTGAGCCGGGCTTCTCCGCTCAGGACTCCACAGCCCTGATATTCTTGTGCGTAGCGCCCGCCGAGCCGTTGAACAGCGGCAGCAAGGCGTCCTTTTCCGACAGGACGATTTCGCTGTAGATCAGCGGCCACCGCACGTTGAGTTCCGGATCGTTCCATCTGATGCCCGCTTCGCTCTCTCGCGAGTAAGGGGCATCGACCTTGTACGAGACGATGGTCTCGCTCGACAGGGTGAGGAAGCCATGCGCGAACCCGCGCGGGATGAACAGTTGCTCGCCCTCGTCGGCGCTCAGAGCGGTGCCGATCCACCGCCCGTATTTCGGCGAGTTCGGCCTGATATCCACGACGACATCGTAGATCGCGCCCTTCAGCACACGGACAAGCTTTGCCTGCTCGAAGGGCGGGCGCTGGAAGTGCAGGCCGCGCAATGTGCCCCGGGCCGTCGATAGCGACTGGTTGTCCTGCACGAAATCGGCATTGATGCCGATCTCCTGGTACGCGGCTTTCGCCCAGACCTCCATGAAGTGTCCGCGGCTGTCGACAAACCGCCTGGAGCGGACCAGGAATACGCCACTGCCCTCTTCAAGCTCTTGCGCGGTGAAATTCATGAATGCTCCGGGCTGCCTCGTGGAGTTCGAGACCAAGAGGTACAGTCTATATTAAAAGGGCATTGCCCTCAATGTTGCGGCCAACGTCCTTCGCCGATTCGAAAAGTAGTCGACATGAAATTGCTCGTCTTGGGTGCTCAAGGCCAACTGGGCCAGGAACTGGCGGCCTTGTGCGTGGCGCGCGGCATCGCGGCCAGGCTGATGACGCGGCGTGAATGCGATATTGCCGATCCCAGCCAGGTCCGGGCAGCGCTCGACGGCGCAAGCCCGTCCGTCATCGTCAATGCCGCCGCCTACACGAAGGTGGATCAGGCGGAGAAGGAAGCCAGTCTTGCACAAAAGGCGAATTGCGATGGCCCGGCGCTGTTGGCGCAGGCATCAGCAGACCGTGGCATCCCGTTGATCCATGTGTCCACCGACTATGTCTTCGATGGCAGCAAGCCCTCGGCTTACGTCGAAACCGATCCCGTCAAGCCGCTCGGCGTCTATGGCCTCTCCAAGGAGGCCGGCGAAAGGGCCATCCGAAGCGTTCAGGATCGCCACATCATCGTCCGGACGGCGTGGGTCTATGGCGTCTACGGGCGCAACTTCCTCAAGACCATGCTGGACCTCGCCGCGAGCCGGGAAGGCTGGGGAGTGGTCAACGATCAGGTGGGCAACCCGACAGGCACCGCCGACCTGGCGGAAGCACTCCTGACGGCCGCCGAAAAATCGTCCCGCGGCGGCACCTGCTGGGGGACCTACCACTTCGCGGGACAGGGCGATGCGACCTGGTTCGAGTTCGCCGAAGAAATCGTCGCGGCGCAGGCTGCCTTCACCGGCAAGCGTCCGGTGGTGAAAGCCATCTCGACGGAAGAGTATCCGACACCGGCACGCCGTCCCCGCAACTCCCGCCTCAACAGCGACCTCTTTGCGTCGGTCTTCGGTATTCGGGCGCTTCCATGGCGTGAGCGGACACGCAACGTCGTGAAAGCGATCCTGGCGCAGCGTCGCTGAAGCGACCGCCTACCGACGAGGCTCCGACCGCCGATCCGCGAGCTGCTCAAGCGCGGCGGCGAAGCCCGCGGCATCGCCGCTCCCGACACGCCAATAAGCGTCCGGCTCCGCGGCCCGCGCCAACAGATCCACATCGGAAGCCGCGCTGCCCACGAAAAGCACCGGCTTGCCCGACGCGATACAGGCGTAGATCTTGGACGGCATCACGAAGCCGACGAACGCATCCTTCAAGGTCACGAGATGCGCATCCGGCGCAAGCAACAGCCCGGCCAGACGCTCCAGGGGAACGGGTGGGGATTTGTGGAACGGAAGGCCTTGCTCCGTGAAGCGCGCAACAAGCTCGTCGGCTCCAGCGCCCGTCGCGCTCAGCCACAGGCGCACTCGGCCGGTGCCTGTCCGATGATGGAGCCTGTATCCCTCGGCGACTGTCGCGACATCGTGTGCCACGCCGAAATTTCCGGAGTAGAGCAGCACGCAGGAGCCCTTGAGGTCGGCCGGCAGCGGTTCGGCCACGACATCCTTGCCAAATGACACCGGCGAGCCGTCGCGCACGAGGGCGATCCGCTCCTCGCTCACACCGGTCTCAAGCAGTCGCTTGCGTTGATCTTGGCCGAGCACTTCGAAACCACCGATCCGCCGGCGCCAGAAATTCGTCAGCCCGAGCAGCAGGCCAAGAGCCGACGACGGACGATCGCGCGCGGCAATCAGGCACTCGGGATGGAAATCGGTGATGCGATAGACGAGACGGCCACGCCACAATGGCTTGAGCGGCGCCAGCAGGTGGATGAGCAGCGGTGGCGATCCGGTGAACAGGATACCGTCGGCCGCCCGCAAGGCACGAAAGCCCGCCGCGACGAGCCGCAGGTTGGTGGCCGCCGTCCAAAACAGGCGCGCGAGGAAAGAGTGGCGCGGCACCGGCCGCGTCGACAGCCGGATCTCGCTCAGCGAGCCATTGCCCCGCTTCTCCTGCCGGGTCGAGCCCTCGCCCGAGGACAGACCGATCAGCGTCACGTCGTGCCCCTGCTCGGCAAGTGCGCGCGCGCGCATCTGCATGTATTGGCCGACCGCGCCGAAATCCGGCGGCAGCCAGTCGGCAATGATGACCACCCGCCGTTCGGATGCGAGATCGAACGGACTTTGCTCCAGCAGATCGATCATGCGCCGGCCTCGGCGCCGCGACCCGCACGGCCGACCGAACGGTAAAGCGCCTCCATGCGGTGCGCGATGGTCGACCAGCCATATTGCTCGACGACGACGGCCCGGCCGCGCTCGCCCATGATCCGGCTTCGCGCGGCATCCGCGAGCAGTGCGTTGAGCCCGGCGGCAATGGCGGCCGGGGCCGGGTCGACAACCAGACCCGCCTCGGCATCGCGGACGATTTCAGACATGCCGACATCGGCCGTCGTCAGGACCGGAACCCCGCGGCGCATCGCCTCGAAGGCCGCAAGGCCGAAATTCTCCGACAGCGACGTCATGGCGAACACCCGTGCAGCCGCGAACAGCGCCTCCTTGTCGGCGCCCGCCACGTGACGGGCTAGGATCGTCACCCGTCCCGACACGCCGAAGCGCTCGGCCTCGGCCGCCAGGAAGGCGGCATGTCCATCGGCATCGTCGCCGGCGATCACGACGCGCGCCTCGGGAGCAAGCGGCAGGGCTGCGATCAGACGGTCGAGCCCCTTCTCCCAGCTGATGCGGCCGAGCGCCAGGACCGGCGCACTGCCGCCGACGGCGGCGGCGACATCGGTCGCCAGCGGCGAATCCGAAGGCAGCGGCGGGTCGTCGACGCCATGGGGGATCATGGCAATCGGCGGCAGCTTCCAGCCGAAACCCGCAATGTGTCCCGCCTCGACCGCCGACGTGGCGTGAATGGCGGCGGCGCCTTCCAGATTGGTTCGCTCCACCAAGGCGACCCATGCCGCCTTCGCCCAGCGACTCTTGCGGCGCATCAGCTCCGGTACCAGCATGCCACGCGGCGAGATCACGTACGGCACCTTGTGCGCCCGCGCGGCCCTGGCGCCGGCCCAGATCGGCCACAGATAGACGGCATGGAGATGGACAGCGTCGAACCCGGCGATCTGCCGTGCCAGCGCCTGTCCCATCGGCGGCGACCAGTACAGGCGGCGCAGCACGCGGCTCGGAAAGTACGTCACCTTGACGCCCTCGAGATCGACCGGACTCAGCAGCGGCACTGCACTGTCCCCATCGCCGTCGGCATTTGTCGTGAATACGTGAACGTCGTGGCCAAGCTCTGCCAGCGCGCGACACAGAGCGTGAACCGTACGGATCGGGCCGCCGTATCGAGTTGCCGGCAGATAGGTCGGTACGACGTGAAGCAGGCGCAAGGACGACCGGCCTCGGTCAGGTCTGCTGCGGCTGGATCCCGCCGGAGCGGGCGTAGAGCCACCTGAGGCCGATCGGAAGCGCATATTTCGCCAGCGCCCAGTAGACGAGGAAGAACATGATGGTCGCGCCGAACATCTTGGGCAGGGAGATTTCGACCCCCGAGCCCGCCACGTTGTAGACGAACGCCAGCACGAGGCCCTGACGGACCATCCAGGGCAGCCGCGATCGCATGAAGTGGCGGATGACGGCGGCTAGCATCAGGCCGATCGCCGCAATGCCCAGCAGCATTCCCGGAAAGCCCAGGTCGACGTAATTCTCCGCCATGTATCCGACGCTGATCGACGTGGAACCACGAATTTCGAGCGGATCGCCACCGGTCAGGCGAATGAAGACCTCGCTGTCGGAGAGCGCCGCCTTTCCGGGAAAGAAGATGCGTGGCCTGAAGACGTGATCGAAGGCATCCTGCCATTGCCGGCCGGCCGGGGCCGTTTCGCGAGCCATCTGCTGGTATTCGATCACCGATCCGAAAATGTCCGTATAGGCGAAGCGGCTGAGCAGCGCATAGGAGGCTTCATTCCAGTCGATGCTTCCCGGCGACATGGCTGCCGAACCGAGATAGGCCAGCCGATCGGACAGCGGCACGCTGGCGTGCTGCGATTCCTCGCCGCCGGTGGCGTACTCGCGGAAGTCCATCTTCACCGCGGTCCAGAAAAGCCCCAGTCCCAAGAGGACTCCGAGCCATACGATGCCGCCAAGAATGGCCCCGATGTTCAATGGCAGGCGCGCCGCGATTGCGGCGATCAGCAGATACACGAACACGCCGCGAAAATCCGACAACAAGCCACTGAAGCCGATCAGGAGTTCGACCAGCACCGCGGCCAGCATGAACTTGCCACCGCGGCCGGTCGACAGGACGGTGGCAAACAGCAGAAACTCGGCCACGATCTTGAGGCGCGATAGCGCCTCGAACTGCTGGGAGAGGCCCGGAACCAGGCGGCTCGCGTAGGTGCAGGCGACCGCCAGGACCAGCGTCGCGCAGTAAAGAACGAACAGATCCGCCGGGCGCCATTCCCGATGGGCATTCTCGTCTTCCAGCGTCGGCACGGGAATGCCGCCGAGCATGGCGCGCAACACGCACGCCAGGACCACGAGGCTCGCGAGCATGTACCAATAGGCCGTGACCACACCAGGACCGTAGAGGCCCGAGCCCAGGGACTGGCCATCGACCATCGACTGCAGAATGCGGGTATAGGCCTGGGCCCACTGCCAGAGGAAAATGTAGATCACCGCGGCCGGCATCGTCGGCTTGGCCACGATGCTGATGAGGATCCAGGGCATGAAGGCGCCGACCGCCATCTCCAGCGGATCGCGCGAAAATGGCGAGATCAGAAGCAGCAGTATTCCCACGCTCAAGAACGCGCGCCGCAGGAAGCCGTAGTCCAGCATCATGCGCGGCCCGGCGGCCCGCGTACGAAGGGGAGCACTCACGGTCACCACGAGGGACCTCGCACTGGATAGCGTTTCATTCTGTCCTGCTTCGGGACTTCAAGGCGCTTGCCGCGCCTGCAATACCTTGGGCAGCGCGCGCTGGCGAGTAGGTTTCCATGCGCTCCGCCAGGGCTTGCCGGGTCCGGGCGCGGTCGAGGGTCAAGACCTTTCCAATCCCGTCGGCCAGCGCGGCGACGTTGCCGAGTGGAAAAACTGCCCCGGTGAGGCCTGGTTCGACCAGATCCGGGCCACAGCCGACGGCGTCGGAAACCACCGCCGGCACACCGCAGGCCATGGCTTCATTGACGACCAGGCCCCAGGTTTCGCGCCCATCGGACGGCAGGACAATGACATCGGCGGCCGCGTAGATGCCAGGCAACTCGCTCTGATTGACGAAGCCGTGAAAGTGCGCGCGCACGCCCGACGCCGCTGCGGCGGCAGCGAGAGCGTCCTGCTGGTCGCCGGATCCGGCGAAGGCCACGTCGACTGGCCTGCGCTCCGCCGCCAGGCGCGCCGCGGCCTGCAGCAGGTCGAACGGCCGCTTGCGCTCGATCAGCTTGCCCACGAACAGCACGCGCCGGGCCGGCCTCGAGTCATGGCCGAGGGAGCTGCGGCCTGCGGCCTTGCTGGCAGCCCGGAAGGCGTCGTTGTCGACACAATGCGGAGAGAAGAACAGCCGCTGCGACGGCGCGCCGTAGTGCTGGAGATACTCGCGGTTCCTCTGGCCCACGTAGAGGAAGCCGTCGAACCGCCGCAGGACGCCTCGGAAGGCCACGGCCTTGGCAAGCCGGACGGCGCCGCTTCGCGGCCCGACGAGTTGGGAATCGCCACGCACGAACACCGGCACGCCGGCGCGCCGGCAGGCAAGCACCGCCTGCCAGTAGGTGCGAAGCGCCCAACCCGGCACGACGAAGCCGTCGAACGACCCGCCGGCGATTTCGCCCGCGATTTCGGGCGTATCGCAGCCGAAGAACCGGTCGGTCGACGGCGTCCGCGCCACGTTGCGCAGGAACTTGCTGTGGTAGCCCGACAGGAGATCGACGTCCCACTCGAAGGCGACGTCGAACCCGGCGCGCGCCTGCTGTTCGGCCGTCTGGCGATGGGCATAGAACACGGTCAGATCGCACTGCTTCGCGAGTTCGCGAAAGAGCGGCGCAAAGTACTGGATCGGATGGCTGACCAGGAACCCGATGCGCACGGTGCCCTCAGTTCGACGGATGCCGCGCAGAGGCGCGGTCGAGCGCCTCGGCCAGAACGCGGGTCGAGTGGCGCGCGGAAAAGGCCTCGAAACCCGAGCGGTCGACCGTATCGGGATCGAAGGTGGCGCTTTCCTCGATGAAGGCGCGAAGCGCTGCTGCGATCATCTCCGGGCTGGGCAGCTGCTTTTCCGTGAGGGTCGTCACCCGGCCTGCATGCGCGGCACGGATCATGCCCACTGCCGTGCTCTCCTCGTGCAGGAGCGCAAAGACCGGGCGGCGCGACAGCATTCCCTGAAACACCTTCGACGGCGAGTAGTGAGGCTCCGTCGAGCCCAGCACCAGGATCGCGTTGCTCTGCATCAGATGGTTGAGCATGTCGACATAGCCGATGCGATGGGGATTCTCCTGCACCATCTCGTCCACCTGAAGGCGTTGCGCCCGCGGCATCACCTGGAAACCCTTCGGGTCGTCGGGCGAGGTGCCGGTGCCGGTGAAGTGCACGCGCAATCGCTTCGCCACGTCGGGCGCCGTCTCGCGCAGCACGCGCAAGCCGGACAGAAAGGCATCGAGAACGCCCAGGCCCGCGGGCAGCAGGGCGCCGCCGTAGATCATGTGAAAGCAACCGTCGCCCGGGTCGAACAGAAAGGGAGAACGATGCAGGTCGCGAACCGGCGCGAAATCCTCGGGCGCGATGCCGAACGGCATGTAGGCAAGCTCGGCGTTCTTCGCCACCTCGGGATTACGTTCCAGCATGCCCGAGACGTAGCCGGGCGCGACGCCGGTGATCAGGGCCGCATCGCGCACCGCCCAAGGCTCGAGCCAGTTGGCGAGATGGTAAGAGCCCCAGGCGCGGCTGAAGGGCCGCTCGACGCCGGGCCAGCGATTGACCCAGGGATCGACGTAGTCGATGCCATAGGGGATGCCGTAGCGCCGATGGACGAGGCGGCCGACCGGGCCCAGGAAATTGGACGGGATAATGACGTGAATGAAGTCAACCGCGCGGGCGGCAGCCAATGTCGAAAGCGCGCGGTAGCAGCCCCAGAACGAGCGCACGCCGATATCGCCTACGAGACGAATCGGCCGCGTCGACAGGGTCGCGGCGTGAATGACCTTTAATTCCGGCGGAAGCAGACGCATGAGTTCGGGATCGGGCCGCTCCTCGTAGCGCTCCGGGTCGCCCGCAACCACGATCGGTTCCCAGCCGAACTCGGGCAGATATTGTGCCCAGAGCCGCGCGCGCTGGGCGCCGACCAGATTGCTGGGAAAGAAGTGACCGCTCACCAAGGCGACGCGGCGGGTCATCGACGCGCCAATTTCAGGCGCATGCCTGCGTACAATTCCAGATAGCGCGCGACCACCGCCCGTGCCGAAAAGTGGTCCTCCGCCCTGTGACGGCAGGCGGCGCGGTCGATCGTGCCGAGCTTCGCCACCGCCTCGCAGCCTTCCTCGATGCTCTCGATGAGGAATCCGTCGATGCCCGGGCGCACGATTTCGGGCAGCGCGCCGCGCGGACAGGAAATGACCGGCGTGCCGCAGGCCAGGGCTTCGGCGAACACGATGCCGAAGGGCTCGTTCCACTGGATCGGCACCACCATGGCCCGCGCCCGGCCGAGCAGCGCGTTCTTCTGCACATCGTCGACCGGCCCGACATACTCGATGCCGTCGCGTCCGATCCACGGCGCGATCTGTTCGCGCCAGTAGGCGCCCTCTTCGCCGGACTCGGCGTGATTGCCGGCGATGACCAGGCGCTGCCCCGTGCGGCGCGCGATCTCGATGGCCCAATGCGCGCCCTTGATGCTTTCGACCCGGCTGAGAAACACCAACGGCGCATCGGCCGGCACGTCAGGACTGAAGGTGAGCGCATCGGTGTCGGCAAAATTCGGGATGCCGTACCACAGGCCGCCGGCCGGCCGGCCGCGGTTGGCGATGTAGTCGCTGCAGCCCGTGAAAGTGAGCACATCGGATGCCGCCAGGCGCGCGGCGAGACCGACAGTGCGCGGCGTCGGCTCGCGCTGGTACGACATCGCGATGGGCACTGGCCCGCGCAGGTGCGGCAACAGGTAGGCGATGCGCGAAAAGCTGTGGATCACGTCGGGACGGAAGTCCCGCACCACCCTACGCAACGTCCACATGTTGGCCAGCGTGTCCTTGACCGACTGCGAGCGCCCGCCGGGCCAGGCAAAGATCTCGTCGGCCGGACACGTCGAGCCCGCCTTGGCGACGAGGCCGAGGTGATGGCCCTCGGCGCGCAGCCCGCGCACCAGCGCATCGACGATGCGCTCGATGCCGCCATAGGTCAGCGGCGGCACCTCGATCTCCGGATCCACGGTCATCAATACGCGCACTACCGCCGCGCCTCCATGTAGAGGGAGTAAGGCTGATGCTGATCGCGATCGATGCAGCCGCCGGGGAAGGCCCCTTCCCGCCACGCCACCTGCCTGACGTCGCGAAAGCCTGCTGTCTCCAGGACAGCGCGCAAGTACTCCTCGTCAAAACCGCCATAGTGCTCGCCGTCCTGGACTAACACGTGGTTCAGCGCCTCGATCTTGGTCCCGAACGTCGATTGCGGTCTCTCGCCACCGCAGCCGATGGTGTTCAGCAGGTCCCAGCCGGGAGCCAGATAGGCCTCGATATATTTCCGCATGTCGGGAACGACGACCCGCAGCACGCCACCCTCTTCGAGGCAGCGCCGGCACTCGGCGAGAAAACGCCCGCGTTCGCGGGTCGGCTCGAGATGCTCGACATAGTGTTCGACATGGATGCCGCGGCAAGACCCGTCGCCCAGCGGCAGATCACGACGGCAATCGGTCCGCAGGGTCAGCCCCTCGGCGGGATAGAGGTCGAGATTGACCCAGCCTTCCCGACCGAACGGCCCGCAGCCGATATTGACCAACAGCCCTTTGCGTTGCGCAAGCGCGCGGCGCGCCCGGATCCAGCCAGGATGGAGGCGTCCAAGCATGCGCACCGCGCCGGCGTTGAGTTCGAGGCGGATGGCGCGGAAGGTCCAGGCATTGACCGGCAGTCGCGGGATCAGCCATTCGCCGAATCTCTGCTTTAACGTGGGCATGCTGGCTCCCGTTCGCGCCGGCTGAATGCCGCAGCTACCACCTCGAGCAGGATACTCTTCTCCCTGTCCCAGTTGTACCGTTCGCGGCCGAGACGCCACGCGGCCCCGCGGGCTTCGGTGAGCGCGCCTGGTGTATCGCCGAGGCGATCGAGCGTCGCAGCGATCGCGTCGGGATCGTTCAGCGGGACGACGGCCGCGGCGACGCCAAGGTCCGGAGCCAGCGCGCTCTGCGCGGGCGTATCGCTCATCACGACGGGAACCCCGGCGAGCAGGTATGTGAAGATCTTGTTGGTAAGACAGACACGGCGATTCTCGCTGACGTCTGTCTCCAGCGACAGCCCGATGTCATAGGCCGCCGCCAGCCGTACCATCTCCTCCGGAGCTGCCTTCGGCAGAATCGAGAATCGATCGGCGATGTCCAGGCTGCGGGCCAGCGCCGTCAACCGGGCGCCGGCGCCCGCCTGATCGCCGCCGCGAACATCGAGCCTGACGCGGCTTTTAGTGCGAGCCATCGCCTGCAGAAAGGGCTGCAGCCCGCGGTCGAGGCCAATCGTCTGCGAGAACCAGTAGGCTCTCAGCTCGGCCGGCCTGCCCGGCGCCGAACCCGGAGACGGCGCCGCCGGCGCCATGTCGAGCGGAAAGACGTTCAACACCGCTGTCGAAGTGATTCCATAGCGATCGGAGTAGGCCTTGGCGATGAGAGGGGCCGCAGCCGTGACGTAGGCGCACGACGGCAGCGCCGCCCGCTCGATCGTTTCGATCAGCTTCATGCGGAAGTCTTCGTCTGCACCGCCGGTTCCTTCTCCTGAGTGAAAATCCTCCGCATCGAAACCCAGCATCGCGCCGCGGCGGCGCGCGACCGGCGCCGCCGCCGCAAGGCCGGCGACATAATGCGCGATGTAAACGTCGGCCCGGATGCCCTGCGCGGCTCGCCGCAGCGTGGAGACCGGCCCGCCGTGGGCGCGACCGGCCAAGCCGGGCGTTATGCGCCCGCCTGCCGCATCGACCAGCCGCGCCAACCGGCGGGACGCCATCGTGACCACGCGCTCGCCGAACGGCCGCGGCACGCGCACGACGGTCCACGGGACCCGGGCTGCAATCTCGTCGTCCGTGCCGCGCAGTTCCTCGGTGTAGTCGCACACGACGGCGGTGACGGCGTAGCCCGCACCGTGCAGGGCATCGGCCTCCTTCAGCAGGCGGGGATTCGACGCCAGATTGCCGGGGCTGACAATACAGACCGTCTTGGGCATGCCGCCGCGCTCAGCCCGGGTCAGGCGTCGGGAGCGCGGCGAACTGCAGCGGTGCTCCCAGCCTCATGGCGAGCGCTCCCTGCCCCGATCCTTGCTTGAAATTGTAGGGGATACCGCCCGGACTGCAGGTATCGACGACGAACCTTAGCGCATTGTCGACGCGATGGTCCTCGCCGATATTGGTATAGGTCGTCTTGAGGTCGAAGCAGTATTCGCCGGCCGCGAGATCGTATGGCTGCAGCGAAACCGTGCACTCGTACCGCCCGGCCGCCGACGGCAAGGACACCTGGTTGAAGATGGCCGACGAATAAAAGGCGACCGGAAGGTTCAGCTCGTCGCGCAGGAGCAACTCCAACGAAATCCCGGGCATCCCGTCCGTCTCGACGACGACGCGCACACGCAGCGGCTCGCCTGGCTCGTATCGGTCGGTGGGCCTGTCATGCCCGTCGACCAGATTCGCCGCTATCAGCGCCGAATTGTGTCCCCGTCCCCATTTCCGGCTTTCGCTCGTCTTGCTGAGCGACGCGGCATAACGCGTGATCGCGGACTCGATCGGCCCGTCGAAGTGGAGCTGGCCACCGCCGAAAACCAATGCCCGCTGGGTCAGCGCCATGACGGCCGCGAGATTGTGGCTGACGAACAGCACCGTCCGGCCGGCATTTGCCACCTTGGACATGCGGTCCAGGCATTTGGCCTGAAATTCCGAATCGCCGACCGCGAGAACCTCGTCGATGACCAGAATCTCGGCCTCTAGATGGGCCGCGACGGCAAAGGCCAGCCGCGCATACATGCCGACCGAGTAGCGTTTGACCGGCGTGTCGATGAATTTCTCGACGCCGGAGAAATCGACGATCTCGTCGAAGCGACGGCGCACCTCGACGCGGGTCATGCCGAGGATCGCGCCATTCAGGAAGATGTTCTCCCGGCCGCTCAGCTCGGGATGAAAGCCCGTGCCGACCTCGAGCAGGCTGGCGACGCGCCCGCGGATCTCGACCCGGCCCTCGGTCGGCTCGGTGATCCGGGACAGGATCTTGAGCAGCGTCGTCTTTCCGGCGCCGTTGCGGCCGATGATGCCGACGGCCTCGCCGCTCTTGATCTCGAAGTTCACGTCGCGCAGCGCCCAGAACTCTTCGATCGTGTCGCCCGCGATTACCGACCGGCCCTTGAACATGTCGACCGCGCCGCGCAGCAGGTTGCGGGGTCCACGCATCATCGCCTCGCGGAAGTTCTCCTGGCGCGCGGTGTGATGGCCGATCTCGAATTTCTTGCCGAGCTTCTCGGCGTGGATGACGACGTCGCTCATCTTCAGATCAGGTCCGCGAAGGCGCGCTCGGTGCGGCGGAAGCTGCGGATGCCCCACCACAGCAGCACGAGGGTGATGGCGACGCCGATGACAAATCCCGGCGCGTCGATCGGGCTGGCACCGCCCAGGATGCACCAGCGGAAGCCATCGATGATGCCGACCATCGGATTGAGACTATAGAGGAGCTGCCACTGCTCCGGCACGATCTTGCCCGAGAAGCCGACCGGCGAGATGTAGAGGCCGATCTGCGTCACGAAGGGAATGATGAAGCGGAAGTCGCGATACTTGACCAGCACCGCCGCCGCCCACAGCGCCGGACCGATGCTGCACAGGAGCGCCAGCATGACGAACAGCGGCAGCAGCAGGATCTGCCAACCGGGCACGACGCCATACCACAGCATCAGACCGGCCAGGATGAACAGACTTACAAGGAAGTCGATCAGTGCCACCAGGACGGTCGAGACCGGCACGATCAGCCGGGGAAAGTAGACTTTGCTGATCAGGTTGGAACTGCCGACGATGCTGGTCGAGGCGTCGCTCAACACCGAGGCGAACAGCGTCCACGGCAGCAGGCCGGCGAACACCATCACGGCGTAGGGCGCGGCGCCCTCGCTCGGCAGCTTGGCGATCTTGCCGAAGACGATGGTGAAGACGACCATCGTCATGAACGGTCGCACGAACGCCCAGGCGAGCCCGATCACGGTCTGCTTGTAGCGCACCGCTACATCGCGCCAGGCGAGGATGAAAAACAGCTCGCGGTAGCGCCACAGGTCCCGCCAGTATTGCCGATCGGCGCGGCCGGCTTCGAGAACGAGGTGTCGCGGCGAATTGTTGGTGGAAGCGGTCATGACGCCCCCCTCTTACGACGCGGCCGCCCCTTAAGGCGAGCGAGGAGTAGCCGCGCGGCAGCGGCAAAATGCGGTCGACGGTAGGCCTCGACCGCGGCGGGCTCGACACGGCCCTGCCGCAGCAGCAGCCGAATCGCATCGATCAAGGCCTTTTGATCGCGCGGATCGACGGTGACGCCGACGCGGGCATCGGGAATGGCATCGCCGGCGCCGCCCCCGGCACCGCCGACCACGCGCAGCCCGCAGGCCGCGGCTTCCAGGTAGACGATGCCGAATCCCTCCTCCGAGCTCGGCATGACGAAGAGATCGGCCAGCCGATAGAGGTCGGGCAGGTCCTCGTCAGGAACGTAACCCAGGAAGCGAACCGCGCCCGGCGCCGGCATGAGTTCCGCGGCGCGCGCTTCGAGACGGGCACGATCGTCGCCGTCCCCGGCAACGACATGGACCAGTGTGGGAAACTCGGCGCGGAGCGCGGCCAGGCTGGCGAAGACCTGTTCATGGCCCTTGTAGCGCTCGCTCGCGGCCAGCCGGCCGACGGTGAGCAGGATGGGACCGGGGCCGAGCGCGAGCCGCTCGCGCAGAAGCGGCGACGGCGGCCCCGGCGTGAATTGATCGCCGACGGTGTTGGGCAGGACACGGACGCGCTCCGGCGCGAGGTCGGCCCATCCGAGCAGGATGCGGCGCGTCGCGCGGCTGACGGTAGTGACCATGTCGGAGGCTTTGATCGACGCACGAACGATCGCCCGGCGATTCCCCCAGACGTCGGTACCATGTGCCTGCAGCCAACAGTGCGCGCCTGACAAGCGGGCGATCACGAATGCCAACGGCGCCATGAAGATATGGCCGCAGAAGACGACATCGATGGGGCGATGGCGCCAGGCCGTCCAGATCGCGGTGATCGAGAACTTCAATTGGCCGAACACGGGCGGCCGTTGACGGATGCCCTGCGGCAGCGACAGGCCGCCGGCATCGCCCAGGCGTGGCAGCACCAGTATGTTGGCCCCTGCGCCCGCCAGGGCCTCGAACAAATCCTGATTGTAGCGGGCGATCCCACCACGGGCGCCGTAGCAGTCGCCGACCAGGGCAAGGATACGAACCGTCATCGCTGCTTCAGGCCACGACCGGGCCGGTCCAGCCCGACTTCCAGATGCGCAATGCCCAGTTGCGCGATGCCATCGACAAGTTCGCGCCATCGGCGCGGCTGCCCTCGCCAGCTGCTTCCTGCAGCCAGCGGCCGACCGGCGTCACGAATCCGGTCTTGCGCCTGGCGCGGCTGGCGGCAGGCAACGGCGGGTCGGGAATGTCGGCGACAGCGGCCTTGGCGTCCATCGCCGCCAGCGCAGCCCCCGCTGGCAGTGCCGCCAGGAAGAAAGGATCGACGTAGGGAACGCGGATCTCGACGCCATGCGCCATGCCGGCCCAGTCGGCGTCGCGTAGGAGCTGGTTGCGCATATAGAGTGAGGTCTCCAGCGCTGCCACGCGATCGAAGTCGCCGAGCGACCCACCAGCCTCCAGCGCCGCACCGATCCGCTTCAGCGGCACCAGCCGGCGCAAACCTTCCTCGAGCACGGCGGGATCGAGCAGATTCTTCAGTTCCCAGGGCATGTAGACACTGCGGCGCAAAAGATAGGCACCCGCCCAACTGCCGCCGTACTGCAGCAGGCCCGCGGCCTTGGGATGAATGCCGAGCCCGGCACGGATCGCTGCCGACAGGCCACGGCGGATCAGCGCGCCAAGTCCGGGCAGCCAGTTCATCGGTCGCAGCCAGTGGACGCTGCGCGGCACGTCGGCGAACGAGGGATAGCCACCGAAGCATTCGTCGGCGCCCAGCCCGCTCAGCGCCACCTTTATGCCGGTCTCGCGTGCCGCCTTGGCCACGAACCAGGTGTTTATGCCGTCGATGCTCGGCAGGTCCATCGCGTCGAGGATCGCCGGCAGGTCGCGTTCGAATTCGGCGCGATCGACGATGCGCACGATATGGCGCGCGCCGTAGCGGGCCGCGACCTCGGCGGCGAGCGGCGCCTCGTCGAGGTTGGCGCCGCGGAACTCCTCGAAGGCGAGCGTCACGGCCAGGATGTCGCGCACGCCCAGCTGCGCCATCGTGCCGAGGAGCGCCCCGGAATCGAGACCGGCGGACAGGAAGACGGCGACCGGAACGTCGGCCACCAGGTGATAGCGCACGGAGTCGTGCACGGCGGCCACCAATTGCCCGCGCGCATCGGACGGCTCGACCGGCATGTTTGAAGCACGCGCGGCGAGCGCGCCGGCGACATCGTAGTAGCGCTGCGGCGCACCCGGTCCCGTCGCATCGACGACCAGCGTCGTGCCGGCGGGCAGCGTGTGGATGGCGCGCCAGACCGTGAAGGGTTCGGGCACGCTGCCCAGGAGATGGAAACCCACGATGCCGGCGGGATCGGGATCGTTCGATACCGCGCCGCCGGCCAGCAACGCCTTGGCCTGCGATGCGAAGCGCAGCGTCCAGCCGTCGTCGGCCCAGTAGAGCGGCTTTACGCCCAGCGGATCGCGCGCCAGCAGCAGCCGGCGCCGCGTCAGGTCCCAGAGGCCGAAGGCAAACATGCCGCGCAGCCGGCCGACCATCGCGTCGCCGTACTCGGCGTAGAGCTGAAGCAGGACCTCGGTGTCGGACTCGCTCTGGAAGACGCGCCCCTTGGCCTGCAATTCGGCCCGCAGCTCACGATAATTGTAGATCTCGCCGTTGAACGTGATGACGAGCGAGCCGTCGGCACTGGCCTTCGGCTGGGCACCGCCCTCGGACAGGTCGATGATCGCGAGCCGCAGGTGGGCGAAGCCGACACGGCCATCGTCGCTGAACCACTGGCGATTGCCGTCGGGCCCGCGCGGCACCATGCGGTCGTTGATGCGCATGAGTTCGGCGCGGTCGACCGGTGGGGCGACGTCCAGATAGGCGAAGATGCCGGCGATTCCACACATGGCGGGTGATGAGATGGCGAGGGATCAGACGATGAGGGCGGCGGTCAGCGCGCGCCGGTGCCGCGGAACACCACGGCGAAGGTGCGCAGGATGATCACAAGGTCCAGCCAAAGGGAGCAATGCTTGAGGTAGTACAGGTCGTATTCCAGCTTGGCCCGCATCGCGTCGGCTTCATGGGCATAGCCCTGGTTGATCTGCGCCCAGCCGGTGAGACCGGGGCGGACGATTCCGCGCAACGCGAAGTGCTGGATGTCACGCACATATCCCTTCTCCAGCGACAGCGCTTCCGGCCGCGGGCCGACCCAGCTCATCTCGCCGCGCAGGATATTGACCACCTGCGGCAGTTCATCAAGCCGACAGCGCCGCAGGAAGCCGCCAACGCGGGTGATGCGGGGGTCGGCGGCGGCGGTGAAGCTCGGCCCCTGGACACCGTGATACATGGTGCGGAACTTGATCATGCGGAACACGCGCCCGCGACGCCCGACGCGGCTCTGGACGAATAGTACCGGCCCCGGACTGTCGTAGCGGACGACGGCGGCGATCACGCCCAGGACGAGCAACAGCGCCGGCAGGATGACCACCGTCAGGACGAGTTCGATGAACCGGCGGACGACGAGATATTGCCGCGACGGCAGCAAGGCGCCGAATTCATTGGGTGTGAGCCCGCCCAGCGGCGTGCGGCCGGTCAGCGACTCGACGATGAAGCGGCGATCGAGCACCGGGACGCCGGCGATCGCCGCATCGGCCAGCGCCTCGAGCTGGCTGTCGGGAAGATCCGCACTGAGGTCGGCCACGATGGCATCGACGCGCGTTTGCCGGCGCTGGACCTCGTCGAAGTCGAGCCACCGGCAGGCGTGCAGCTCCGGCATCGTGGCGATCGACGCCTTGGGGATCACCGCGTAGTTGCGGATCAGGTAGCGGGCTCGCAACTGGGCTGCCGCCGCCATCCAGAGCACCGTGAGGATACCGCTGCCGAAGAGCTGAAAGCGCGAATAATCCTGGCGTAGCAACAGCAGCAGGGCAGCGATGAGGGCATAGGTGAGGACAGCGATCGGGGCGACGTAGCCCATGTTGCCCTGCAGGGTGGCGCGCGGAAAGGCGTCGAGCCGGCGGCCGCAGTACCAGACGATCGCATAAGCGATTGCCGTTGCCACGATGGTGAATTCCGTGGCGCCGAAGTCCTTCGCGAACGGCCCGGCGTTCGCGTAGAGGGGGATCGGCAGCACGACGCAGAAAACAAACCCCAAGGAGGCATCGATCCACGCCTCGATGAACCGCTGCGGCGCCGACGGCATGGCCGGCGTCCGTTCAGGCAGCGATTCAGCTGGCATAGGCTCGACCGGGATGGCCCTCCGCAAAGGCTTGGCTCCGTCTTCACTGGCGACAGTCAACACATCGCACTATCAGTGATACAATATGGCGACCCCGACCGGAACCGGCAACCATCCACACGGTCACGAAAGGGCGATCTGGCAAGGTCTGCTTGCCTTTTTTTGCCTCCGAACCGACAAAGGCCGGCGGCATTGGCCATGAACCTCTTGGGATCGGATCGACGTAATGTGGATATGTCGTGTGTGGGCCCTTCTAGTCCCGGGCCTGCTGTCTAGGATCCCATGACCGACCTATCGATCATCATCCCGACCTATAACCGGCTTTGGTCGCTTCCCAAGGCCGTGCAGTCGTGCCTCACCATCGCGACCAAGGTCGAGGTGATCGTCATCGACAACGGCAGCACCGACGGCACCTGGGAGTGGCTCAGCCAGCAGCCCGGCGTGCGGGCGATCCGCATGGCCAACTGGGGCAAGGACTGGGCGATCGTCGAGGCGCTCAAGATCGCGCAGGGCGACTATGTCCGCTTCCTCGACTCCGACGACTGGCTGACCGAAGGCGCCAGCGACGAGCAGCTCCGGCTGGCCCGCGACAGCGACGCCGACCTCGTCGTTGCCGGCTACCAGGACTGCGACGACGACACCGCCAGCCTCCACGTCAACGACTGGGAACCGTGCGACGACTTCATCTCCCAGCAGCTCGGCGAGGGCTGGAGCTCGCACTACTCTGCGTTCCTTTTCCGCCGCGCCTTCATTGCGGACATCCCGCACCGCCAGGACTTCGCATTCATCGACGACCGGATGTTCATGATCGAGGTCGCTCTCCGCAAGCCGCGCCTCGCCGTCTACGAAAAGCCGGGCTTCGTCCATCGCCGCCATTCGCGCGGACGCCTGCAGATCACCGCCGGCATCGTGAAGACCGTGAGGACGTGGCAGAAGATCATGGTCTACCGCAAGGCGCTGACCATGCTGGCCGAGTCGGGCGAGCTGACGCCGCGCCGCAAGCGGGCGGGGACGGCATTCCTGTGGTCGGCGATGCGCGACCTCGCCAAGACCCACTCGGCGGACGCCGCCGAGGTCTACGACTGGATCTACGAGCTCGACCCCGGCTTCGCGCCGCCGATCCGCCGCAGCCTCGCCCTCGCCTACCGGCTGCTCGGCTTCCGCACGGCCGAATGGCTGGTCAACCTGAGGCGCCGATCGTGAGCCTGTGGCCGGCCGCTGCATGAGCCTGCGCGTCGTCCATTGCGTCGGGTTCTATTTTCCCGACCCGATCGGAGGAACCGAGGTCTATGTCCGCGACCTCGCTGCTGCCCTCGTCGCCCGTGGAATAGAAAGCACGATCGCGGCGTCGACCGACGATTCCGCGCGCGACTACTTCTGGGAAAGCGTGCCTGTGCACCGTTACCCCGCGCATGTCGGCAAGGCGGAATTCCAGCAACTCGTCCGGCGGCTCGCGCCCGATATCTTCCACCTCCACTCGTGGACGACGGGCGCAGGCCTTTCCCACCTGAGACATGCGGCCGAACTGGGCATCCCCTGTGTCGCCACGCTGCACGTCCCCGCTCCGCTCTGCATCCGCGGCACGATGATGCTCGACGGCCAGGGGCCGTGCGACGGACGGATCGAGGAGACGCGCTGCGCCCGTTGCTGGGCGCTCGGGCGCGGCGTGCCGGCACCGGCGGCACACCTGATCTCGCAGCTGCCGACATGGACGCCGCCACCGTGGCTGACCCGTTCTCCCGCACGCCGGCTCGCCACCCTCGCTTCGGCCCGTACACTCGCGGCGAACCAGGCGACCCGGCTGCAGGAACTCGCGCGGCTTTGCCAGCGGATCGTCGTGCCCAGCGAATGGGTGCGTTCGGCCCTTCACGCCAACGCCATCCCCGACACCAGGATCCTGCTCAGCCGCCAGGCCGCCAGCGCGGCGTTCGGCAACGGCCGGCTCCAGCCGCGAGCAGACGCAGGCAGCCGTCCGCTCACCATCGGCTTCGTCGGCCGGGTCGAACCCTACAAGGGCGTGCGGACGCTGATCGAGGCGATGGCACATATCCCGCCGCAGACGCCGCTGCGGCTGGTCGTCGCCGGCACCGGCGACGATGCCAGGAATCTCCGGTCAATCGAGGCCGCGGCGGCGAAGGACCGTCGCATCGAACTCGTCGGCGCCCTGCCGCACGACGGCATTCCGGCGTTTCTCGCCAGCATCGACATCCTGGCTGTGCCCTCGCGCTGGATGGAGACCGGGCCCATCGTCGTTCTCGAAGCCCAGGCGATGGGCGTGCCCGTCATGGGCGCCGATCTCGGCGGCATTGCCGAGCGCGTCCGCGACGGCATCGACGGCTGGCTGCTGCCCTTCGACGATCCTCTGGCGTGGGCCGCGACGATGCAACGGATCGCGGCCGATCCCGCAGAAGTCGCGATGCGCGCGGCCAACAGCGCGCGAACCCGCTCGGACAGCGACATCGCCAGCGAAATGGCCACCCTCTATGGCGAGGTCCATGAACGCGCGAGGCAATAGCGGGCCCCACGCCGCCGGACTTGCGCTGGCGATCGCTTTCATCGTCCTGCAATGCCTCGACATGACAACCTATCCGCTGATCGTCGGCGACGAGGCGCTGCTCAACGACGCGGGATGGCAGTTGGCCACGACAGGCCGGTTTCGCGCCGACATCCTGGCGCTCAATCGCGGTTCCGAGGACCGCTGGCTCTGGCAGGTACCCGGTCTGGGATTCGCCGCCGCGGTTTCCTACGAACTCTTCGGCTTCGGCATCTGGCAGACCCGGCTGACGAGTATCCTGTTCGGCGGCCTGGGCGTGTGGGCGGTCTTCGCCTTCGTTCGGAGCGTCCGTCCCGGGCCAGCGGCCGCGTGGATCGCGGCACTCTCGCTCTTCCTGTGGCCCGAATGGATGCTGACCGCGAAGGAATCGCGGATGGACACGGCGGCGATCGCCGCCCTGCTTCTGTCGTCTCTGCTGGTCATGCAGAGCCTGCGCACCGGCGCGCCGGCCGGCCTCGCCCGGCTCCTTCTCGCCGGGCTCTGTACGGGCGCGGCGACGATGTTCCATACCGCAGCGCTGCCATGGGGCGTTTGCCTCGGCATCGTCGTCTTCATCTTCGCGCCCAACCGCTTCAGTGCCGCGTTCGTGTTCGGCCTCGCCGCCGCGGCCCCGGGCGCCGCCTGGCTCGCCTATGCCCTGCAGTACCCGCTGGAATTCCAGGCGCAGTACCTGTCGCTCCTCCTCGATCGATCCGGCGGTCGCCGCATCCTCGACGGGTTCGCCGCCGAGGGCGCCCGTTACGCCATGGAATTTCGACGGCTGCCCACGATCTACGCCGTGGCCTTCCTCGCCCTGTGCGGTGTCATCGCGGCACGGCTCTGGACCGATCGCGGAGCCCGGGTGCTCCTGACGCTGGCCGCACTGATCGTGTTCCTGCACGCGCTTGTCGCCGGCAAGCTCAGCGGCTTCTACACACTATATCCGGTGACACTGATCATCTGCGTCATCGGCGTCGGCGTCGAGGCATGCCTGGCCGAAGGCGACGCGCGGTATCGACGACGCTGGCTCGCAGCCGGCGCGACGGCGGCGGCGCTGGCGTTCCTGGCGAACGCGGCCGCCTTCTCCCTGGGACCCCGCGTGCTCGCCTTCTGGTTCCAGGGACCGCAACGCGACTACGCCATGCAGATGGCGCCGCTGTCGAGCCGGCTGAAGCCCGGCGATCAGGTCTGGGGCACGGCCGTCGCCTGGTTCGCCGTGGTGAAAGCCGGTGCGCGCCAGGATGTGCTCGACTGGATGGGACCTGTCGTCGAAGCGCCGCGGCCGGATCCGCTGCGGCACAAGTATGTCGTGGTCCATCGCGGCGCCGAATTTGCCGGCTCCGACGCCTATCGCAGGATCCTCGAATTCGGCAGCGACCTGCCGCTCGTATTCGGATCGCGGCTGGCCGACAGGCCCTACACCTTCGACCTTTGGCAATCCGAGGCGCTTCCGTGACCTAGGCCGTCGTGCTCCGGCGCGAAGATCTGTGCAGGTCGAACGCCTGGGCCCATCCCATGCCGAGTACGGCGCTGGTGACGAACCCGATCGACGGGATCTGCAGGCTGAAGTCCACCATCGAGTGGAGGATCGGCACGGCGGCGATGGCGAAGGCTGCCGCCGGCAGAACCCTGTAGCGGTACTGCCGCCTGAACGCCGCGCGCAGGCTGAAGCCCAGAGGCAGCAGCACGACGGCGAAGGCCGGGATCGCGGCGATGACGCCCAGTTCCACGATCGTCTCGATCGGCGTCGAATGGGCAAGGTCGTTGGGCTGCACGATCGCCGCCGGCTGCAGGATCGTATAGATGTCGGCGAAGCTGCCAAGCCCCCAGCCCAGCCAGGGCGAGAGGCCGATGGCGTCGAGCGACGTCATCCAGATGATGAGGCGGCTCCCGCCGTCGTTGGCGTGCACTGACTTGGCGAGCAGCGCGCCGCCGGCGATCACCCCGACCACGAACACGATCGCGGCGCCGATCCAGAACAGGCGGACGAGATCCGGCCGCTCGTCCCACTGGCCGCGCATCAGCAGCAGTACCAGCGCCAGCGCACCGCCGACGCTTGCCGCGACGCCGGCCCGCGACGCCGACATCAGCATGCCGCCGAGCAGGAAGAGGATCGCCACCAACAGGGCGACCCGCGTGGCTGTCATCATGGATTCGAACGTCTGCACGTAGCGCCCGTCGAAAGCGGAATGTTCGCGGCGCCGGCGGTCGAGCGCCAGCGCCATCGCCGCAACCACGCCCATGCCGATGTAGCAGGCGAACGAATTGCTGTTCACGAACGTGCCCGACATCAGGCACTGCCCGCGCGTGTCGTACAAACCCTGCTTCTTGAGATAGCTGCCGAGATAGCAGGAGTGCGTCGTCACTTGCATGATCAAGGCATAGATGACGACCAGCAAGGTGCTGACCACCAGAACCGCAAGCAACGCGCGCGCATTGCTGCGATCGCGGCAAATGGCACGCGCCATCACGAATATAAGTCCGCAGGTGATGATCTTCAGCAGGCCGTTCCGGGCCGCGTCGACGGCAATATCCGGCACCGCTGCATGGGCGCTTCCCAGGATGCGGAGAGCCGAGGCATAGAGCCAGGCGCTGCCCGATGGCGGCGCGAAAGACGCGCCCTGAAACAGCGCGAAGACGACGACGAAGAGAAAGCAGCCGATCAATGCCAGCAACGGCCGGCGCTCGTGTTCGCCAACCTCGAATCCCCGACCCGCGCCGAAGCCCGCCGCCACGAGCACTGCCACCACTCCGATCATCACGGCGATCGGCGCCCAGGCCCAGTCGCGGCTGGCGCCCATCGGAAGTGCAGCCAACAAGATCGGGGCGAAGAACAAGCCGAGGACGAGATTGTCGGCCAGCCTGCGGATCAGCGGACGGCGGCGCCCTTCCACGATCTGGTCGCCGGAGTCGTGCGATGTCATATCCCGTGCACCTTGAAATTCTGTATTTCGCGGGCGAGTTCCTCCTGACCATTGGGTTCGTTGCGCAGGAAGTAGCGCAGGAAGAGCTCGTCGACCGGCGAGCGGACGGCCGCTCCGAAGTAGCGCTTTTCCAAGGTGAGACGCCACGTCATCACGACATAGGCCTCCATCCGTACGCGTTCCTCCGGCGTGAAGGCCACCCAGTTGTCGAGAATCAACCGCAACCGCGATGGCCAGATCGTGCTCAGGAGCGGAGCGGTATCGATCGACATCAGGAGGGCGTCCACGACTCCGCGCGAGGTGCCCTGCAGTCCCTGCCGCACCGAGGCCAGTCGCGCCCACGCGACGCCGCGGGCCGGCGCACGCCCGAGGCCGGCAACGAGATCGGCCTCCGCGCTGCGCAGCCAGATCACCCGTTGATCCACCGCGATATTGAGCGTCGGTGTGAGGGCGCTGCCGGCCACCAGTTCCGAACGCTGCAGGCGGCGGATGGCGACAGGATCCGCGGCGACGGCGTAGTTGAGGGCGGTGATTCCGGCGTCGATCTCGGCCAGCCTGACAGGCCGCCCGTTGCGCAACTTGTCGAGGACCGCATCGGCCTTCTGTGCCTGCCACGCCCCTTGGGCAACAGGCCACGCCGCATAGATGAGGATGGCGCCAGCGAGTCCCAGCAGACCGCGCAACAGCCAATTCAGAGATTTCAAGTCAGAGCCATCCCGAAGACGAGCCAAACGCGGTGACGGTCATATTACATTAAAACGCGCCGCGACGCACGCAGTCCTAGGCAAAGGGATAGGGTCCCGGGAACGTCCCGATCGGCACGAAGTGCGTGATCAGGCCGACCCCGGCCTGCCAGTGATGCAGCAGCAGCGCCGGCGGCTCGACGTGCGACGCGGGCTTCGCCTCCGGCCGGAGGCGGAGCGCGATCGCCGTCGTCGTCGAGGGCGCCGTGCAGAGCATCGTGCCGCCGAACCTGACCTGCATGAAGCGGTGGACGTGGCCGCAGACGATACGCTCGACCTGCGGATGACGCGCCACGACTTCCGCCAAGCGATGACCGTCGCGGCAGGAATAGAGATCGAGATAGGGCACGCCGGTGTCGAACGGCGGCTGATGCATCATGATCATCGTTGGACGGTGCGGCTCGGCCGCCAGCACGCCGTCGAGCCACGCCGCTCCCGCTTCGCTCATCGCGCCATGGTGCAGGCCGGGCAAGGTGACGTCGAGCGCCACGATGCGCACCGCGCCACGGTCCGCCACATAGTCGACCGGCCCCGCCTCCGGCAACCAGCTCAGGCCGGCAAAGGCCCGGCGAAATGCCTCGCGGTCGTCGTGATTGCCCGGGATCGCCAACACCGGCGCTTTCAGCGGCGCCAGCAACCTTGCCATCGTCGCATATTCATCGTCGGTACCTTCGTCGACCAGATCGCCGCTCAGCAGGACAAGGTCGGGCGGCGGATCGAACCCGTTCACATGAGCGATGGCGGCCGTGAACTGCGCGTTGGAATCCACGACACCCTGATAGAGCATGCCCTCGGGCCGCACATGCGGATCCGACAATTGCGCGATCAGCATCTACGCCGTCTTCCGATCGAAGCTCGCCAGCCCGAGCTTGCCCTTGGGCGAGAGCCCGTAGACGCCGCGCTCGACGCGCTCGAACCAGCCATAGACATCGTCCTGCAATATCCTGGCAGCCTTCGGCACCTCGCCCGACGCACGCAGCGCCGCCACCTTCATCGGCCCGTTGGCAGCCAGCAATGCCGCGCAGCGGAGCGCCTCCTGGCGGTAGGCGGTCATCAGCGGTGCCCGCATCGCCTGGCCGCCGAGATTGGGATCGCCGACGCGGCGCGCATGCTCGCCCAGCATGCGGCCGGCCTTGCGCTTGTTCGGACGCGGCTTGTAGGGCGCCGGATCGAGCACGACGTCGGCCTTGGTGCCCGCCACCACGATGAAGCCCAGCCCCAGCCGGCGGCAGAGCTTGCGCACGTTCTTCATCTGCTTGGGCCAGGCGCCGACCGCCAGATAGACCAGATCGGTGAGCGCGAGGCGATCGACCCCCTGCAGCACGAGGCCGAGGCCGAAGGCCCGCTTCAGCTCGACGACCACGGGCGGCTCGGCGCCGCGCACGCCTACGACATCGCAGCCGCGGACCTCGCCCTTGACGACGTAGCCCTGTCCTTCGAGCAGCGCCTTCACCGGCGCATAGAGGTCACTCTCCAACGGCATGCGGATAAGAGTGTATCATGGGGGCGAAAATGAGTGCCACGCGGTGGCGCGGGGAGGTTATTCTCCATCCATGCCCAGCGGCCTGCCCTCCCTGACAGAGATTCTGATTGCCATGAGCGTGGCCCTCGTCGTCGCCGTCTCGGTCAGGTTCTACCGGGCCCGGTCGGCGAAGCAGGCGCCGCCCCATGTCCACGACGTCTTGATGAAGCGGGCCGAGGCCTACGCGAGCGAAAGCCCATTCCTCGCGCACCTCTGCCGGCAGTACCGCATGAACGGCCATCTCTCCGAGCGCCAGGCCAGGACCGTCGCCAAGGCCCTCGCCCGCCTCGAGACGGTGCGGCCGGATCCCGGAAGCAGCGGGTGAGTCGCGCACCGCTGCCGATCGAGCCCTACTGCACGATGCGCACGTCGTAGCCCAGAGGTGCGCTATAGCCACCGGCAACCGGTTCCCATCCGCGCGCGCGCATGCACGACTTGAAGCGGCTGGCGCTGACCGCGGGCATCGCAGACTCCCGGCCGGAGGCATCCCGCGTCACCACGCTTGCTTCCATGACGCAATCGTTGCGCGTGCCGACGAACGACTCGTAGCCGATGCCCAGCTTGCCCCAGGTCAGGGTGAAAATCTTGTCGTCGGGGACGGCCGGCGCGCAAGCCGCGGCCATCACAAGCGGCGCCAGCACTGCTGTCGCGCGGCAAGCGCCCGCACGGAAAATCCCGCGCACTATCGACAACGTCATGATCTCTCCCCTGTCCGCCGCCCTGTATCTCGCGCTAGTTTAGGACGTGTCTCGCAAACGTGAAACCGTCTCGGCGCCGGCCGCCCGTCGCATCGCATTGGCCGCGCAGGGCTTCGGCGTGCCGCGGCCAGATGGCGCCGCCAATGCCGGCCACGTCCGGCGCGCCATCGATCGCCTCGGTCTCCTGCAGATCGATTCGGTGAACGTGCTGGCCCGTGCGCACTACCTGCCGCTGTTCTCCCGGCTGGGCAACTACGACAGCCTCCATCTCGACCGGATGGCCTGGGGACGCAAGAGCGCGCGCGGCCTGTTCGAGTTCTGGGCGCACGAAGCCTCGCTGCTGCCGGTGGCGAGCCATCCGCTGTGGCGCTGGCGCATGGCGCGCGCCGCGGCAGCACACGCCGGCGACGTCAAGAACAAGCTGCATGTCTTCCGCCGCGAGAAAGGCGCCTACATCGACGAGGTGCGGCGCCAGCTCGTCGCGCGCGGCCCTCTCGCCGCCTCCGATCTCGACTCGGGCACCGCCAAGACCGGTCCATGGTGGGGCTGGAGCGATGCCAAGTACGCCATGGAGTGGCTGTTCTTCGCGGGCGAAGTGACGACGGCCAGCCGACGGGGTGCCTTCGAGCGCGTCTACGATCTCACCGAACGCGTGCTGCCGCCCGACGTGTTGGCATTGCCGACACCCGAGCCCGAAGCGGCCCAGCGTGAACTCGTGCGCATGGCGTCGCGCGCGATGGGCATCGCCACCGCGGGCGACCTCCGCGACTATTTCCGCCTCACGGTCACCGACTTCAAGGCGCGGCTGGCCGAACTGGTCGAGGCCGGCGACCTGCTGCCGGTTGCCGTCGAGGGCTGGAGCCACCCTGCCTATCTCGACCCCAACGCGCGCCAACCGCGCCGGATCGAGACGCGTGCGCTGCTGGCGCCTTTCGATCCGCTGATCTGGGAACGTGACCGCACCGAGCGCATCTTCGACTTCTTCTACCGCATCGAGATCTACACCCCGGTCGCCAAGCGCAAGCATGGCTACTACGTGCTGCCCTTTCTGCTCGACGACAAATTGGTGGCACGCGTCGATCTCAAGTCTGACCGCGCCACCTCCCGCCTGCTCGCCCACGCCGTCCATCTCGAGTCCGGCAATGACGCGACAAAAGTCGCAGGCCCGCTCCGCGAGGAATTGCGCCTGATGGCCGACTGGCTGGGCCTGGAAAGCGTGGTCCTGCCGCGTGCCGGAGCACTTGCCAAGGCGATGAGCGGCACTGCCTGGCGACGCTAGTCATATCCAGTTGATCCGCTTGTCGTCGAGCGCGCCGGCGTCGCCACTCCGACTGGAGCGCTGCCCGTCGCCGACGCCAAAGACAGGCACGGGCTTGTCGAAGCCCTTCAGGTCCCGTGCCCCCAGTTCGACGAGAGGCAGCTTCGAGCCAACCTCTTCCGCCGCAACACGATCAACCAGGATCTCCGCATCCTCCGCACTCGCGCACAGGCGCGAGGCCAGGTTC
>CAMAYC010000061.1 GCA_945862125.1 Reyranella massiliensis 521
TTCGTCGAGGCGTGCAAGGCCGATGTCTATGCCGTGCCGAAGCTCGATCCCGGCGCACCGCTCAAGGGTGCGAACAGCTTCACCGAGGGCCAGGCCAAGGACCGGGCCATCGCCTGGGGCGCCACCGGCGTCACCAGCCTGACCAAGGATGCCGACGGCATCTGGCGCGGCACCGCCACGATGGACGGCAAGCCCAGCAAAGTCGCCGTCGACTTCAAGGGCAACGTCGTCTTCGCGACAGCGCCGTAACCAACCCCTCAAATCCAGTCCCCAAATCCAGTCAAAGGATCACATCATCATGAAGACCATCAGCCGGGTGTATGACACCTACGCGCAGGCCCGCAACGCGGTCGGCGCCGTCGAGGCGGCGGGCATCCCGTCGGCCGATATCAGCATCGTCGCCAACAAGTACGTGAGCGAGCAGTACGCCGACATCGATGATGCCTCCAAGGCCTCCGAAGGCGCCGGCACCGGCGCCGGCATCGGTGGCGTGGTCGGCGGCGGCGCGGGTCTCCTCGCCGGCCTCGGCATGCTCGCCATCCCGGGCCTCGGTCCGGTCGTGGCGGCGGGCTGGCTGGCGGCGCTCGCCGTCGGCGCGGTCGCCGGTGCGGCTACCGGCGGCATCGTCGGAGCGCTCATCGGCTCGGGCATTCCCGAGGAGCATGCGCACGTTTATTCCGAGTCGGTCCGTCGCGGCGGCACGCTCGTGAGCGCGCGCGTGCCCGACGGCGAGGCCACCCGCATCCAGGGCCTGCTCGACCGCTTCAGGCCGATCGATCCGGTCGAGCGTGGTGCCGACTATCGCAAGAGCGGCTGGACGACCTTCGATCCGGCGGCCCCGGCCTACAAGCCCAGCCAGGCCGAGATCGAGCGCATCCGTCGCGACGACCTCGCGGCTTGACGCGAAGAGACCAAAGGGCGGGAAGCCTCGGCTTCCCGCCCGTTCTCTTCCCTTGAGCGCGCCACCATTCTTTCAGGAGCAAAGAGATGCCCGCAAAGCAAAAGCCAGACGCCATTGCTCTGTTGAAGGCCGATCACCGCAAGGTGGAAGGCCTGTTCGAGAAGTTCGAGCACACACGGGATGAAGCGCGCAAGAAGGCGCTGGTGCTGGAGATCTGCACCGAGCTCTGCGTACACGCCACGATCGAGGAAGAGATTTTCTATCCCGCCTGCAAGGGCGAGATCGAGGAAGAGGATCTGCTCGACGAGGCCTATGTCGAGCACGACGGCGCCAAGGTTCTCATCTCCGAGCTTTTGGGCAGCGGCCCGTCCATCGAGTTCTACGACGCCAAGGTCAAGGTCCTGTCGGAGATGATCAAGCATCACGTCAAGGAAGAAGAGGCCCGTTCCGAAGGCCTGTTCGCTCAAGCGAAAGCCGCCGGCGTCGACATGGTCGAGTTGGCCGAGCGCCTCGACAGCCGCAAGCAGGAGCTGCTGGCAGACTTCAAGCGTCGCTCAAAACTGCCGCCGCCCGAGACCCGCAGCTTTACCGGTCATGAGCTCGTGCAGGGCCGTCCGGTGACTATGACCTGAGCCGGGCGACATAGCCGCGGTAGACGGCGCGGCCGAGCTCGGGATGGGTCTGGATCCTGTGCGCCAGCGAATCGATGGTCCAACTATCGATGATGTCGTAGCCGAGCGTCTCCAGTGCCGCCGGGACCTCGCCGACATTGCGGATGTGATAGGGCACCTCGGCCACGCCGAAATTCTCCAGGGTCACCACGGTCGGCCCATCGCGCGTGACCACCTTGTTGAGCAGGATGTGCCGGGGTGGGGCGCGCAGCCGGCGCACCAGGTCGACCAGCGGTTCGTTGAGGTAAGGCATGAGCCCCGACGCCAGCAGGACGTCGGCCGCGGGTGCTTCCTCGATGCGATCGACGAAGGACAAGGTCCGGTCCTGGGGCCGTATCTGGGCCCGACCGGCCTTCACCAGCGACGGCAGGTCGTAGACGATCCAGTCGATGCAATCGAGGTCGAGATAGGGCCCGAAGGCGCGGTACTTGACCCCGATATGGCCGCCGGCATCGACCAGTCGCGTGATCTCAGGCGTCAGCCGCTTCAGCCAGTAGAGGATCGGAAAATCCCAGAGCGGCACCTGCTGCATGACCTCGCGGGACACCGGGGTGACGCGGTCGTGGTCGTAGCCTGCCATGAGGCCGGGGCGGACATTGGCGATTGCCTCGTCGAACGAGCCGAAGGCGCCACGGAAACGCACGTTCTCGCGCCGAAGCGCGCGATAGCGGCCGTAGGCAAGCAACGCGGCGTATTTCAGGCGGGCGCGCATTGCCGGAAGCATACGGCGACTAGCGCCGGAAGGGCATAAAAAGAAAGTCGGCGATCGTCCTTGGCTCAGGAACGTCGGCGCTGGCCGACCGGAAGCGCTGACGGCACACCCGGCCTGGCATAGGTCTCTAGCGGTGCGCCAGCCGTGGCGCGGCCAGGGCGGCGGCCAGGGTCGCCGCGACGTCGGCCGCGTCGCTCACGCTCGCCTTGAGATCGTGGATCAATCCATCATGGATACCGTAGATCCAGCCGTGAACCGTGCAGTCCTGGCCGCGCCGCCAGGCCTGCCGGACAATCGACGTCCGGCAGACATTGCGCACCTGCTCGATGACGTTGATCTCGCAAAGCGCATCCACCTGCCCCGACTTGTTGGGCTGCGCAACGATGGCCTCCTCGTAACGGCGGCCGAGCGCGTTGATGCCGTGCAGCCAGTTGTCGAGCAGGCCGAGTTCATGGTTCTTCAAGGATGCCTTCACTCCACCGCACCCGTAATGGCCGCAGACGATGACATGGCGCACGCGCAATATGTCGATGGCATATTGCAGAACGGCCAGGCAGTTGAAGTCGACCATCATGACCTGGTTGGCGACATTACGGTGCACGAACACCTCGCCGGGCAACATGCCGATGATCTCGTTGGCGGGGACGCGGCTGTCGGAGCAGCCGATCCACAACACGCGCGGCAATTGCTGCTTGGCAAGCTTGTCGAAGAAGCCGGGATTGTTCTTCTCGATCTGCTTGGCCCAGGCGCGATTGTTGTCGAACAGGCCCCCGAGGAAATCATCGTCGTCCGAATCAGCCATGCAATGCCTCTGACCCTCAACCGTAGCGATTTTTCAGGACGCCGATCCCATCGATCGCCACCTCGACGACCGTTCCCGCCTTCATGGGCAGAACGCCCAGCGAGGTGCCGCAGGCGATGACATCGCCGGGCATGAGCGTCATGTCGCGCGAGATTCGGCTGACCAACTCGGCCGGCGGGAAGATCATGTCGTCGACACGATAATTCTGACGCTCGCGCCCGTTGACCAGTGTCCGCACCACGAGGCCAAGCGGCTCCAGACCCGTTGCAATGACCGGCCCGAAGACACCGAAGCCGTCGAAGTTCTTCGCCCGCGTCCACTGTGGGAAGGACGGGTCACGTTGCAAAAGCTCCAGCGCCGTCACGTCGTTCACGCAGGTGTAGCCGAAGATGTGGCCGCCCTTGCCGATGACGATTCCCAACTCACCCTCATAGGCGACGCGGCCGTCGTACGACGCCGGGACCTGGATCGGCCTGAGGTGCGCGTTGAAGGAATTCGGCGTCTTGATGAAGGTGAGCGGCTCGGCCGGGATCGCCCAGCCATTCTTCTCCGAGGCGGCGCGGAAATTGTTCCACAGCGCCACCATCTTGGTGGGTTCGCTGGGCGTCAGCCACTGCGCCTCGGCTGCCGGCACGGTCTCGCCGGTCGCGGCGCCCGGGTCGAACAGACCACCCTCATGGAGATGGACAGTCTCGCCCTCGACCACGCCGATGCGGGCACGGCCTGCGTGCTCGATGCGGGCCCACAGAGTCATGGAGAGAGAGTCATCGTGCGTCGGCGATGCGCTTGCCGCTTTGCGAGTCGAACAGGTGAAGGTTGCCGGGATCGGCGGCAAAGCGCCGCTTGTCGCCAGGCTTGGCAAGCACATGGCCGCCTTGGCGCACCGTCACCAGTTCCCGGGCGTCACCGAAATGACCGTGCAGCAGGGTGTCGGCGCCCAGCGGCTCGGCGAGTTCGATGGTGAATTCCAGCGGACCGTCAGGTGCCGGCACCAGATGCTCGGGCCGTATGCCGAGCGCGATAGACGTACCGTCGGGCGCCGAGGTCGGCCGCGCCAGCGGCAGCGCCACGCCCGCGATCCCGAGGCCGGCGATTTCGACGGACTTGCCGCCGTTCGAGACCTTGGCAGCGAGGAAGTTCATCGCCGGCGAGCCGATAAAGCCCGCCACGAACACCGACGCCGGGCGGTCGTAGACATCCATCGGCGTGCCGATCTGGTCGGCAACGCCCGCGTTCATGACGATCAGCCGGTCGGCCAAGGTCATGGCCTCGACCTGGTCGTGGGTCACATAGATCGAAGTGACGTCGAGTTCACGCTGCAGGCGCTTGATCTCGAGGCGCATCTGCACGCGCAGCTTGGCGTCGAGATTTGAGAGCGGCTCGTCGAACAGAAACACCGCCGGCTCGCGCACGATGGCGCGGCCCATGGCGACGCGCTGACGCTGGCCGCCCGAGAGCTGGCGCGGTCGGCGCTGGAGGAAGGTGCCGAGCTCGAGGATCTTGGCCGCTTTCTGCACGCGCTGGTCGATCTCGGCCTTCGAGACGCCGCGGATCTTCAGGCCATAGGCCATGTTCTCGTACACGCTGAAATGCGGGTAGAGCGCATAGTTCTGGAACACCATGGCGATGTCGCGGTCCTTGGGCTCGAGCTCGTTGACCACGCGGTCGCCGATCGCCACCTCACCGCCGGTGATCCGCTCCAGGCCCGCCACCATGCGCAGCAGGGTGGATTTGCCGCAGCCCGAGGGGCCGACAATGACGATGAATTCGCCATGGGCAATCTCAATGTCGATGCCGTGGATGACCTCGAGCTTGTCGTAGCTCTTCTTGACGCCGCGCAGATGGACTTGCGCCATGGCCTACTTCTCCGTTTCGACGAGGCCGCGCACGAACTGGCGCTGCATGAAGACCACGACCAGGACCGGCGGCAGCATGGCGAGCATCGCCATGGCCATCAGAAGGTTCCAGCTCGGCACCGAATCGACCACGTTGGCCTGGCGCGAGACGGTCATGACCACAGTGTAATAGCTTTCCTTGGTGGTGATGAGCAGCGGCCACAGATACTGGTTCCAGCCGTAGATGAACTGGATGACGAACATCGCAGCGATCGAGGTCCGGCTCATCGGCAACAGGATGTCCCAGAAGAAGCGCATGGGGCTCGCGCCGTCGACACGTGCGGCCTCGGTGAGCTCGTCGGGAACGCTCAGGAAGAACTGCCGGAACAGGAAGGTGGCGGTGGCCGAAGCGATCAACGGAATAATCAGCCCGCCATAGGTATCGAGCATGCCGAGATTGGCAACGACGCCATAGGTCGGCACGATGCGGACCTCGACCGGCAGCATCAGCGTGACGAAGATCGCCCAGAAGAAATACATCCGGCCCGGGAAGCGGAAGTAAACGATGGCGAAGGCCGAGATGATGGAGATGGCAATCTTCCCGATGGCGACGCCCAGCGCCATGATCAGGCTGTTGGTCAGCGTCATCGTGACCGCCGTGCTGCCGACTCGTCCATAACCTTCGGTCAGCACCTTCGTGTAGTTCTCGATCAAGTGAGGACCGGGCAGCAGCGGGATCGGCGACTGCAGCATGGTTTGCTGGCTGTGCGTCGAGGCCACGAAAGTCATCCACACCGGAAAGGCGATGACGATCACGCCCAGAATGACGACGAGATGGCTCAGCACCGTGAGGAAGGGCCGGTTCTCGACCATCAGTAGTGCACCCGGCGCTCGATGAAGCGGAACTGTACGAAGGTGAGCGCGATGACCACGATCATCAGGATGACCGACTGGGCGGAGGAGCCGCCGAGGTCCTGACCGCGGAAGCCGTCGTTGTAGACCTTGAAGACCAGGATTTCCGTAGACTGGCCCGGCCCGCCCTTGGTGAGCGAATCGACCACGCCGAAGGTGCCGAAGAAGGCGTAGATGATGTTGACCACGAGCAGGAAGAAGCCGGTGGGCGAGAGCAGCGGGAAGATAATGTCCCAGAAGCGGCGGCCAGGGCCGGCACCATCGATCGCCGCCGCCTCGATCAGCGATTTCGGGATCGACTGCAGGCCGGCCAGGAAGAACAGGAAATTATAGCTGATCTGGTTCCACACCGCGGCAATGATTACCAGTGTCAGGGCTTGGTTGCCGTTGGTCACGTAGTTGAATTCGATGCCGATGCCCTGGAGCATCCAGGCGATGATGCCGACCGAGGGGTTGAACAGGAAGCCCCACAGGACGCCGGCAACGGCCGGCGCTACGGCATAGGGCCAGACGAGGAAGGCCTTGTAGGCGGTGGCGCCACGGATGATGCGGTCGGCCATCACCGCCAGCAGCAGCGAGACAGCGAGCCCGATGGCGGCCACCAGAAAGCTGAACACCACGGTGAGTCGCGCCGAATGGGCGTAGCTGTCGTCGCGGAAGAGCTGGGCGAAGTTCTCGAACCAGACGAACTTGGAGTTGCCGCCAAAGGCGTCCTCGATCAGCACCGACTGCCAGATCGCCTGGCCCGAAGGCCAGAAGAAGAAGACCAGCGTGATGATGATCTGGGGCCCCACCAGAAGGTAGGGCAGCCAACGCTCGTGGAAGGTGACGCGCTTTTCCATGTCGCCTGGAGGAAGCCCCCGTCCTTGCGGACGGGGGCCCCTTCGTCAGCTTACTTGTTGGCGGCTTCGAAGCGCTTGAGCTGCTCGTTGCCGGCCTTCACGGCATCGTCGAGCGCCGTCTTGGCGTCCTTCTTGCCCGACCACACGTTCTCGAGTTCGCCGTCGACGATGTCGCGGATCTGCACGAAGTTGCCGATGCGCAGGCCCTTCGAGTTTTCCGTCGCCGGGTTGAGCGTGAGTTCCTGCACCGCGATGTCGCGGCCGGGGTTGGTCTTGTAGAAGCCGGCCTTGTCGGTGACTTCCGCGGCCGCCAGGGTGACCGGCACGTAGCCCGTCTCCTGGTGCCACTTGGCCTGCACCGGGGTGCTGGCGAGGTAGCTCAGGAACTTGGCGACACCCTTGTACTCGGGCGCCGGCTTGCCCTGCAGCACCCACAGCGTGGCGCCGCCGATGATGGAGTTCTGCGGCTTGGGCGCGACGTCGGGCGAGTAGGGCATCATCGAGATGGCGACCTTCTCCTTGCCGAGCGCCTTTTCGATACCCGCCGCCGACGCCGACGAGGCGATGTGGAACACGCAGTCGCCGGCATTGAACAGCGCCGTCGACTTACCTTCACGGCCGCCGTAGACGAAGGTCTTATCCTTGCTCCAGTCGGCCAGCATCTGGATGAACTTGACGCGCGGCGCGTCGTTGAACTTGAGCTCGATATCGGTGCCGCCGAAGCCGTTGGCCTTGGTCGCATAAGGCAGGTTGTGCCAGGCACCGTAGTTCTCGATCATCGTCCAAGTCTGCCATTGCGGCGTGAATCCGCACTTGGCGCCGGCTGCGACGGCCTTCTTGGCCATCTCGCCCAGTTCCGGCCAGGTTGTCGGCGGCTTGTTCGGGTCGAGGCCGGCCTTCTGCATCAGCTCCTTATTGCGGTAGAGCACCGGGGTCGAGGAGTTGAACGGCATCGACAAGAGCTTGCCATCGGTCGTCGAATAGTAACCGTAGACCGGGCCGATATAGGCCTTGGGATCGAACGGCTCCTTGGCATCGGCCATGAGCTGGAACACCGGATAGACCGCGCCCTTGGCGGCCATCATGTTGGCGGTGCCGACCTCGAAGACCTGCACGATGTGCGGCGCCTGCTTGGCACGGAAGGCGGCGATCGCGGCGGTCAGGGTCTCGGTGTAGGAACCCTTGTAGACGGGGTTCACCTTGTATTCGCTTTGCGACTTGTTGAAGCCGTCGGCCAGCTGGTTGACCGTGTCGCCGAGGTTGCCGCCCATGGCGTGCCACCACTGGATCTCGGTCTGGGCAACGGCGCCGTGTGCGCTCGCCAGAACGGCGACCGCGGCGACGGACGACAGTAGAATACGTGTCATGGTCCAATTACTCCCTGTGAAGTCCCGTCGTTGTATCGACGGGTCCAAAGACTGCGATGTGTCTGTTTTGTTGCGATCTGATGACAGTCGACCAAGACTGTGTACCAAAGGCAACCCCTAAACGCTCAATTAATTGAGTGCGGCGAGGATGACGTCGGGCGCGTCGGTAATGACGCAGTGCACTCCCATGCCGACCAAGGCCTTGGCCACGGCGCCGTCGTTGATGGTGTAGACGCTGAGCGCAAAGCCCGCCGCGCGGATTTCGACGGCCCGGGGCGCCGTCAGGCGCTTGCCGCTGGTATTGACACCCACGGCGCCCACCGCGTCCGTTCGGGACCGCCAGCCGTCCTGGAGGTCGTCGATCAGGAGGGCGCGGTCAAACTCGGGCGCCACGTCCCGGGCCGCCGCCAGCGATGCGTCCTTGAAACTCGACAGCAGCGGCGGCGGCAGGCGGGCAGGCCAGGCCCGGCGCAGGGTCTCGACGGTCACGCGCGCCGTCTCCCGCTCGCGGCCTTCACAGGGCTTGATCTCGACATTGCAGCCCAGCCCGAGTTCGGCGAAGCAGGCGATCGACTGCTCTAACGTCGGCACATCGGCCGGCAGCTCGGCGCGCGGCATTTCCGCCACCAGCCGGTCGATCCCCATGGTTCGCCTGAGCGAGGCATCGTGCATCACGATGGGCACGCCATCGCGCGTCAGCTTGACGTCGATCTCGACCCAGGTGGCGCCACGGCGGCTGGCCTCGCGGAACGAGGCCAGCGTGTTTTCCGGCGCATAGGCCGCCGCGCCGCGATGACCGATGACTTTAGGCAGTTGCAGCATGAACGATTCCAACGCTTACTCGGGCTGCCGCAATAGACGAGTATCCCGCCCCGTGTCGACCTTTCCCGACAAGTTCCGCCTCGATGGACGCACCGCCCTGGTTACAGGCTCGGCGCGCGGTCTCGGCTGGGAAATGGCCCGGGCCCTGGCCGAAGCCGGTGCCAGGGTCCTGCTGCATGGCCGCACCCGGGAGCGGATCGCGCCCCGCCTGGAGGAGTTGCGTCGGGCAGGCTTCGCCTGCGATGCGCTGGCCTTCGAGATGGGCGATCGGGCCGCAATGGCGGCGGAGGTGGCGATAGCGGGGCCGATCGACATCCTGATCCACAATGTCGGCGAACGCGACCGACGGCCCTTCGCCGACATAGCGGCCGAGGATTTCGCCCGGCTGATCGACGTCGACCTCAACGCTGCCCACGCCCTGGTCAAGCTGGTCACCCCCGGCATGATCGCGCGACGCTGGGGCCGGCTGATCCTGGTCACCTCGATTGTGGCCGACCTCGCCGTGCCGGGCGCGGTCTCCTATGTCGCCGCCAAGGGCGGACTGGCCGCCTTGGCGCGTGCTCTGGCCGCCGAGCTTGGGGCGCTGGGCATCACCTCAAACTCGCTTTCGCCAGGGTTCTTCGCCACCGAGACCAATGCCCAGCTCATCGCCTCACCCAACGGCGAGCGCCAGCGTGAGCGCTGCCCCGCCAAACGCTGGGCCGATCCGCCTGAGATTGCCGGTGCCGCGCTCTTCCTCGCCTCACCCGCCGCCTCCTACGTCAACGGCCACGCGCTGGTCGTCGACGGCGGCGTGTCGGCGACGTATCTTTCGTGACCATGAAACGCCAAATGTTCCTCGCGTCGCTCGGCTTCGCCGTAGCGGCGTTCGCCCTGCCGGCCTTTGCCGCCGGCCCCGAAACCCCGGCGATCGACGGACGGAGCCTCAGCCTGCTGTGGATCCTGCCGTTCGCCGGCATCCTGCTGTCGATCGCCGTGATGCCGCTCGCGATACCCCGGTTCTGGCACCATCATTTCGGCAAGGTGTCGGCAGCATGGGCCTTGATGGTCATCGTGCCCTTCGCGGTGATCCATGGAGTGCCAACCGCGGTCTACGAGATTCTGCACCTGATGCTTCTCGACTACATCCCCTTCATCGTGCTGTTGCTGGCGCTGTTCACCGTTACGGGCGGCATCCACATCAAGGGCAACATGCATGGCTCGCCGTCGATGAATACCGCCCTGCTCGCCATCGGCACGGTGCTGGCCGGCTGGATGGGCACCACCGGCGCCTCGATGCTGCTGATCCGTCCGGTGATCCGGGCCAACGACGACCGGAAGCACAAGATCCACGTTTTCGTCTTCTTCATTTTCCTGGTTTCGAATATCGGCGGTGCGCTGACGCCGCTCGGCGACCCGCCGCTGTTCCTGGGCTTCCTGAAGGGCGTCAGCTTCTTCTGGACCACCACAAACCTGTTCAGCGAGATGCTGGTCTGCGCCATCGTGCTGCTCGCCCTCTTCTATGCCCTCGACAGCTACTGGTACCGCAAGGAAGGCCGTCTCAAGCGCGATCCGACGCCGGAAACGCCGGTGCGACTAGAAGGCGGCGTCAACATCATTCTGCTCGCGGCCATCGTCGGCGTGGTGCTGGCCAGTGGCACCTGGAATCCGGGCGTGCACTTCTCGGTCTTCCACGTCACGCTCGAACTGCAGCACGTCCTTCGCGATGTCTGCCTGGTGGGGATCTGCGTGGCGTCGCTGAAGCTTACGTCGCGCCGGGTGCGGTCCGAGAACTCCTTCAGCTGGGGACCCATGATCGAGGTCGCCAAGCTGTTCGCCGGCATTTTCATCACCATCGCGCCGGCGATCGCCATCCTGAAGGTCGGCAAGGACGGCGCCATGGCCCCGCTGGTCGCGCTGGTCACCAATCCGGACGGCCAGCCGAACGACATCTGGTACTTCTGGCTCACCGGCATCCTGTCGAGCTTCCTCGACAATGCGCCGACCTACCTGGTGTTCTTCAACCTCGCGGGCGGCGATGCCAATATCCTGATGGGCACGCTCGCGAGCACGCTCGCGGCCATCTCCTGCGGCGCGGTATTCATGGGCGCCAACACCTACATCGGCAACGCACCAAATTTCATGGTCAAGGCCGTGGTCGAGGAGTCCGGCATCCGCATGCCTAGCTTCTTCGGCTACATGGCCTGGTCATGCGCCATCCTCGTGCCGCTGTTCGTGCTGCTTACCTTCCTGTTCTTTTTCTGAGATGAATCGCTACTGCACCTACTTCGACCATCGGTATCTCGATCGTGGGTTGGCGATGATCCGTTCGCTGCGCCGTGTCGATCCTGATTGCCGGGTCTCGGTGCTTTGCCTGACGCCGGAATGCGAGCATGTCCTCGCACGATTGCATGAACCCGGCGTGACATGGGCGCGGCTCGCCGACTTCGAGCGGGAAAACCCCGATCTGCTCGCCATCAAGGATGGCCGCTCGCTGCGCGACTACTACTTCACGCTGTCGGGCTGCACCGTCTCATCGGCCCTCGAGGCCGCCGAGCCCGGCGACATCGTGACCTATCTCGACGCGGATCTGATGTTCTACTCGAGCCCGGCGCCGATCTACGAGGCGATCGCGAACGCGTCGATCGGGCTGGTCGGCCACCGCTTCCATTGGTGGGCCAAGCGGCTCGAGAAGTATGGACGCTTCAATGTCGGCTGGGTGAGCTTCCGGGCCGACGCCACGGGCCTCGAAGCGGCCCGGTGGTGGCGCAACAGCTGCATCGACTGGTGCTACGGCGGCGTCGACGGTGACCGCTTCGCCGACCAGAAATATCTCGACCACATATTCCTGAAGTTTCCAAATGTCGTCGAGGTCACCCATCCCGGCGCGAATGTCGGGCCGTGGAACATCTGCCGGCATGCGATTGCCCAAGGACCCGACGCTACGTTCGTGGTCGACGGGAAATTCCCACTGATCTTCTTTCACTTCGCGGGATTGAAGGAGATCGAGCCGAATGTCTTTCTCGGCAGCAACATCTCCTACCTGGGGCCTTTTTCCGCGCTGGTCCGAAACGACATCTACAGACCCTATGTGGCGCGCCTGAAACAAATCCAAGATGAAATCGGCGGTATTCCGGCCACGACATCTACGGCTGCTGAACACCCCAGCGGGGGACCGCCGTCGCTCAAAGATCGATTGCTGGCGCTGGTGCGTCTCAAGGCCGGCAGATGGGCCGGGCACTACGTCAGGCTGCCCTCTGGCTGACGATTACCTCAAGGTATTCGAGAGGCTGAAGATATTCTTGCCGTGGTAGAGGAAGTCGCGATCGCGCTTTCCCATCTCGCGCAGGAAGTTCCGGGCGTTTGCAGCTCCGGGCAGCATCCCGTCATGCAGCTCGATGATCAGCAAGGGAAACGCGTCGATCCAGTCGGTGTTGTCCGCGAACAGATTTTCTTCGGACCCCTCGATGACGATCTTCACGATGAACGGTTGTGCGCCCCGACGGCGCTCGTCATCGAGAAGCGTGTTGATCGACAAGATCCTGACTTCTCCCCCGACAGAAGCATTTACCCGATGGGCGAAGCTCCGGTCCTCGCGTTCCAGACTCCCGGTTCCATCGGCGTTGCCGATCGCCGCACACAGAACGGCAATGCCGTCTCCGCTGTTGGTCTGGCGTGCGAGTGCGACATTGTCTTCGTCCGGTTCAACCGCAACGATGTGCGCCTGCGGATAGGTCTCGGCGAAGAATTTGGTCGCAATCCCGCAATGCGCCCCGCAATCGATGATGAGAGGCTTGAAATTCTGCGCTATGATCGCCTCGTATCGTGCGTTGAGTTCGGCGCGCCGCGTGATCTTTTCAAGACCGTACTCGTTCTTGTCAAAGATCAGACCCATGAGATTCAGGTCGACCGAGTCCCTCGCCTTGAGGGAGAAGAACTTCCTGTTCAGCCGGTCATAGATCACTTGCCGGGACACCACCGGCGGCGACACGCGCCAGAAGCGCGGCGCTTGCCCACGCAAGACGTACCCGCCCGCCAGCATCCAACGCGCGAGCCAACGCGCCATGGTCCAAGCCCGTTGCCGGTTGGACAGCTTCGTCCAGAAATTCGGCCGCCCCGCCTCATTTGCCGAGTCTGACTTCATGTCATCTAACGGACCGCGAGACGGCCTGGCGCTGCTTCAACAGCCCGTCAAATCATGCAGAAGTTCTCGAACTCTCACTAACTGCGGAGAGTTCTTCCCTGCCGTCCGGTCACTGGAACGGGGGCGCATAGTGCATGCCTCCCTCGGTCGCGAGCGCATTCTGGCCGCGCGAGATCTTGAGGCCCGAACCGGCGCCCAGGTTGCGGTCGAAGCTCTCGCCGTAGTTTCCGACCTGCTTCACGACGTTGTAGACCCAGCGATCGTCGACCCCGAGGGATTTGCCGAGTCCTGGCGTAACGCCGAGGAGGCGCTTGATCGTCTCGTCCTCGCTCTTGAGCATGTCGTCGATATTCTTCGAGGTGATGCGCTTTTCCTCCGCTTCGATCATGGCCAGGAAGGACCAGCGAACGATGCGGGCAAACGCGGCATCGCCCTCACGCACGACCTGCGCCAGGGGCTCCTTGGACATCAGCCCGAGCAGGACCATGTAATCCTGCGGCGCGGGTGCGTAGGCCGCCCTTGCCACATAGAGCGCTGCGGCATCTGCCGTATAGGCGTCGCATTTTCCACCGAAGAAAGCGGCACGCACCTCCTCGACTTTCGGCAGCACCACCGGCTTGAAAGTCATCTTGTTGGCATTGAAGTAATTGGCGAGGTTGCGCTCGCTCGTGGTCCCCCCGGCGACGCAGACCGACATGCCGTTCAGGTCCTTGATGCTGCGCTTGCCGAGCTTGCGCCGCACCAGCATGCCCTGACCATCGTAGAAATAGACGGCGAGGAAATCGAAGCCAAGTTCGGCAGCGCGCGTCAGCGTAACAGTCGAGTTCGAAACCAGAAGATCGACCTCACCTGACTTGAGAGAAGGGAAACGCTTGTCGGGCGGCAGCGGCACGAACTTGACCTTGGTGGCATCACCAAAGATCGCAGCGCCGGCAGCGCGGCATACATCGACGGCGAGGCCGACATACTTGCCATTGACCACGGTAGAGAATCCGACCGACTCGGCGGGCACGCCGCAAATTAATTCACCTCGTGCCTTTACCGCATCCAGCACGGGGCCTGCTTCTGCCCGAAAACCCATTGCCACGATGGCGAAGCAGACAGCTATGGCCCGGAACTTATTGCGCATTCCCCCTCCTTCATCCCACCGCTTTCGGCAGCGTAATTTTCAATCTCCCGCATAGTGATCGCGAGAGCGCGGCGATACAACAGATTCGCAGCGCTACGTGTTGGCTTCCCCGGCTGGGCACACGAGCATCGCCACGACGCAGGCCCACATCGATGTGAACGATGAAATGAAGCGCGCTGCCGTCGAACTGGTCCGCCAACGCGTCTTAATCTCGGACCCAGGCAGAACCCGGGCGCCTGCGATCAGCGGTCCTCAAGATATTGATTTTACGGGATAATTCAGACGACTCGAAAGTTCTTGAACTGCCACGGGTCTGCCTTGTCGACGTTCTCGGGGAACAGCGCGCCACGGCCTTCCAACGGCGTCCAGTCGCTATACTTGCCGACGACGGGCCCGAGGTAGGGCAGGCAGATCTCGAGGTTGCGCGCGAAGTCCATCTCGTCGGCCTCGACGAGACCGCGATCGGGGTTTTCGAGCGCCCAGATGATGCCGGACAGAACCGGCGCGCAGACCTGGATCGAGGTCGCGTTGTTGTAGGGCGTGAGCTTGCGCGCCTCGTGGATGTCGAGCTGAGAGCCGTACCAGTATGCACCTTTCTTGTGGCCCATCAGCAGCACGCCAAGCTCGTCTCGGCCGGAGGTGATCTCGTCCACGATCAGACGCTGGCGCTTCTGCTGCTTGAGGTTCTTTCCGGCGATCTCGTGCATCGACATGATCGCGGCATCGCAGGGATGGTAGGCGTAATGCACCGTCGGGCGGTACACGACCTTCTTGCCGTCGCGGACGGTGAAGTAGTCGGCCATCGAGATCGACTCGTTGTGCGTGATGATGAAGCCGTGGAACGGTCCCTCGAGCGGCGTCCAGGTACGCACGCGCGTGAGCAGGCCGGGCCGGTTCAGGTAGATCGCGGCATCGCAGCCGAACTTGTGGCGCGCGCCGTCGGGCGGCAGCGTCTTCTCGTGGGTGCCCCAGCCCATCTCGGCCGGCTGGCCGCCTTCCGAGACGAAGCCGTCGATCGACCAGGTGTTGACGAACTCGCCCACTTCCTTGGGGACCGGGGAGACCTGGGTGTCGCGCTCGGCGATGTGGATCACCTTGACGCCGAGCCGGCGGGCGAGCTTGCCCCAGCCCTCGCGCGTCGAGGGTGCGGCGGCCTTCAGCCCGGTGTCGCGGGCGAGGTTCATCAGCGCCTGCTTCACGAAATGCGAGACCAGGCCGGGGTTGGCGCCGTGGGCGATCACCGCCGTTGGGCCGCCGCGGTACCGGGGCTTCAGTTTCAGCATGGTATCGCGCAGCGCATAGTTCGAGCGCCGCGATACCGAGAGCGAGGGATCGGAATAGCCGCCCGGCCACGGCTCGATGCAGGTGTCGATATAGAGCGCGCCCAGCTTCTGGCAGAGCTCGACCAGTGCCGTCGACGCGACCTCGACCGACAGGTTGACCAGGAAGTCTCCCTTGCCCAGCTGGCCTTCCAGCACCTGGCGGTAGTTGGACTTGGTCAGCCGCTTCTCGATGAAGGTGACGCCATAAGACTTGGCTTCGCCCTCGCCGCCGCGCATCTCGTCGGCGATGATGGTGATCTGCGACGGCTTGATGCCGATATGGCGCAGGATCAGCGGCAGCACGCCCTGGCCGATCGAGCCGAAGCCGATCATGACCATGCGGCCCTTGAACGAAATGTACTTCTTGCTGCGGGTCGCCTTGCGCGCGGTCTTCTTCGCCATGATTGCGTCTCCGATCGACAGGATTCCGGTCGTTAAACGGCGACGGGGCCTTTCTCAAGGCCCCGTCGGTGATCCTTTTGAGAAGATTTGAGCCTAGATGCAGATCGCTTTCAAAGGCGCGAAGCCATTGAAGGCCACCGACGAGTAGGTCGTCGTGTACGCGCCGGTCGAGAGGATCTCGACCTTGTCGCCGGGCTTGAGCGACAGCGGCAGCTTGTACTCCGTCTTCTCGTAGAGAATGTCGGCGCTGTCGCAGGTCGGGCCGGCCAGCACCACCGGACCGACGCGCGTGCCGTCACGGCCGGTGCGCAGGCGGTACTTGATGCTCTCGTCCATGGTCTCGGCGAGACCGCTGAATTTGCCGATGTCGAGGTAGACCCAGCGCTTGCGATCGTTGGCCGCCTTGCGCGAGACCAGCACGACCTCGCTCTGGATCACGCCGGCGTCGCCCACCATGGAACGGCCGGGCTCGATGATGACTTCCGGCATGCGGTTGCCGAAATGGCGCACCAGCGCCCGGCCCACCGCCTCGCAGTAGGCCTCGATGCTGCTGACCTCGGCGCGATACCGGGCCGGAAAGCCGCCGCCCAGGTTGACCATGCGCAGGTCCACACCCTCTTCGGCGAGGGCAAAGAACATCTGCGAGACTTGGCCGAGCGCCTTGTCCCACTGCTCGAGGTCGGTCTGCTGGCTGCCGACGTGGAACGAGATGCCGTAGGCATCGAGGCCCCAGTCCTTGGCCTTGCGCAGGAGATCCTTGGCCATCTCCGGGGCGCAGCCGAACTTCTTGCTGAGCGGCCACTCGGCCCCGCCACAATCGACCAGCACGCGGCAGAACACGCGGGCGCCCGGCGCCACGCGGGCGAGCTTCTGCAACTCGGCCTCGCTATCGAAGGCGAACAGACGCACACCCTGCTGGTAGGCCCAGGCGATGTCCTTTTCCTTCTTGATGGTGTTGCCGAAGGAGATGCGGTCCGAGGCAACGCCTGCAGCCTGCACCAGCTCGATCTCGCCGCGGCTGGCCGTGTCGAACTTGGAGCCGGCCGTCGACAGGCGCGACAGAACCTGTGCCGCCGGGTTGGCCTTCACGGCATAGAAAATGTGGGCCGTCGGCAGCAGTTCGCGCATGCGCCGGAAGTTGTTCTCGACGACGTCGAGGTCAACCACCAGGCAAGGGGTCTCGGGCTGCTGCTCGCGGAGATAACGAAAGATACGCTCGGTCATCGCTGGGGGGTTCCCCGTCAATTAAAAATAGTCAGGCAGGTTCGGCAGGAGAGGTCGAACGTGACGTACGGCGCCAAAATGGCGGCGTGCGTCAGCCCATACTCGACGGAGACACGATCCGCTTGAGCGGAAGGTCGAGGGGGACAGCCCGGCTTATCGCCAAGCAATTGACATAATAACGGGGAATGCGCCCCGCGCGGTAAGCAAACATATCAGAAGCTCCTTCCCGGACCCGGCTCGAAACCGGCACTGCCAAAAAGAACACTTTCCGTCGTTGCGTAACCACAAAGGGCCAGCGGCACGTGCGTTGGGCGTCTTGGATATTTCGTATCTACAACTAATTGACACCGTTACAAGAGGATTCTTCCTCCCCGTGAAAATAATCGGGGGTCTTGTGGTCAAAAGAACACACAAGCGTGTCACGCCCGAGGCAAGGAGGAGCCCGGCAATCGAATCGATGCCGCCAGCATCGTGAAGGGGACGAGCACCACCGCGGAGGCGATCAGCGAGGCCTGCGTGCCGAATAGGGTGGCGATCTTGCCCCACAGGAGAGAGCCGACGACCAAGGCTCCGAAAAACACCATCTGGTGTACCGCCATGCCGCGCGCCCGCATGAAGTTGGGGAGGATCGCCTGAACCGCAGTGCCGTTGTTGGCGATGACGGTGATCCAGCAAGCACCGGAAAGCGCCACGCAGGCGCCCACGACAAGCGGCGTCATCACGAGCGCGATCACCAGCGTGGCGACAGCATGGACACCCATTGCCCAGACATTGGCGCGATCGGGCCCGAGCAGGCGGTTGAAGGTCGGCATCAGGATGGCGCCTGCGACCGCGCCGGCACCGAATACGGCATAGAGGATGCCGAAGGCGAACTCGTCGAGGCCGAGCTCGAAGCGACCGATCACCGGCAGCAGGATACCGACCGCAATGCCCGGCACGAAGAAGCAGAGGCCGCGGGCAAAGATCGCCTTCAGTTCGCCGGAGTCGCGCACGAAGGCGACGCCGGTCCGCGCGGCCTCGACCAGCCCCTCACGGCGCTGGTCGGCCCTGGCCTCGGCTGGCCGGCGCCATCGCAGCATGGCGAAGATGACGCCGACATAGGTGGCGGCGTTGACGGCGAAGAGCATGAAGACACCGACCAGGCTGAGCAGGACCTGGCCAACCACCGGCCCTACCGTGCGGGCGAGGTTGAAGCCGGCGCTGTTCAGCGCGATGGCCGGCCTGAGGTGTGGTCCTGAGACGATTTCAGGCACAACGGCATGCCAGGCCGGCGCATTCATGGCGTTGCCCAGTCCCATGCAGAAGCTCAGGCCAAGCAGACTCCAGTGATCGAGCCGGCCGAGGAAGGCCAGCACCGCCAGGGCGGCGGCCACCGCCATCATCCAGACCTGGCAGACGATGATGTAGCGGCGGCGGTCGAAGCGGTCGGCCAGGACGCCGGCGAAGAAGCAGAACAGGAACATCGGCAGGGTGCCCGCCGCCGACAGCAGCGCCACGAAGATCGGCTCCTGCGTCAGGCTGGTCATTTCCCAGGCGGCACCCGTGGTCGCCATCCAGCCCCCGGTGTTGGACAGGACATTGGCGGTCCATAGCAGCGCGAAGGTGCGGTTGGCGAAGGGAGCGAAGGCCGACGCCGGGTGGCCGACGCCGGGCGTCGGCGGGCTCACCCCAGCGCCTTCTCGTAGATCCGGTGGGTCTTGTAGTGAACGCCGCCGACCGAGCGGATGATGTTGTTGGTCGCCTTGTTGTCCTCGAGGATCCAGCCCAGCTCGGCCGAGGTCTTGCCCAGCCGCTTGCCGTTGGCGCGGAGATGATCGATGGCGATCATGGCAAGTCCGGCGCCCATCAACGGGTGATTGCGGAACTTCTTCTTCACGCCCATCAGCGGCACGCGCGTGCTGCGAACGTCGGTGATCTTGAGCCGCAGCAGCAGCTTCACCAGGTTCCAGGGCGTGAGGGCGCCGTCGAAGTCGACGGTCGCCTCGGAAAGATTGGTGAGCGCCAGGATGAAGGCGACGGTCTCGTCGTCGACGTCCACGAACACGGCGAGATCGGGCACGATCACCGGACGCAGCGCCTTGGAGGCATGGTCGATCTCGGCCTGTGTGAAGGGTACGTAGCCCCAGTTGTCGCTCCAGGCGTCATTGAAGATGCCGACCAGCGTGCGAACCTCGGCGTCGAACATCTTCATGTTGGCGGTGCGGACTTTGACCCGCCCGGCGAGTCCGGCGCGATCGAGCAGCTTGCGCCCGATGGTCTCCGGCGCATTCTGGACGTCGTAGTCGTAGGAGAAGAGGTCCTTGGCCTTCACGTAGCCGCAGGCCTCGACACGGGCCCCGGCATAGGGCGGATCGTAGGGCACCATCAGCACCGGGCGGCTGTCGAAGCCCTCGACGAGAAGGCCAACCTCCTCGTTGACCGACAGGGTGAACGGACCGGTCACGCGCACCATGCCCTTGGCCTTCAGCCAGGCTTCGGCTGCGGCAAACAGCGCGGCGAAGATTGCCGGGTCGTCCTCCGCCACCAGGCAACCGAACTGGCCGGTGCTGTCGGCGTATTGCGCGAGATAGGCGCTATCGACCTGGGCGGAGATGCGGCCGACCACCTGGCCGTTGCGGCGCGCCAGGAAGAACTGGACCTCGGCATGCTGGAACAGCGGGTTCTTCTTGGGCGAGAAGGCCTCTTGCCGCTCGACGTTGAGCGGCGCCACCCAGCCCTTGTGACCGGCGTAGAGCCGCCTGGGCAGGCGGATGAATTCCTTGAGGTCGGCCTTGGTGGCCACGGGGGAAACGACGAGATCGGAAGGGGCCATTTGGACCTCAGGCTACCACGCCCGATGCGGCGCTTCGGAAAACGAACTGGCCATCGGCCTCACATCCGGCGCCGTCGGCGCGCAATGCGCGAATGTCGATGCCCAGGCGCCATCCCGCGCCTTCGCGCTCGACGCGAATCAGATGGTAGCGGGCCCGGCCGTACTTGCTGCCGGACGCCGCCGAAGCCGAGGTGACGCCGATCACCGGCACTGCCCCTGCCGGGCCATCGATCCGCGCGACCTCGCTGCGATGGTTGTGTCCGTGCAGGACGAGTTCGCAGCCGACACGGCGGATCATTGCCTGGAAAGCCGCTGCGTCGGTCAGGCGCTTGAAGTGCTTCTCAGTGGTGAGCGGCGGATGGTGGATCAGCACGACGCGGCAAAGCCCTTCGCGGCCGAGATCGGCCAAAATCTTCTCGGCGGCCGCGATCTGCGCCTGGCCGAGCGTCCCGGTGGCGAGGAAAGGCGGCTTCGGCACCCCGCTGTTGAGGCCGACCAGCGCGACGGGCCCGCGCCGGCGCAAGGTCGGGAAGACCTGGAAATCGGTGGCTGGCGGCTTGTCGTCGCCTGCCATGTAGGCGCCCCAGCGACCCAGCCCTTCGCCCCATGTCGTGGCGACATAGACGTCGTGGTTCCCGGGAATGACCGTGATCCCCTCAGGCGAGCCGAATTCGGCGAGCCATTTCGAGGCGCGGGCGAACTCCTGAGGCAGCGAGATATTCACCAGATCGCCGGTCAGCGCGATGTGATCGGGCTTCTGCGCCTTGATGTCGGCCACGATGCCGGCCAGCGCTTCCGGCACATGCAAATGTGCCCGGTGCCGCCACCAGTTCAGATAGCCCGTCAGGCGCTTGCCGATCAGATCGAGCGGGCGCGCCGCGGGCATCGGCAGATGCGGATCGGACAGATGCGCCAGCGTGAACATGGAAGGGTGATCCACCGCCCGGGCCCTAGGGTCAAGCTAGGCGGCGGTCAAGCAAGGCTGCTGAAGCTAGCGGGCGCCGGCGACGACGCGCAGCTTCGGTGTTCCGGAAATGACGCCGAGCTGCCGGCCGATCCCGGTCATGACCTCGACCATGTGCTGGAGCTGTTCCGGCGTATGGGCGGCGCAAACCGAGCAGCGCAGCAACGAGACGCCATTGGGCGTGGCCGGCGGCACGGCGACGTTCACGTAGATGCCGGCATCGAGCATGGCGCGCCAGAAACCGATGGCGAGCATGCGGTCGGGCAGATGCACGCCCACCACCGGGCCATGCTCGGGCCCAAGCTTGAAGCCCCGGGCAGCGAGGCCGTCGTAAAGCGTGGCGACATTGTCCCACAGCTGTTTGCGCAGCTCCGGCCGGGCTATCACGACCCGCAGCGCCTGGCGGACCGAGGCCACGATCGACGGCGGCAGCGAGGCCGTGAACATGTAGGACCGCACAGTGACGCGCAGGATGTCGAAGTCGGGGTCGTTGGAGACGCAATAGCCGCCAATGGCACCCAGGGTCTTGGAGAAGGTGCCGACGATGAAGTGGCAATCGTCGAGAACGCCAGTCGACTCGCAGAGGCCGCGGCCGGTCTCGCCGAGTGCGCCCAGCGAATGGGCCTCGTCGACCAGCACATAGGCGCCGTACTTCTTGCAGACGTCCACAAATTCCCGGAGCGGCGCACTGTCGCCCAGCATGGAATAGATGCCTTCGAGGATCACCAGCCGGTTGCCCGGCTTGTCGCCCAGGCGCCGGAGCCGGGATTCCAGGCTCGACGGATCGTTGTGCTTGAAACGCACGACCTCGGCCTGGGTCATCTTGCAGGCATCGTAGATCGAAGCATGGCTGTCGGCGTCGATCAGGAGATGATCACCCTGGCCGACCAGGGTGGAAATCACCCCGAGATTGGCCTGGTAGCCGGTGGTGAAGACCATGCAGTGCTTCTTGCCGTAGAAGGCGGCGATCTCCTCCTCGAGGAGGACGTGCTCGCTGTAGCTGCCGTTGGCGATGCGCGATCCGGTCGTGCCGGTGCCCTCGGCCCGGATCGCCTCGATGGCGGCTTCCATGCAGGACGGATCGAACGTCAGGCCGAAATAGTTGTTGGTACCGACCAGCAGAGTCTTGCGGCCGTTGATGATCGCCTCGGTCGGCGAAAGGACCCGCTCCATGCGGATCTGGAAAGGATCGGCACCGGTGGTCCGGACGTCGCGGTACGCCTCGAGCAGGCCCGCGTGACGGTCGAACAAACCCATGATGTCTAGCGCTTGGCGCGCAGGTCCAGGATCGTGTCGGCGAGCTGGTCGACGGTGTGGATCTCGGCCACGACGTTCATCGGAATCGACACGTCGAAGCTGTCCTCGAGCTCCATGACCATATCCATGATCGCCAGCGAATCGATGGTGAGGTCCTTGGCAATGACGGTAGCGCCAATAATCGGCCGCTCACCCGCCTGGTACGGCGCGAGGTGACGGCAAATTTCCCGCACGACATCGAGACGCGACGCGACGCGGGGCAGTTCGAGGGTATTGGCGATGTCGTCGTTTTCGACGATCAATTGGTGGGCAGTGCGCAAGAGCTGCTCTCCGGTCCCGGGGTCAGACATGCCACCTTGTGACAGAAACCGTGATTCCTTGTGAAATAACAATTTGTTACGCAGTGTTTCACACGTGCCTATAGCCATTTGTTCTGGCGGTACCACAAGATCGTGTCGCGGAAGCCTGCGCTGAGGTCGTAACGGGGCCGGAATCCGATCGTTGCCGCCAGGCGACGGTCGTGAACCGCCCAATCCGGGTGAAACAGTTCGCGGACCTTGGCCCGGGTCAGAATCCGCGCCGCCCCGCCCAAGGCATGGTGAAGACCGTTGGCCCAGCCGACGACCTCCAAGGCGACCCGCGGAACCGGCACCGACCGCACGGAGCGCCCAAGCCCCTCCCCGGCTGCTGCCGCCATGTCGCCATAGCCGTAGCCGCCCTCCCGGCCGTCATCGATTTCGTAGATCGATGCGGGCGGCGGAGCCTCGACGACTAGGGCGAGCGCCTCGGCCAGATCCTCGACATGGATCAGGGACAGGCGGGCGCCCTCTCCCCTGGGACGCGGGGCGAGCCCCCGGGCCGCCGTCTTGAAATAGGCCAGGGTCTCCCGATCGCCGGGTCCGTAGACCGCTGGCGCCCGAACCGCCACCCAGGGCCCGGTGCGTTCCGCCGTCACCTGCTCGGCTGCCCGCTTGCTCTCCGCGTAAGCCGAGAGTTGGGGCTCGCGCGCCGCGAGCGACGACAGCAGGATGAAGCGCGCCTCGGGCGCGAGCCTCGACAGGCGGGCCGTTCCATCGCGGTTTACCGTCATGAAGTCGGCGGGCACCCGCGCCTTGATGAGGCCAGCAGCGTGGATCACCGTATCGGCACCCTCGACCAGACGCCGCAGCGCCGCTTCGTCGGCCAGATCGCCGAGCACGATCTCGGCCTCGACGCCGGCCAGCGAGGGCACCGGCGACCAGCGCCGGATCAGCAGCCGAACCCTGTGGCCGTGCCGGGCAAGCGCGGCGACGAGATGCGGCCCGACGAACCCTGTGGCGCCGGTGACCGCGACCAGCCTGCCCATTGCGATCGCCTCAGGCCGCGGCGGGCTTATAGGTATAGAGGCCGGCGAGATAGTTGGCCTTGGTCCGCGCCCGGCTGAGCTTGCCGGAGGTCGTCGTCGGCAGTCCCGTTGTCGGCGGCACCAGGGCAACGTCGCAATCGACGGCGATCGCCTCGCGCACGGCGCCCGCCACATCGCGCGCCAGAGCCACCCGTGCCTCCTCGCCCGACACGCGCGCCAGAACCGCCACGACGACGCGCTCGCCGTCGCCGGTGTCGATGGAAAAGGCGGCCGCATCGCCGTTCTTCACGATGCGCTTGGCTTCGATCGCCCACTCGATGTCCTGCGGCCAGACATTGCGCCCATTGATGATGATGAGGTCCTTGGCGCGGCCAGTGACGACGATCTCGCCGTTCAGCCAGTAGCCGAGGTCGCCGGTATCGAGCCAGCCGTCGTCGGTGAGCACTTCGCGGGTGGCTTCGGGCTCGCCGAAATAGCCCGGCATTACGCTTGGCCCCTGAATGAAGATGCGCCCCACTTCGCGGTCGGCCAGCAGCCGGCCGTCGGGGCCGCGCACTTCGAGAACGTGGCCCGGCAGAACCCGCCCGCAGAGCACGAAGCTGCGGGCGCGTTGCCCGTCCAGAGGATCGGCGGCCGGAACGGCGCGTTGCTGGTCGGCCAGGGCGATCCGATCGACGATATCGGTGCGCACGCCCGCGCCCTGCGGGCTGAAGGTGATGGCCAGGCAAACCTCGGCCATGCCGTAGCTTGGAATGAAGGCCTTGCGATCGAAGCCCGACGGCTCGAAGGCGTCGGCGAAGCGGTGGAGCACCTCGGGACGGATCATGTCGCCGCCGATCCCGGCGCGCCGCCAGCACGAGAGGTCGAGGTCGGCGGGCACCTGCATCGCGCCGCGTCGCATCGAGAGGTCGTAGCCGAAGCTCGGGCTATAGGAGATGCTGCCGCGATTGCGCGAGATGATGTTCAGCCACTGCATCGGCCGGCGCGCGAAATCGCGCGGCGTCAGATAGTCGATCGCGAGCTGGCTGGAGAGCGGCCCCATCAGGAAGCCGATCAGGCCCATGTCGTGATAGAGCGGCAACCAGCTCACGGCACGGTCGCCCGGCACCACGTCGAGGCCGGCCGGCCCGGTCATGCCCGCAAGGTTGGCCATCAGCGCCCGCTGCGAGATCTGCACGCCGTGCGGATGACGCGTACTGCCCGAGGAGAACTGGATGTAGCTGAGGTCGGCGGGACCGAGCGGCCGGAGGTCGACCGGCTTCTCCGGCAGCGCATCGAGGGCATCCTTGCCGCCGTGCAGGCGCACTGCCGGGAATTCCCTGGCGGCGTCGGCGAGGAAACCCGCGAGATCGTCGATGCCGACGGCCGCCACCGCGCCCGAGGCAAGAAACTGGCGGCGGAGCTGATCGAGATAGGCGTCCTTGCCGCCGATGCCGACTGGAATCGACACCGGGACGGGCACCAGTCCGGCATACTGGGCGCCAAAGAACGAATCGAAGAAGCCCGGCCAGGTATCGGCGGTGATCAAAAGCCGTTCGCCCACCGCAAACCCCGCCCCGATCAGCTTGCGGGCGGTGACATGGGCGCGTTCCCTGACCTCGCGCCAGGGAATCGCCGACAGCAGGTCCCCCTTGGCATTATAGAAGGAGACACCGGTTTCGCCCCGGGCCGCATAGTCCAGCATCTCGGGCACCGAGGAGAAACCGGCGCGGCGCTGGGCGAGCTGCGTGTTGCGTGAAGGAAGCGGAACCATTGGAACGGCGGGTCTCCTAGCAGAGGGGTTTGGGCCCCTCAAGGCGCGCCCCTGCGCCCTTGGGCCGACGTTGACACACCCCTACCTCGGTAAGATAGTGCCCGACCCCCGCCAAAAGCGGGGGAATTTTACTTCTGAAGGAGGGTCTAGCTGTGATTACGGCTGTTATGCCGACGTACGGTCGCAAGGACGTCGTGTTCGAACGCGGAGAGGGTTCCTATCTCTACGCGGCGGACGGCCGACGTTATGTCGACTTTACCTCCGGCATCGCCGTCAACGCGCTGGGCCACTGCCATCCCTACCTGGTCAAGGCTCTGATCGAGCAAGGCCAGAAGCTTTGGCACACCTCGAACCTGTTCCGCATCGGCAACGGCGAGAAGCTGGCCAAGCGGCTGGTCGAGAACTCGTTCGCCGACACCATGTTCTTCTGCAACTCGGGCGCCGAGGCGATCGAGGGCGGCATCAAGCTGATCCGCAAGTATCAGTACATGAACGGCCAACCCAAGCGGTACAAGCTGATCTGCTTCCAGGCGGCGTTCCACGGCCGCCTGCTGAATGCGCTGTCGGCCACCGGCAACGAGAAGTACCTCGAAGGCTTTGGCCCGCCGGCGCCCGGCTACCTGCACGCGCCGCTCAACAACACCAACGTCGTGCGCGACATGGTGGACGACGAGACCGCCGGCATCCTGGTCGAGCCGATCCAGGGCGAAGGCGGTATCCGCGGCACCACGGTGCAGTTCCTGAAGGACCTGCGCGCGATCTGCGACGAATTCGGCCTGCTGCTGTTCTACGACGAGATCCACACGGGTTTTGGCCGTACCGGCAAGATGTGGGGCTACGACTGGTCGGGCGTGAAGCCCGACGTGGCCGCGATCGCCAAGGGCATGGGCGGCGGTTTCCCGATCGGCGCCTTCATGGCGACCGAGAAGGCCGCCGTCGGCATGGTCCCGGGCACGCACGGCTCGACCTATGGCGGCAATCCGCTGGCCACGGGCGTGGCCAACGCGGTGCTCGATGTACTCCTGGCGCCGGGCTTCATCGACGGCGTGCGCGAGCGCGGCGAATACCTCAAGGGCGAGCTCGAGAAGCTCTGCAGGAAGCACCCCAAGGTCTTCGTCGAGCAGCGCGGCATGGGCTTCCTGCAGGGCGTGCAGTGCAGCCCCGCGGTGCCGGCCGGCGACATGGTGAACAAGCTGCAGTCGCTCGGCATGCTGGTGCCGCCGGCGGGCGAGAACGTCATCCGCATCTTCCCCGCGCTGGTGGCTGACAAGGCGATCCTCGACGAGGGCATGGCCATTCTCGAGCAGGCTGCGGTTGCGTTCGAAGCCGCGGCCAAGTGACGACCCATGTCGACACCCAAACATTTCCTCGACCTGGACCAGGTCGACCCTAAGACGCTTCGCCAGATCCTCGACCAGGGCAAGGCGATGAAGAAGCAGCGCTCCAGCGGCGGGCACGACAAGCCGCTGGCCGGCAAGACGCTGGCGATGATCTTCGAGAAGCCCTCGACCCGCACGCGCGTGTCGTTCGAGGTCGGCATGCGCGAGCTGGGCGGCGACACGATCATGCTCGGCCGCACCGACACGCAGTTGGGCCGCGGCGAGACCATCGCTGACACCGCGCGCGTACTCAGCCGTTACGTCGACATCATCATGATGCGCACCACCGTCGAGGAGAAACTCCTCGAGATGGCGAAGTATGCCACCGTGCCGGTGATCAACGGGCTCACCGACAAGACGCATCCCTGCCAGCTCATGGCCGACGTCATGACCTACGAGGAGCATCGCGGCTCCATCAAGGGCAAGTCGGTCGCCTGGTCGGGCGACGGCAACAACATGGCCACCTCGTGGATCCACGCCGCCGTGCAGTTCGACTTCGAGCTGCGCATCGCCTGCCCGCCCGAGCTGACGCCGCCGGCCGACGTACTGCAGTGGGCGGAGAAGTCCAAGGGCCAGATCCGCATCGGTCACGACCCGGCGAAGCTGGTGAGCGGCGCCGACTGCGTCGTCACCGACACCTGGGTGTCGATGGGCGACGAGGATCCGCAAAGCCCGAGTGCCGCGCGACGTCACAACCTTCTGCGCGGCTACCAGGTCGACAAGCACCTGATGAAGCAGGCCAAGAAGGACGCGATCTTCATGCACTGCCTGCCGGCGCATCGTGGCGAGGAAGTGACCGCCGACGTGATCGACGGTCCGCAGTCGGTCGTGTTCGACGAAGCCGAGAACCGGCTGCACGCGCAGAAGAGCATCCTGGCGTGGTGTCTATCGTGAGTCTCGCGTCGGAAGGCCTCACCCCTTCCGACGATTGGGACCGCGTCCTCCCCTTCCAGCTCGACGCGCTGGGTGTTCGTGGCCGCCTCGTGCGGCTCGGGCCCTCGCTCGATGCCATCATCGAACGCCACGGCTATCCGCTTGCCGTGGCGCGGCCGCTGGCCGAGGCGATGGTGCTGTGCGTGGCGCTGGCGACGTCGCTGAAATACGACGGCATCTTCACCCTGCAGATCAGCGGCGACGGGCCGATCCGCCTGCTCGTCACCGACCTCACCAGCGAGGGCGCGCTGCGCGGCTATGCCCAGTTCGATTCCTGGAAGCTGGCCGTGGCCCTCGGAGCCGGTGGTGGGGGCGCGGGCAACGCCGACGCGCCCGAAGGCTACGTGCCCAAGCTGTTCGGCCAGGGCCGTCTCACCTTCACGGTCGACCAGGGCCGGCACACCGAGCGCTACCAGGGCGTCGTGCCGCTGGAAGGCCCGACCCTGGCCGACTGCGCCCATACCTATTTCCGCCAGTCCGAGCAGCTGCCGACCGGCATCAAGATCGTGGCCCGCCGCGACGAGACGACGGACGGTCCGCGCTGGCGCGCCGCCTCGCTGGTCGTGCAGCAGATGCCCGAGTTCGACGCTGGCCGCATCGACATCGACCAGGACCAGCGCGAGGACGACTGGCGCAAGGCCGTCATCCTGATGGCCTCGGCCACCGAGAAGGAAATGCTCGACCCTGCGCTCCCCGGCAAGACGCTGCTGTTCCGCCTGTTCCATGCCGAGGGTGCGCGCCTGTTCGAGTCCCGCGCCTTCCAGGCACGCTGTCGCTGCAGCCGCGAGCGCATCGACGGCGTGCTGAAATCGATCAAGCGCGAGGAACTGACCGACCTGCGCGACACGCAAGGCCTGGTCGCCGTCACCTGCGAGTTCTGCTCGACCCAATACGCCTACGACGACGACGATCTCGACCGCCTCTACGAGACCGCCGCCGGCGACCCGCCCGCGGCCTGAACG
>CAMAYC010000062.1 GCA_945862125.1 Reyranella massiliensis 521
GCCCGCCACGGTGCTGGCCTCGCTGCTGCACGATGTCGGTCACATGATCCATCATCTGGGTGAGGATCCTGCCGCGCGCGGCGTCGATGACGTGCACGAGGAACTGGGTGCGCGCTGGCTGGCCGAGCGCTTCGGCCCCGCGGTGAGCGAGCCCGTGCGTTTGCATGTTGCCGCCAAGCGCTATCTCTGCACTGTCGAATCCGACTATTTCGGCAAGCTCGCGCCCGACTCGGTGCGCAGCCTGGAACTGCAGGGTGGCCTGATGTCGGCCGACGAGATCGAGGCCTTCCGCGCCAATCCCTTCCATGCCGAGGCCGTGCGGCTGCGCCGCTACGACGAGGACGCCAAGGACCCGCGGGCGCAGACGCCGGACTTCGACCACTACCTGCGCCACGTCGCAGCCTGCCAGCGCACCTGAGTCACATGATTTCCCGCACCGAAGTCGACGCCGCCTGGCGCCTCATCCGCCCGCACGTCCGCCGCACGCCGGCGCTCGAACTCGCTGCCGGCTCGCTCGGCGTCACCGCCCCGCTGGCGCTGAAACTCGAGTCGCTGCAGGTAAGCGGCTCGTTCAAGGGCCGCGGCGCGTTCCACAAGATCCTGGCCTCGAAAGTGCCGGCCGCCGGTATCGTCGCCGCTTCCGGCGGCAACCATGGCGCCGCCGCGGCCTATGCCGCCCGCGCGCTGGGCCACAGGGCGGAGATCTTCGTGCCCACCATGGCCTCGCCGACGAAAGTGGCACGGTTGAAGACCTACGGCGCGGTCGTGCACCAGATCGGCGCCGTCTATGCCGAGGCCCGCGCCGCCTCCGAGGTGCGCGCCGCCGAGACCGGCGCGCTGATCGTGCCGGCCTATGAGGACCCGGTCGTGTTCGCGGGCGCGGGCAGCGTCGCGCTCGAATTCGCCGAACAGGCCGCGTTCGACACGCTGCTGGTGGCGGTGGGCGGCGGCGGGCTGATCGCCGGCTGCGCCGCCGCGATCGGTCAAGGCACCAGGATCGTCGCCGTCGAGACCGAGGGCACGCCAACCCTGCACGAGGCGCTGAAGGCAGGACGGCCGGTCGACGTTAAAATCTCCGGCATCGCCGCCGATGCGCTGGGCGCCAGCCGCATCGGCACGCCCAACTTCGAAGTGGCGCAGAAGCTGGTGCGCGAGTCCGTGCTGGTGAGCGACGAGGCGGTGCGCGCAGCGCAACGGGCGCTGTGGGAAGAGCTGCGCGTCGTGGCCGAGCCGGCCGGCGCCACCGGCCTCGCCGCGCTGTTGGCCGGTGCTTACAAGCCGGCGGCGGGCGAGCGGGTGGCGACGCTGGTGTGCGGCGCCAACACCGATCCCGGGTCGGTGGTCTGACAGCACTGCTAGCAGCAACGGAAAGTTGCAAGTTCAGCAGGTTTATGCTAGTAATTTTGATAGGCTGACGCTTGGATTGCGCCAGCCTTTTCCATGTCCGGCACGACCTGCCCGCGGCCGCCCGCGGGTTTGCGCAATGCGCTGGTGCAGCCGCCACGACTCCTGAGTCGTGGACAGTCCCAACAACGACCTCGTCCCAACTGCGCGCTGAATAAAGGCGCCGGAACAGACACTTAACGACACCCTGACAACAGGGTGCGAAGAGGCTTGTGCGAACGACGTTATCTCGAGGTGCGTAAAAGCCTGTCGAACAAGGCTTATCTCTGACTAGTCGACGGTGTTTTAGACAACACGCGTTACATTCGAGTGTCCACAAATAACGGGCTTTGATCCCGTCGCTATTGGCTTTCCGGCGTGCGGAGAGCCGAAGTTCGCGTTTGGAACCTATGCCTCGACTTGCCCACCAACCACCCAACCAACCAGGCCGCCCCTCCGGCAGCCTTTTTCTTTCAAAGGAGAAGACGATGGCCGACCCAAACCCCGCCGAGATCATGTACCCCAACCGGCAAGGCAATTGGCGGATTGAACTGAAGTACCTGCCGATTGGGCATCGGGGGCACGCTTTCCTCGCGCTCATTGATGGCAAGGGCAAGACCGTCGGCGAACTCCACGGCCTTGGCTTCTCGAAGCACACGGGCAAGCAAATGACGATCGCCGAAGACGGGGCAGACCTGCGAGGCGTTGACCACAAGTCCAGGCCAAGGCGCGAGTCACCGATCGGTGGCGAGAAACTGCGCGTCGCCACGGTAGGTTCTGGCGCGCAGGAAGAGATGGAGCGAATCTGGGCCAAGGGCGCAGCGGCTGTCGATGCTATCAACAAGGAGAAGTTCGACTACAAGTCCCACGATCCCTCGTATGAGTTCGGGACCGACGGCGGCCAGATCCAGAACAGCAACTCGGTGGCTTTCACGCTTGGCAAAGCGATGGGCCTCGACATGGATCGTGCCATCCTGGACGCCGGGATGGGTCGCCGGTTCTCCGGCTGGGGCCGCGATCTGCTCGATCCGAAGCGCGAGCGCTACGTGGCAGCCCCACCTTTCCCGGTGAGGGACGCGCCGTAGGCGTGCCAGCCAAGATGCAACCATAGATTGGTGGTATGTCTACACAGCTCTCGGCATGTTCGTGCCTGCAACGGGATGCGAGCATGCCGAAATTCCTCCAGCACTGTCTGTCGACACTCGCGCTTTTGTTCATTTCGGCGGGCGTCGCAGCATGCATGATTGTTCCGGTCTGTCCGGAAACCGACGAGATCACGGCCGGGCATGCCTACCACTATAAAGAGGGTCCTCGTGATTACGCAGAGCCAGCCAACACCTGGATCGACAGCGCGACCATGGCGAGCTTTCTTCGCGATCTCATCGAGAAGAAAGGGCGGCAAGCGCTCGTCTCGGAGCGCGGCTTTCAGTGTTCGCCGAGGCCGGCTGCAGACTGCGCCGATTGTTTTGCCTGCAGCCTCGTGGTCCGTCGCGTTCGCAACGCCCACTGCCAGCGTGAGGGCGACATGTTCATCGAAGCCTATGTCGGTCCCGGTGCGGCCGTACGCGCCATGACTTACTGGAATAAGTAGACCGCAACAGCGTCGTTTGTCGGCACCTAGCGCGTGACCTCGGTCACCACGGCCCGGTTGGCCTTGCCGGCGCCGTCGCTGAAATCGTAGCGGATGGCGAACTTGTCGGCGGGCGAGATCCACCAGCGCGAGATCGAGCGCTGGCCCTTGTCGCCGTGCTCGTTCATCTCGATCACGAACGTGTCGATCATCCTGTCGCCGGGCCCCGTGCGCTTTTCGGTGCGCGGCACCGAAAGCATGTAGGTCCAGGTGCTGCCACCGACGCTGTAGCGCGCCTCGATCTTCTTGCCGACCTCGAGCGGCCACAGCCGCTCAGGCCGGAGTGCCGCGATGTAGGCCGAGGTGTCGGCGCCGTCGGGCGAGGGATTGTCGAACAGCAGGGCGCGCAGCTTGAAAGGCTTGCCGCCGATGCGGTCCATGTTGCAGTCGAGGCCGTCGTGGCCGCGCGAGACGACCTTTACGCCGCTGTCGTAGGTGAAACCCGTGCCCGGGTCGGGGCAGGCGAAGTCCATGGTCTGGGCGGCTGCGATGCCGGCCGGCAGCAGGACGGCGGCGAGGGCGAACGAGGCAAGGCGCATCAGCATGGGCCGGATCATAGCCGAACCCGGGCTCAGCCGGCCAACGTCGAGTAGGTGGCGCGGCCGACCGCGACCAGCGCCTTCTGGTCGTTGAACACGTCGACATCGACCAGGCCGACGCTCTTGCCGGCGCGGCGTACGCGCGCCGTCGTGGTGAGCGACGTCTTGATCGCCGGCCGGAGATAATCGACGCGGAAGTTGATGGTCGGCAGGGGACGGCGCAGCGCCATGATCAGCGCATAGTCGCCGACCGTGTCGATGATCGCCGCGATCGGGCCGCCGTGCCACTGGCCCGTGCCGGCACCGCGCTCGAACTCCGGGCGCATGGCGCAGGTCATGGTGACCAGCTCCCGGGCCGGGTCAGCCTCGGTGATTTTCAGGCCGAGGAAGGCGATGAACGGCGAGCGATCGAGCATCGCCTGCAGCTCGTCCCCGGTCAGGGGCTTTAGGGCGTCGCTCATGGCGCCACCACGATCTTGCCGAACACCTCGCGGTCTTCGATGACACGCAAGGCCTCGCGCGCTTCCTCGAGCTTGTAGACCTTGTCGACCAGGACCTTGAGCTTGCCCTGCTGGACCATCTCGAGAAGCGTGACGATGTCGCTGCGCGCCCAGCCGTTGGAGCCCAGCACCTTCAGCTCGAAGGTCCAGATGAAGCGGATGTCCTCCTGCGGGTCGTAGCCCGCGGTGGCACCGCAGGTGAGCAGGCGACCGCCCACCTTCAGGACTTTCATCGACTTCACCCAGGTGTCGCCGCCGGTGTAGTTCACCACCACGTCTACGCCCTGGTCGCTGCCGGCGCCCCGCCGTGTCGGCTTGCCGTACATCGCGAAGACTTCCTTCATGAAGTCCTTCTCGATGTAGTTGATGGTCTTGTCGGCGCCGAGTTCGGCCAGGCGCCTGGCTTTCGCGTCGGTGCCGGCGCAGGCGATGACCTCGGCGCCGGCGATCTTGGCGAGCTGCACGCAGCACACGCCGACGCCGCCCGAGGCGCCCAGGATCAGCACCTTTTCGCCCGCGGCGACGCGGCCGTTGGTGCGCATCATGCGCAGCGCCGTGCCGTAGGCGACGGGGAGCGCCGCGGCATCGGAAAACGATACGCCTTCGGGAATTTTCACGAGCTGATGGGCCTTGGCGCGGCAAAGCTCCGCCAGGCCGCCGTGGACAGTCTCGCCCATCAGGCCGCCCTCGATGCGGTTGATGGGATCGACCAGGACGCGGTCGCCCTTGCTCCAGCCGGTGACGCCGGGGCCGACCTCGGCGATTTCGCCCGCGACGTCGAGCCCCATGATGGCGGGCATCGGCACCTTGATGCCCGGCATGCCACGGCGGGTGAAGACGTCGTGGTAGTTGAGCGAGGAGGCCTTCACCGCCACGATGACGTCGCCCGGGCCGGGCTTGGGATCGGGAAAGTCGGTCTCGAAGTTCAGGCGGTCCGGTGCGCCATGCTCGCGGACGACAGCAGCTTTCATTGTCACAAGTCTCCGGTGGGGATCTGTCGGGCCAGCACGCGCTTGTCGATCTTGTTGGTGCCGGCGAGCGGCATCTCGTCGACGAAGAAGACGCGCCGCGGATGCTGATAGGCGGGCGCATTGGCCAGCGCGTAGGTCTTTATGGCCTGTTCGTCGAGGTCGGTGCCATTCGCCCGGACCACGAAGGCCACCGGCTTGTGGCCCTTCAGCTCGTCGGGAACGGCGATGACGGCGGCCTGGTGGATGCCGGGATGGCGCTCCAGCATCTTCTCGACCTCGCCGGGATAAATGTTCTCGCCGCCGCACACAAACATGTCGTCGACGCGGCCGACGAAATAGAAAAAGCCGTTCTCGTCGCGGCGGAACACGTCGCTGGTGCGGTAGTAACCGTCCGGAGTCATCGCCTTGGCCGTGACTTCGGGGAGCTTGTGGTAGTGCGTCATGAGGGCGCCGCACTTCATCTCGAGAGCGCCCTCGTCTTGAACTTCGCGGCCGTCGCGCACCAGGCGAAGCTGCACCTCCGGATGCGGATAGCCGGTCGACAGCTCGGGCTGGGGGATTCCCTTGGGGTGGGGGCCGAAAACGACGGGCCCCGCTTCGGTCGTGCCATAGCCGTTGCTGATCGTGACATTCGGGAACACGGTGCGGACCTGGTCGATCAGCGCCTGGGTTATCGGCGCCGAGCCCATGCGCACGGCCTCGACCGCCGACAGGTCGTGGCTGGCCAGGAGCTCGCGCTCGCGCAGCAGCATGGCGATCATGGTCGGCACCGAGGTGAGGAAGGCCACGCGATGCTTGGCGGCGGCCTCGACATAGCCCTTGGTCGTGAACTGCGGCAGCAGCACGACGGTATCGCCGTGGGAAAAGGTGGTCTGGCACATGGCGAGACCGTTCATGTGGTAGAGCGGCGCGGCGATCAGCGCGCGCTGGCCGAGCGGCGCTGCGCGCCGTGTCCGCTGGCTGATCGCCCAGAGATGGGAATAGTGCGACAGCACCACGCCCTTGGGCCGTCCGGTCGAGCCCGACGTGTAGAGGAACAGCGCCGGTTCTCCGGGTTGCATCTTGATCGGCGTGAACGGCCCCTCATCGAGGAGGGCGGCAAAGTCCCGGTCGAAGGAAATCTTGGGCACGCCGTCGGGCGCCAGTGGTAGGCGCGCATCGTCGCCGATCACCAGCTTGGCGTCGCAGTCGCCCACGATGTAGGCCACCGTCTCGGCCGGCAGCTTGTAATTCACCGGCACCGAGACGAGGCCGGCCTGCATGGTGCCGAGGAAGGTCAGCAGGAATTCGGCGCGGTTGGCCGACAGGATGGCGACACGCTCGCCACGCTTCAGGCCACGCTTCAGCAAGCCACGCGCCACCGCGCCGCTCAGCCGCATGATGTCGGCATAGCTGTAGCTTCGGTCGCTGCCGTTGCCACCGGCGTCGATCAACGCCAGCGCCTCGCCTGGCACGTCGCGCGAAATGGCATCGCCCTGGTTGTCGTATTTGATCGCCGCCATGTTGCCTACTCAATGAACTCCAGTACGGCGTTCAGGGCCCGCTTGGCCGGAACGATCACCCGCCCCGGACCCTGGACCACGCCGCCGATCCCGCCTCCTTGCAAGGCGCGCGCCGCCTTGGCGACCGACGCTGTGCGGAAAGTGAGACCGGCCATGTAGGCCTTGCGGCCTTCGGCATCGGGCGCGGCGTCGCCGAACTCGGCGCGCAGCGTCGCCTCGGTCACGATGTCGAAACGCGAATTGCCGATGACCACGCTCTTGCCACCCTTGATGTCGCGGATCGCCTCGGGCCCGAACATGTCGGCATAGAGTTTGGCACCCGAAGCAGGATCGGGCTCGACGATCAGCGCGCGCACGACGGCCACGACGCCGTTGGCATGGTGGCGCCACTCGTCGCGCCAGACCAGCTCTCGGGTGAAATGGTGACAGTAGTAGACCCGGCCGTAGGGTACGACGCCCGCCTTCATGCGAATCGTGCGGAAGCGCGCGTCATGTTCCTTGCCATCGACCTTCACCGGTCGCGTGAACTCTGTCGGGGCGTCGACCGGCACGCCGACCTTGGCCAGCTCGCGGTAGGTGACAGCTGAATCTTCAGAGCCGAACACCAGGCCATTGAGGCCAAGCGGGAAAGTCATCAGGTCCATGCGGCCGGTCGTGGCGCCCTTGGGGATGGCGATCAGCTCGAGGTAGTCGGTGCCGAACATGGCGAGGTGGTTCATAGAGCCCAGCGAATGGTAGCCGCGCTCGGTAAGCGTGAAGCCCAGCCGGCGATAGACATCGGCAGCGCGATCCATGTCGTCGCGCGCGTTGATGACGACGTGATCGAGCGTTGGCACGGGCAATGTCATGCAGAATCCCCCTCGTTCCCCAGCGTCCCGCATCTTGGCACGCCAGGCGAGGAAATCATTTCCAGGATTTCGCGCAACGGGAGAATGAACGCCCAAACATGGCAACAGGTCCGCGATTCGGCGCTGAGTCCGAACGCCCCCGGACCTGTGCCGCGCGATTCGCCCAAGCCGTTGGCGACGCTTTGCGACACGTTCCGTGTGCCGCTGCCGGCCGTCAGAGCAGGTGGCCCGAGCGTTCGGCCTTGGTGCGCAGGTAGTTCTCGTTGTGGCCGTTGGCCGGGAAGGAATGCGCCACGCGTTCGGCGACCTCGATGCCGTAGCGCTCCAGCCCGCGGATCTTCTCCGGATTGTTGGTCATCACGCGCACCCGCCGGATGCCCATGCGGGCCAGCATGGTCGCCGCCGGCGCATAAATGCGCTCGTCGGCGTCGAAGCCGAGTTGCTCGTTGGCGTCGATCGTGTCGAAGCCGTCGTCCTGGAGTTCGTAGGCGCGCAGCTTGTTGACCAGGCCGATACCGCGGCCTTCCTGCGCGAGATAGAGCAGCACTCCCGAGCCCTGCTTGGCGAGCTCGGCGATGGCGCCACGCAACTGCACCCCGCAGTCGCAGCGCAGCGAGCCCAGAAGATCGCCGGTGAAGCACTCGGAATGCAGGCGGATCAATACCGGTTCGGTCGGGTCGATCTCGCCGACCACGATGGCGAGATGCTCCTTGCCGCCGTCGCTCGGCCGCCAGGCGAGGATGCGCGCATTCTCGGCGCCTTCCAGCGGCACGTGCGCCTGCGCCACCTGCTGCAGCGTGCGCGAGGCGGTGTCCTCGTAGGCCTGGATGTCGGCGGCTTCGACGTAGATCAGGTCCTGGTCGCGCGCCCAGTCGCGCCGCTTGTTGTTGGGGTCGCGGCTGAGCGGCCCGAGCACGACGGCGGGCAGCAGGCGGGCGAGCTTGGCGAGTTCGATCGCGGTCTGGGCAATTAGCGGCGCGTGGCTCGCCACCGGCCGCGACAGGTGGCGGAGTGCCACGTGGCGGGCCGCCGTGCCCTTGTGATCGGGCGGCACGCTCTCGTGCGGCTGCAGGATGACGTCGACCGGAACCCCCTCAGGCAGGTCGAGGGTGATCGGCTTGTTGGTTTCGCCCATGCCGCCCGCGATATGGGGTGGGATTTCCATCCCGATCGCCTCCGCGCGGCGGCGCGTGGTCACCAGCACGGGTGCTGCCTGGGCAAGACCCTGGAGACGCTGAAGCGCGCGCGGGCCGCAGGATTCAGCGGCAATCGCCAGGCCGCCATGGCCCTCGTCGTCGCGTATCACGACGATTCCGCCACGGCGCAGTTCGGCCATGGCGCGTTCGACGGCGGCGAGCGCAGATGCGGTACGGGAATGAACCTGACCCGGGATCATGCTTTCCTTTATCACGGGGCCTTTACCATGGGGCGGGCATTTGCCGAAGTGAACCGCTTTTTCGCCTGCATCGTACCAGATAGAGTAGCCCGGATAGTGTAGGGCGGCGGGGCGCAGGTAGCATCAGCATGTCAGTAAACAATCGCGGCAAGAAAATCCTGCTGGTCGACGACGACCAGGCGCTGCGCACGGTGCTGGCCGAGCAACTCGACCTCTATGACGGCTTTACCACCATCCAGGTCGGCACCGCGGCCGAAGGGTTGGAGAAGGCCAAGCTCGCGCACTATGACGCCATCCTGCTCGACATCGGCCTGCCGGACATGGACGGCCGCGAGCTGTGCAAGTTGATGCGGCGCCAGGGCGTGCGTTCGCCCGTGATCATGCTGACGGCCGCCGACAGCGATGCCGACACGATCCTGGGCCTCGAATCGGGGGCCAACGACTATGTTACCAAGCCGTTCCGCATCAACGTCCTGCTTGCCCGGCTGCGTGCCCATTTGCGCCAGCACGAGCGCAGCGAGGACGCGATCATGACCATCGGCCCCTACGAATTCCACCCGGCGGCCAAGATGCTGATGGAGAAGGGCGGCAAGAAGAAGGTCCGGCTCACCGACAAGGAAGCCTCTATCCTGAAATACCTGTTTCGGGCCGGCGACCGGCCGGTGGCGCGCGACGTCCTGCTGAACGAGGTCTGGGGCTACAATGCCGGCGTCACCACCCATACGCTGGAAACCCACATCTACCGCCTGCGCCAGAAGATCGAGAAGGATCCGGCCAACGCCGCCATCCTGATCACCGACCGGGGCGGCTATCGCCTGCAGCCGTAATCGACTTGCCAAAAGGTGACCAACGCGTCATCTTTTTGCCAACCAGACAGATAATTGGCCCCGGGAGGGCTCCGCCATGAGCACGCAGCGCATCTACGCCCTGCCCGTCGAACTGACCCAATGGAAGTTCGATGGCGCGACCGATCTCCAGTTCAATTGGGAGTACGACGACGGCTCGGCGCCGCTGCTCGAACTCTACGAGAAGGGCAAGCAGCAGCAGTGGGACGCCAGCACGCGGCTCGACTGGTCGCTCGAACTCAATCCCGACAATCCGATGGAGCTGAAGGACGAGGCGATCTCGATCTACGGCACCGACCATTGGAACAAGATGACCGAGAAGGAGCGGAGCTGGCTCCGCCTCCATCTCCAGGCCAATTCGATCTCGCAGTTCATGCATGGCGAGCAGGGCGCGCTGATCGCGACCGCCAAGATCGTCGGCACCGTGCCCGATATGAACGCCAAGTTCTACGCCGCCACGCAGGTGATGGACGAGGCCCGCCACGTCGAAGCCTACAAGCGGCTGCTGCACGAGAAGTTCAAGGTCGCCTATCCGATCAACAAGGCGTTGCAGAAGCTGCTCGAGCAGACACTGACCGACCGCCGCTGGGACATGACCTATCTTGGCATGCAGGTGCTGATCGAGGGGCTGGCGCTGGCTGCCTTCCAGTCGATCCGCGACAAGGCCGGCAACACGCTGGCCGGTGCCGTCAACGCCTACGTGATGCAGGACGAGGCGCGCCATGTTTCCTTCGGCCGCCTGGCGCTGCGCGAATACTACCCGCAGCTCTCCGACGCCGAACGCGATGAGCGCGAGGAGTTCGTGGTCGAAGCGCTCTACTTCATGCGCGACCGCTTCAACCAGTCGGAAGTGTGGGAGCGGCTCGGGCTGCCGGCCAAGATGCTCGACGACATCCACTACAACTCCAAGCAGATGCAATCCTTCCGCGGCCGCCTGTTCAGCCGCGTCGTGCCGACCGTGAAGGATATCGGCCTGTGGGGCCCGCGCGTTCAGAAGGCCTTCGCCGAGATGGGCGTCATGGAATATGCCAAGATCGACGTCATCGAGCAGCTTGCCAACGATGGCAGGGTGGCCGAAGAGTTCGACAAGAAGATGTTTGTCGAAAAGGCGATCGCGGCCGAATAGCTGCCTTGCCTCGTCCACGGGGCAAGACATGAAAAAGGCGATCGCATCCGTCCTGCTGTGCGCGCTCATGGCGGCACTAGCTGTCAGCGCGCCGGCGCGGGCGCAGGGGACTCCGCCCAAGACCGACTATCAGGCGACCCGGCAGTACTATGAAGGCCTGATCGCCGGCCCTACCCCCAATGGGGCGGGCCCCAATCTGGCGGCCCTAACACTGCTGATGACGATGATGCCCAAGGGCGGCGACCTGCATCATCACTATGCCGGTGCGATCTACGTCGAAACCTTTCTCGATTGGATCAAGCAGAAGGCCTACTGCATCTATCGCGTCGACAATTCCGAACTTAATGCCATGAAGTTCCGGGTCGAGACGAAGCCGGGCGGCCTGAACCCTGCGGCGCGCACCGTGTGTCTCGATGTCGACCAGGTGCGCGACCCGTCCGACGAGACCTTCTATCGCGAGCTTCTGTCGCGCTGGTCCGACAAGGATTACAAAAACCACTTTCATCAGCAGGTCGCGCCCGACGAGCACTTCTTCGACACGTTCGGTTACTTCGGCTCGTTCTCCGACGACGACTACAATCAGGGACTGCGCCAGCTGAAAGTCCGCGCGGTTGCGGAAAACGTGCAGTACATCGAGACCATGCTGCGCAGCGCGCCGGCGCCCGACAATCCTGCACTGTCCAAGGCAGTCAATGACCTGCGGCCGGATGCGAGCCCGGCCCAGATAGAAGCCGCACTCGCGCCCTTGTACGAATTTCTGGCCAGGGACGAGGCCACGGCCAAGGGCGTTGCCGACTATCTGGACAGGGTCGATGCCGCCGCATCAGGCATCGACGACGGCGATTTCAGGATGCGTTTTCAGGCCTACGTGGTCCGCAGCGAACCGCCGGCCAAGGTTTTCGCCGGCCTGTACTCGTCGTTCGCCGCGGTCAACGCCCGCCGGCGCGTGGTGGCGGTGAATATCGTCGGACCTGAGGACGGGATCGTGTCGATGCGCGACTACAGCCTGCACATGCGCATGTTCGGTTTTCTGAAGCAGAAATACCCCAACGTGCGATTGGCCCTGCATGCCGGCGAACTCACCCTCGGCATGGTGCCGCCGGAGGGTCTGCAAAGCCATATCCGCGAGGCGGTCGAGATCGCCGGCGCAGACCGCATCGGCCACGGCGTGGACATTGTTTACGAGCGCGACGCGGTCGGCCTGCTGCGCATCATGCGCGAGCGCCGGGTGGCGGTCGAAATCAACCTCACCAGCAACGCCTTCATCCTGGGCGTGAAGAACGAGGCTCATCCGGTGCAGGTCTATCGCCAGCAGGGCGTGCCCTTCGTGATCTCGACCGACGACCCCGGCGTCTCGCGCAACAACCTGTCGGCCGAGTACGTGCTCTACACCAGCCGCTACAAGCCCAGCTACGATGCGCTGAAGGAAACGGTCTTCAACAGCATCCGCTACTCGTTCCTCTCCGAGGCCGAGAAAGCCGCCGAACTGAAGATCCTCACGCAGCGCTTTGCCGCGTTCGAAGCCAGGGCGCGCGAACTGGCGAACGGCGCGCCGGCCAAGCAGAGATAGTTTGGCTACACCGCGTCGCCTTCAGACGACGTCATAAGTGATCTCGACCTCGGGGCCGAAGCAATGGCCCTGGCAGGTGAGAATCCAGCCATTGGCGAGATCGTCGGCCGTGTAGATGTCGTTGTTGGCCAGCACGACCTTGCCCTTTACGCGCTTGGCCGCACACGAGGCGCAGAAGCCTTCCTCGCACGACGACAGCGGGTTGAGCCCGGCCGCCCGCGCCGCCGTCAGGATGGTCTGGCCCTTCTGGTAGGGCACCTTGTGCGTCTTGCCCTCGAAATGGATCGTGATCTCGGCCGGGATCACGTCGCCTTCTGCCGGCTCGACCGGCACCGCGTCGTTGCCGGAAGCCTCGAAGCGCTCGATGTGGACACGCTCGCGCGGCATGCCGGCGGCGATCAGCGTGCTCTCCACCAGCGTCATGAACGGACCGGGGCCGCAGAGATAGGCTTCTGCGACCTCGAAGCCTTTGAGCGCGGCCAGGATCTCCGCGGGCTTGGATAGGCCCTGTGTGGCGTCGAGATGATGGATGATTTCCAGGCGACCGGGATTGGCCTTCATCAACGCTTCGAACTCGGCATCGAAGATGATCGAGGGCTTGTCGCGGTTGGCGTAGAAGAGGCGCAAATGCCGCTGGCCTTCCTTGAGCGCGCTCTTGATCAGCGACATCATCGGCGTGATGCCGCTGCCGCCGCCGAACAGCAACACCGGCGCATCGCCGGCATCCAGCACGAAGCGGCCGGCCGGCGGCAGGACGTCGAGCGTGCCGCCTTCCTTCAGCGCGTCGTGGAACCAGTTGGAGCCCTTGCCCCCGCCGACGCGCTTCACCGTCACCTTGGGCAGGCTGTCGATCCCGGGCGCGCTCGACAGCGAATAGCAACGGTTGAAGGCGCCGTCGGCATGCGGCACCCGGAAGGTCAGGAACTGGCCCGCCCGGTACTGGAATTTCGCGGTCAGATCGGCGGGAACCTCGAGCACGAAAGAGCGCGCATCCGGCGTTTCCTGGATGATCTTGGCGATGCGCAACTGATGATAAGACATAGGTAAATCCGCGTTCATTGCCCGTGCGATTTCCGAGGTGGGACTCTCTATCAGACTGTGATAGCTTCCGCCCAGAAAAATGAACGGAGCGTCATGTTCGCCGCTCCGTCCCCCCCGGGATGGGACCGCTTTCAGCGTCAGGAGGCAAGAGACACATGAGCACACAGAAGATCTACGCGCTGCCGGTCGAAACGACGGGCTGGAAATTCGATGGCGCCACCGAAATTGCCTTCAACTGGGAATACGATGACGGCTCGGCCGACCTGCTGAACCTCTACGAGAAGGGCAAGCAGCAGCAGTGGGACACCACCACGCGCATCGACTGGACGCAGGAGCTGACCGAGGGCAACCCGATGGGCATGCCCGACGAGTCGATCCCGATCTACGGCTCGCCCTTCTGGGAGAAGATGACCGAGAAGGAAAAGGAGTGGCTGCGCTTCAACCTGCAGTGCCACTCGATCTGCCAGTTCATGCACGGCGAGCAGGGCGCGCTGATCGCGACCGCCAAGATCGTCAACACGGTGCCGGACATGAACGCCAAGTTCTACGCCGCGACGCAGGTGATGGACGAGGCCCGCCATGTCGAGAGCTACAAGCGGCTGATCCACGAAAAGTTCAAGACCGCCTATCCGATCACGCCGTCGCTAAAGCAGCTTCTCGAGCAGACGCTGACCGACCGCCGTTGGGACATGACCTATCTCGGCATGCAGGTGCTCATCGAAGGCCTGGCGCTTGCCGCCTTCCAGCGCATCCGCGATTCGGCCAAGAACAACCTGGCCGGCTCGGTCAACGCCTACGTCATGCAGGACGAGGCGCGCCACGTCACGTTCGGGCGCATGGCGCTGCGTGAATACTATCCGCACCTCTCCGATGCCGAGCGCGCCGAGCGCGAGGAGTTCGTCGTCGAAGCGCTCTACTTCATGCGCGACCGCTTCAACCAGGCCGAGGTGTGGATGCGCTCGGGCTTGCCGGTCGACAAGTTGATGGAATACGCCTTCAACTCGGGCGCCATGCAAGCCTTCCGCTCCAGGCTCTTCACCCGCATCGTGCCGATCCTCAAGGAGATCGGCCTGTTCGGACCCAAGGTGCAGAAGGCACTGAGCGACATGGGCGTGATGGAATACGCCAAGATCGACATCGAAAAGCTGATCGGCCACGACCTCCAGGTCGCCGACGACTTCGACAAGAAGAAGTTCGTACAGGACGCGATCGCCGCCGAATAAGAATCAAAGGTCCCTCGCTCCGCTCGGGATGACAGTATTGTTGTCATCCCGAGCGGAGCGAGGGACCTTTTTCTTTGCTCACTTGCAGGTATCGATCCTGGGCGGTGCGTCAAGCACCGTCGCCACTTTCGTGATGTCGATGCAGCGCGCGCCGAGCCAGGCCTTACCCTGCACGAAGATGGCGAAGCGCGCGAATGTGTCGGCCTGCTCGGCGGGCGTTGGTCGGTTGCGCGCCAACAGCCAGGCCAGCGCATAGATGTTGCTGGTGGCGAAATCGGCCGACGCCATGTCGGGATCCTTGTCCCACAGGGCGGCGTTCTTTTGCGCGGCCCCGGTGGGATCGGGCAGGGCCGCGAGCCAGGCGTGCGCATTGGAAGCCATCGCATAGGCCCCGCCGTTCTGGTTGCGCAGCGCCTTGGCCTGTTCGGCCACGCCGACATAGCCCTGACCTTCGACCGTGCTGTTGGCGCAGCCGCGGCGGCACAGCGCCACGAACATCAGGTATTCGGCGAGGATGATCTCGATGTTGCCGTTGTTGTGCCGGCGCCAGGCGCGCGCGAGGTTCCAGCCTTGCGTGAGTTCCGCGCCCGACCACTGTTTGGCGGCCTGAGGCGTGTCGCGTTCGAGTTCGCCGACCACGGCCTGCGCGGCGGATTGCCATTCGGCGGGAATCTGCGCGGCGGCAGGCGCTCCGCCCAGCAGGACCAGCAGCAGGATCGAGATCGCTCGTTTCATCGCGTTGCTCCCTAGTATTTGCGGGCCGTCTTGCGATCGCGGCTTTCGTATTGAAGCAGGTTGTCGGCGCGCATCACGATGGCGTCGGGCGCCATCAGCCAGCGCATCTGGCTCGGCGTGATCAGCCGGTAGTGACGCGCATCGTCGACGGCGGCGCCGACATCCCAGCAGTTCTCCTCGTTGGTGATCCAGGTGCCGGGCGGGAAGCGGCGCAGGTCGACCGCCGCCGAATAGGTGCGCAGCGTCTTGCGGCCGTTGTTGAAGTACTCATGGAAGTACGACATCGCGAGCTCGCGTAGGCTGCGATAGACGGGATCGCGCCAGCGCAGCCAGGCGTGGTTGCTCTTGGAGATCGCGCCCCAGCAGCCGTCGCGGCGGAACAAAGCGACGACATGGTCGGAATCGCCTTTGGCGGCCGTCAGGTCCATGAGCAGCGGCGGCTCGCCGTGCAGCCACAGCGCGCAGGCGGCGACGAAGGCCGCTTCTATGCAGTGCGCCTTGCGGTGGCGCAGCACGCCGCGGACCGACCGCAGCGTGTCGCCGTCCTGTTCGAAATTGGCACGCAGGCCCGCGACGAATTCCTGCACGCGCTGCGGCGTGCGCAACGCGGCGAGCGTGCGACCCTCTTCGGCCGAGAGGCCGAGGTCGCCGGGCAGGGGACGTTTGCGGCTGCGCATCGACTGCAAGTGTGCCGCGACGGCGGGCGGCAGGCCAGTGAATGCGATCAGGAAAGCGGGTCGGGGTGGTTGGTGGAGCTGAGGGGGATCGAACCCCTGACCTCCTCATTGCGAACGAGGCGCTCTCCCAGCTGAGCTACAGCCCCCTCCGACCTTGGAGAACCGCGCGGATAATGGTTGCCGGGCCACCTGTCAAGCAAACCGGTCTATGTTAGCGTCCCATCGGCTTTTTCGAAGGAGAGTATCCAGTGGCAAACGACAAGAAGGCGGTTCAGACCGACGCGGCCCCCAAGGCGCTCGGACCTTACGCGCAGGCGATCGTGGCCAACGGAATGGTCTTCTGCGCCGGGCAAATCCCGCTCGATCCGGCGACCGGCAACCTCGTCGACGGCGGCATCGCCGAGCAGACGCACCAGGTCCTCAAGAACCTGCGCGCCGTGCTGAAGGCGGCCGGCAGCGATCTCGATCGGTCGGTCAAGACCACCGTCTTCCTGAAGAGCATGGACAGCTTCGCGGCCATGAACGAGGTCTATGGCCGGCCGGAGTATTTCGGTGCCAACCCGCCGGCGCGCTCGACCGTGGAAGTGGCGCGCCTGCCGCGCGACGTGATGGTCGAGATCGAAGTCGTGGCGCTCGTTTAGCCCGTGGACAATCCCGTGGCCTGGATCCTCGGACTTGGCTCGTTCCTTGTGTTCGGATTCCTGCTTCTGCACCTGCTCCTGGCGCTGGTGCTGATCATCCCGACCTGGCGGATTTGTACGCGTGCCGGCTTCTCCGGCGCCCTGTCGCTGTTCCATCTCGTGCCGTTGATCGGCTCGTTCATCGTCATGGCCATTCTGGCGTTCAGCACCTGGCCCAACGGTGAAGCCTCGAGGGGTGGTCCGAGATGATGGGCGCGGAGATCGCGGCGCTGATGGGCCTCTTCGGCCTCACCGGTGCCTTTGCCCTCGTCGGCACCGTGCTGGCGGGATGGATGGCCTGGCGCATTGTCGAGAAGGCGGGGCTGCCGGGTTGGGCGGGTCTCGGCGCGATCCTGCTGGCGCTGACCGGCATCGGTTCGATCGTGCCGCTGGTCCTGTTGTGGGTGTTCGCCTTCATGCGCTGGCCGCGGGACGAAACCGCTGCGGGCTCGGCACCTCCCGGCTTTGCACCCGTCGCTCGTCCGGCGGGGGGCGGCCATCCGCCGGCCCCTGCCGCGCTGGCACCGCCGCCGATGGCGCTGGCCGACCGGCGCGGCTGGCAGCTCACCGGCACGCTCGCCAGCGGCGGCGTCGTGGCGCTGGCCATCGCCGGGACGTCCGGCAGCTACGTGCTCACCGGCGCACCCGCGGCGCAGGCTTCCGACCTGTCTGTGCCGGACCCGTCGGTCGGCACGCCCCACGCCCGGTTGCTGACGGCCGGCACCCGCCTGGGGCTCGAGGACCTCGGCAGCCCTGGCGGCACCTTCATCGACGGCGCCCGCCTGCTGCCCGAGCACGGGCCGCGCGACATCAGCGCCGCCCGCGGAATCCGCATCGGCAGCGTCGAACTTGTCCTGTCTCGCACCTGAAATGGGCCAAGCCTCAAATAGACTTGTGATCGGCAATCCCTGCCGAGTAGGGTGCGCGCGGCCGGCAGCCTGCCGGCTTTTTGAGGCGGGGACGCAATGCTGTCGCTAGCGATGCTGATCGACAAGGTGATCGACATCTACACCTGGATCGTGATTGCGGGAGCGATCATGAGCTGGCTGGTGGCGTTCGGCGTGGTCAACATCAGCAACAAGTTCATCCGCATGGTCGTCGAGGTGCTCTATCGACTGACCGAGCCGGTGCTGCGCCCGATCCGTCGCATCCTGCCCAACCTCGGCGGCGTCGACATCTCGCCCGTCATCCTGCTGCTCGGCCTGTTCTTCATCCGCAGCCTGCTGTGGGAATACGTCTGGCCGGCGCTGATCGGCTAGCCCGCCCGCTTGGTGGATCCGGCTTTCCTGCGCCGCACCGCCCAAGGCGTGACGATCGAATTGCGCGCCCAGCCGCGGGCTCGTCGCACCGCTCTCGAATACTCCCCCCTCGGAGGTTCCAAAGGGGGTGCGCTGAAAGCCGCGGTGACGGCACCGGCGGAGGATGGCAAAGCCAACGATGCCGTGGTCGCGCTGCTCGCCGCCGAGTGGCATCTGCCCAGGTCGACTTTCGACGTTCTGAGAGGCGCTGCCGCGCGCGATAAAGTGTTGAGCATTTCCGGCGAGCCTGCGGCGCTCGCCGGCCGGATAGCCGAATGGGTGCGCGAACATGGCTGATGCCAAGATAATCGATGGAAAGGCTTTTGCCGCCGGCCTGCGCGAGCGCGTGGGCGCGGGCGTGGCCGACCTGGTGGCGTCAGGCGCGCCGAAGCCCGGTCTCGCAACGGTTCTGGTCGGCGCGGATCCCGCGAGTCAGGTCTATGTCCGCAGCAAGGGCAAGCTCGCCGCCGAACTCGGCATGGCGAGCTTCGACCACCGGCTGCCGGCCGAGACCACCGAGGCCGAGCTGCTGGCGCTGATCGCGACACTGAATGCCGATCCCGCGGTCAACGGCATCCTGGTACAGCTGCCGCTGCCCAGGCACATCGATACCGCGCATGTGCTGCTGGCGGTCGATCCCGCCAAGGACGTCGACGGCTTCCATCCCATCAATGTCGGCCGGCTGGGCTCGATCGCCGCCGGCGCGCCGCTCGACTTCCCCGTGCCGTGCACGCCGCTGGGCGTCTCGATGCTGCTGCAGGATGCGCTGAAGTCATTGTCGGGCCTGCATGCCGTCGTCATCGGCCGCTCCAATCTGGTGGGACGCCCGGTGGCGCAGCTGCTGCTGCGTGCCGACTGCACCGTCACCATCACCCATTCGCGCACGCGCGACCTGCCGGGCCTGTGCCGTCAGGCCGATATCGTCGTGGTCGCGATCGGCAAGCAGGAGTTCGTGCGTGGCGACTGGATCAAGCCCGGTGCCGCCGTGATCGACGTCGGCATCAACCGCATCCCGACAGCGGACGGCAAATCGAAGCTGGTGGGGGATGCGGCCTTCGCCGAGATCCTGCCGGTGGCGGGCCATCTCACGCCCGTGCCGGGCGGCGTCGGCCCGATGACCGTGGCTTGCCTGATGTTCAACACCCTTCAGGCCGCGCGTCGCGCGGCGGGGCTGAAGGTGGTATCGGTTTAGAATTCTCCCGGACCGCGAGCCTCAAGGGCGGAGATTACTCCGCCCGAGCTCGCTCATGAATCCGAGCGAGCCGGAGGCTCGCGGTCCAGAAGACTCAATTCTTCAGCATCCCCTGGACCAGCGCCGTCACGTTGTGGCGCATCATCTTCTCGTAGGTCGCCGCCGGCCCGTCCGGCTTGGACAGGGCGTCGCTGTAGAGGCGGGGGCCGACGACGGCGCCCGACTCGCGGGCGATCTGTTCGACGAGGCCAGGGTTGGTCATGTTCTCGACGAACAGCGCCTTGATCTTCTGCTCCCGCACCTGGCGGATCAGAGCCGCCACATCTTTGGCCGAGGGCTCGGTGCTGGTGTTGTAGCCGCGCGGCGACTGGAACTGCACGCCGTAGGCTTTCGAGAAATAGCGGAACGAGTCGTGCCCGGTGATCGCCTTGCGCTGGCTGGCCGGCACCTTGCCGATTTCCGACCTGACCCAGCCGTCGAGCTCGGCCAGCCGCGCGTCGTAGGCGGCGGCACGGTCGCGATAGAGCGCGGCGCCAGCCGGATCGGCGGCGGCCAGCCCCTTGGCGATGGTGTCGACGTAGCGGCGTGCGGCGGCGACATCTTGCCAGCAGTGCGGGTCGGGGCCCTGCCCATGGCTGTGACCATGACCGTGTGAATGACCGGCCGTGATCGTCGGTACCCCGGTCGAGGCCACGATGGCCCGGCCCTTGAAGGGCGCCGCCTTGGCAAGACGGTCGATCCAGCCCTCGAATCCCAGCCCGTTGCTGACCAGTGCCTGCGCGTCGGCGACGGTGCGCGCGTCGGCTGGCTTGGGTTGATAGGCATGAGCGTCCGTGTCGGCCCCCACCAGGGTCGCCAGCTCGATGCGCTCGCCGCCCACCTGCTCGACCAGGTCGGCCAGGATGGAGAAGGTGGCCACGACCTTGGTCTTCGCCTGGGCCGCAGCGGAGCCGGCGGCGAACAAAAGCGCCGACGAGAGCAGGAAACGACGATTCATGTCGTTATAATATAACATCAGACCGGAAAGTCGAGCCACCGCGGGGCGTGGCCGGTGGCCTCGAACAGCCGCCGCAGGTCGGCGATCTCGATCGCCGTCGTCATGGTGTTGACCAGCGGATGGGCGTTGATGGGCCCGCCATCTGCCAGGCCGCGGTCGAGCGCCAGCCGCACCACGCGTGTCTCGTCGTTCACCAGGGCGAACGGCGTCACCGAGCCCGGTTCGACCCCGAGATGGCGCCGCAGCCGGTCGGGGCTGCCGAAGGACAGCCGGCCCGCGCCCAGTGCCTCGCCCAGCCGCTTGATGTCGATGGCGCGATCTTCCAGCGCCACCACCAGCCACATCTCCTCCTTCTTGTTGCGCAGGAAGAGGTTCTTGATGTGATGGCCGGGCAGGTTGCCGCGCAGTGCCTTGGCCTCCTCGACGGTGAAGACGGGTGGGTGCTCGACGGTATGTTGCGCGATCCCGAGGGCCGCCAGCCGGGCGAATAGTTGTTGCGGGTCGTACATGGGGCCTGTCTACAGTGGGGACATGAAAGGTATCGTTCTGGCGGGGGGCAGCGGCACGCGGCTTTACCCGATGACTCGGGCTGCCAACAAGCAGCTCCTGCCCGTCTACAACAAGCCCATGGTCTACTATCCGCTGACCACGCTGATGCTGGCGGGGTGCCGCGACATCCTGCTGGTGGTCAATCCGCAGGATGTCGAGACCTACCGCCGCCTGTTCGGCGACGGCAGCCAGTGGGGCCTCCAGATCTCGTATGCCGCCCAGCCCAAGCCCGGCGGCATCGCCGAGGTCTTCCTGATCGGCCGCGACTTCATCGGCTCCGACCGCGTCGGCCTGATCCTGGGCGACAATCTCTTCTATGGCGATTCGCTGCCGACGATGGCGGAGCGCGGCGCCACCGGCACGGGCGCCACGATCTATGCCTATTGGGTGTCCGATCCCTCGGCCTATGGCGTGGTGGGCTTCGACGACGATGGGCGGCCGAACAGCATCATCGAGAAGCCCAAGGTCCCGGCCTCGAACTGGGCGGTTACCGGACTCTATTTCTACGATGCCGATGTTTGCGATGTGGCAGCACGGCTTCCCCGTTCGGCCCGTGGCGAGCTCGAGATCAGCGACGTCAACGCGCATTATCTGAAGGCGGGCCGGCTCACCGTCGAGAAACTCGGCCGCGGTTATGCCTGGCTCGATACCGGCACGCCGTCGAGCCTGCTGAAGGCGGCCCAGTTCGTCGAGACGGTCGAGGATCGCCAGGGCCTGCAGATCGGCAGTCCGGAAGAGGTCGCCTGGCGCCGGGGCTATATCGACGATGCCGCCTTCGCGGGCCTGATCGAGCCCATCAAGGAAAGCGAATACGGCAAATACCTGCAGCGTCTGCTCGCCCGCGGCTGAGTTTTTTGGCGGGCTTGCCCCACCCCTTGCCAAGCCGGGGAAAACCCCCTATCACCACCGCCTTCCGGCACCTACCCTGCCGGATCGGAGCGCGGGCGTAGCTCAGGGGTAGAGCACGACCTTGCCAAGGTCGGGGTCGAGGGTTCGAATCCCTTCGCCCGCTCCAATTTTCTTCCCGTATGGACAGTGGTTTGATCCACTTCGGCATACCCTGCCGATTGGACTGGCGCGCGGCCAGTTGCGCGCGTTGCCGCGCTTCCCGCGGAGTGCCAAGTCTGGCGGCGGTGACGAAGCAGGGGAGAAACACGGCATGGCGTCTGGGCTGAAGAAAGTTGCCCTTGTCACCGGCGCGGCGCGCGGCATCGGCCTCGCAGCGGCAACCCGCTTCCTGGACGACGGCTGGCATGTTGCGATGCTCGATGTCCTAGGCGACACGCTGCGCTCCACCGTCAGTGACTTGGGTCGCGCAGATGCCGCCCTGGCGCTCGAGGTCGATGTCTCGGATCCAGCGGCGATCGAGGCCGCTGTGGAGCAGGTGCGGCGGCAGTTCGGCCGCATCGATGCCCTGGTCAACAATGCCGGCATCGCCGTGTTCAAGCCGATGCTCGATGTGACGCTGGAGGAATGGCAGCGCGTCCTGGCGGTGAACCTCACCGGTCCTTTCCTGATGACCCAGGCGGTGGCGCCGATCATGCGGGACCAGGGCGGCGGCGCCATCGTCAACATCACCTCGATCTCGGGCCTGCGCGCCTCCACGCTCCGGGTCGCCTATGGCACCAGCAAGGCGGGGCTGGCGCATCTCACCAAGCAGCAGGCGGCCGAGCTCGGCGAGTATGGCATCCGCGTCAATGCCGTGGCGCCGGGGCCGGTCGATACCGCCATGGCCAAGGCCGTGCACACGCCGGCAATTCGCGCCGATTATCACGACCATATCCCGCTCAACCGCTATGGGCTCGAGTCGGAACTTGCCAACGCGATCTGCTTCCTGTGCGGCGACCAGGCAGGCTACATCACCGGCCAGGTGTTGGCGGTGGACGGCGGCTTCGACGCCGCCGGCGTCGGTCTGCCGACGTTGCGAAATGAACGGCGGAATCAGTGAGCGCGCAGTCCAGAAGAAGTTGACATTTCAGCAGGTTTTGGGCTATATTTCTGTCAGGCTGGCACTTCTTCTGAGTTTGGGGCGCCGGCCTTTTTCATGTCCGCCAGGCCTGATTGGCGGGCGTCATTTACTGGACACCGATCAACCGAAGTCGACGGGCGTGGCGGCACAGTCGATCGCGGGGCAATCCCGTCGGCGAATCAACGACTTGGTTATGATTTTCGGCACAGCTGGGTAGACAACGCTTGGCACAAGGAGCTGTGCCAAAAATTGCCCTTAGCGCGGTACCGTCATGGCGGCGAGGTTGGAGACGTCGCCGCTCTTCTCCAATGCCCAGACCGCGTCGATCAGCTTCTGGATATCGTGCCCGGGCCGCCAGCGGCCGGCCTCGGCGCGGAGCTTGTCCTCGATCTCGGTGTCCTTCATCGGGTTGGACGAGCTGCCGCGCGCGGCCTGGGTCGCGACGCTGTGCTTCTTGCCGTCGGCGGTGAAGACATCCATCTCGGCCGCGATGGTCGAAAGGGCGGGATCGCTCCCCACCTCGATCTTGCGGCGCATGGCGATGACCGCCGGATCGTTGACGCAGGCGTCGGTGAACTGATCGAGGCCGGCTTTGCCCAGGACCAGTGCGGCGGCGACGGCGTGCTGCAGGCTCACCTGGGATTCTCGGCCGGTCGCGACCTCGGGCCGGTCGGTCCGCTGCAGCAGCAGCGGATTGCCGCGCACCGCCACGCGCGTGACGTTCGCCGTGGGATGGTCGCGCCGCCAGTCGAGGGCGCAGTCGAGCAGTGGATGGATCACGAAGCCGCAAGGATAGGGCTTGATCGAGTTGTTGGTGACTTCCCAGCGCGTGCCGAGGCCATCGAGTAGCGCCGCCCAGTTCGGCGGCTCGCCCATGGCGGCGAGGAACCCTTGTGCGCCGGCAATGGGCTCGGCCGGGCCGGAGAAGCCTTTCTCTGCGAGCAAGGCGGACCACAAGCCGTTGCGAGCGGCATTGCCGACGCTCACACTCTTGGCGGGCCAGCCCAGGCACTCGCACAGGCCTGCCGATTGCGTCGACGCCGTGCCCAGCGCCCACACGATCTGGTTCGCCGAGAGGCCGAGCAGCTTGGCGGCGCCCGCGGCCGAGCCGAACACGCCGCAAGTCGAGGTGATGTGCCAGCCCTTGGGATAGTGGCCGGGCGAGACGGCGCCGCCCACTCGGCATTCGATCTCGAAGCCCAGTACGAAGGCCAGCAGCAGTTCGGGTCCGGTCACGCACCGCATCTCGGCCAGCGCCAGCAGCGCCGGCGCCACGGGCGAGGTCGGGTGTACGACGGTGGGGAGATGAGTGTCGCAATAGTCGAAGACGTTGGCGCCGGCGCCGTTCAGGAAGGCGGCGCTCAGCGCATCGATGCGGTCGGTGCGGCCGATGACGGCGGCCTGCTTGCCGCCCGAGAACTCGGCCAGCGACTTCAGCGCGATCTCGACTGGCTCGGTGCGACAGCCCGCGATCGTGACGGCAAAGAAGTTCAACAGCGCGCGCTTGGCTTCATGGCGCACAGGGTCGGGGAGGGTCTCCCACCTTGTCTCGGCAACGAAACGGGCGAGGGTTTGGGTAACACCGGCTCTGGGCAACATGGATTTCTTTCGGATATCGTTTGGAGATGAAAGATGATCATGCCTGAGAAACTCGCGATCGTCCGAACCGTCGCGGAATTGCGCCATGCGGTTGCGGCCTACAGGGCTGCCGGCCGCACTGTCGGGCTGATCCCGACCATGGGCGCGCTGCACGAAGGGCATGTCAGCCTGGTAGCGGGCGCGCTGGCGCGCGGCGATGTGCCGGCGGCGTCGATCTTCGTCAATCCGACCCAGTTCGGCCCCAACGAGGATTTCGCCGCCTATCCGCGCGATGAAGCCGGCGATTTCGCCAAGCTCGAGGCCGCCGGCTGCCGCATCGCCTTCGCGCCGGCCAAGGAGGAGATGTATCCCGCACCGATGCTGACCACCGTCAAGGTGACGGGCGTCACCGAGGGGCTCTGCGGTCCGCTCCGGCCGGGGCATTTCGACGGCGTGGCGACGGTGGTCACCAAGCTCCTGATGATGGCCATGCCCGATCGCGGTTATTTCGGTGAAAAGGATTATCAGCAGCTCCAGGTCATCAAGACGATGGTGCGCGACCTCGCCATGCCGATCGAGATCGTGGGCATGCCGACGGTGCGCGAACCCGATGGGCTCGCCATGTCATCGCGCAATCGCTACCTCAGCGCCGCCGAGCGGACGACGGCGCTGCAGCTTTATCGCGAGATGAACAAGGTGGCACAAATTGTTCGCGATGGTCGTTCATCGTGTTCGGAAGCGACGGCGTCGTCGTCGAGGGCCTTGCTGGCGGCGGGCTTCGACAAGGTCGAGTACTTGACCGTGGTCGATGCCGAAAACCTTCAGCCGATCGAGAAGTTCGCCGGCCCGGCCCGGGTGATCGCGGCGACGCGTCTGGGGCGCACGCGCCTGATCGACAATATCGCTCTGGACTGACTCAGCCCGACTCGAGCAGGAGCACGCTGCCCTGGCCGCCGTCGGCGCAGATGCTGACGATGGCGCGCTGTCCCTTGGGCATCGCGTCGAGTTCCTTGACGGCCTGGCTGATGATGCGGGCGCCTGTGGCACCAAAGGGATGGCCCAGGGCCGTGCTGCCACCATTGGGATTCAGGCGATCCTTTGGAAAGGCGCCGAAATCGCGCGGCACCTTGGCGCGATCGCGCAAAAAGGCCGGGTCCTGCAGCGCCTTCAGGTGGAAGGCCACTTGGGCGGCGAAGGCCTCGTGGATCTCCCAGAGGTGGATGTCGTCGTAGCGCAGATTGTGCCGCGCCAGCAGGCGCGGGATGGCGAAGGCCGGCGCCATCAGCAGGCCTTCTACGCGGAAATCGACCGAGCCGATTTCCCAGTCGATCAGCTTCACACGCGGCGTATGCGTCGGCAGGCGCGACAATCCCTTCGTCGAGGCGACCCAGATGGCGGCGGCGCCGTCGGTCAGCGGCGAGGAATTGCCGGCGGTGAGCGTTCCCTTGCCGCTGGTACGGTCGAACGACGGCGGCAGACGCGCGAGCCTCTCCAGCGACGTGTCCTTGCGCGGAATGGTGTCGCGCGTCACGTCGCCGACCGGGATCACCAGGTCGTTGAAGAAGCCGCGCTCCCATGCTGCCACCGCCGTCCGGTGGCTGGCGAGCGCGATCTCGTCCTGCTCGGCCCGGCCGATCTGCCATTCCTTGGCGGTGATCTCGGTGTGCTCGCCCATGCTCATGCCGGTGGTGCGGTTGCTGATCGCCGGGATGAAGAGGCGCACGTCGCGCAGGTGCAGGTCGGTGAGATGGTCGAGCTTTTGGCCCAGTGAGCGCGCCTGCTGGAACTTGCGCAGCCAGTCGGAGAGGCTCTGGCCGAGGCCGACCTGGATGCGGCTCAAACTGTCGACGCCGCCGACCAGGGCGAGATTGTAGTCGCTGCCGTCGATCATGCCGGCCGCCTCGATGGCGCCCATCATGCTGGTCGAGCAGGCCATGACGGTGGAGAAGGCGGGGACGCTGGCATCGACGCCGGCGTCCATCAGCACCTCGCGGCCGATGTTGCTCCAGGTCAGGTTGGGCACGACCGCGCCCCAGACCGCGAAGTCGGGCTTGCCGCCGTTCAGCAGGCCGACCATGTGGCGGGCCACCGGCACCGACAGTTCGATGGCATCGAGGCCGCCCAGCGGACCATCGACCTTGGCGAAGGGTGTGCGAACGCCGGAGGCCAGCCAGACGTCAACGGGCCGCGCCATGGGTTCGCTCCTACGCCGCCTGTTCCAACGTCGAGGCGACGTCGGCGGTGGTGACACGGCGCAGGTCGCGCACCTGGCTGGTGTCGAACGGCCGGGCGCGATGCATGGTGCAACGGTTGTCCCAGATCACCAGGTCGCCCTGCTTCCAGGTGTGGGCACGCACGTACTGGCGCTGGGTGGCGTGTTCCATCAGGTCGAGCAGCAAGAGGCGGCCATCGGCGACCGGCATGCCGAGGATATGCGAGGCATGCGCGGCGACGTAGAGCGTCTTGCGCTTGGAGCCGGGATGGGTGCGTACGACGCGCTGCGGCACCGGCGGCAGGCTGGCGATTTCCTCGGGCGTGTAGTTGGTGACGCTGAGCTGGCCCCGCGAATGCCAGATCGAATGTTCGGCGATCAGGCCTTCGAGCTGCTTCTTCGTCGCTTCGGGCAGATCGTCGTAGGCCGCGCGCATGTCGGCGAATTCCGTGTCGCCGCCTTCGGGCGGCACGACATGGGCGTAGAGCATCGACAGCGCACCGGGGACGGCGCGGAACGAAGCGTCGGTATGCCAGAACCTGTTGGCCAGCCAGTCGAGTCGGCGCTTGCTGTTCTGTTCGAGGATGTTCGAATCGCCATCGAGGTTGGAGATGTCGGCGATCTCGTCCCGCACCAGGCGGTGCTTGATCCCGCGATGCCGCGCCTTCTGCGCCGACGAATGGATCGGCCCGAAATGGCGGGCGAAGTCGATCTGCTGGTCGTCCGTAAGCTTCTGGTCGTGGAACACGACGACCGCATAGCGGTCGATGGCCGCCACGATGGCGTCCCGGTCGGCTGCCGTCAGCGGCTGGGCAAGGTCGATCCCGAAAATCTCGGCGAAGAATTGCGGCTGGGTCGGCTTGACGGTGATGCTCATGACCACCTCCTGCGGCTATAGTCCTCGTCTATCCATCATGTGTCAGGAAACGCCATGTCGCAAACGCTCAAGCTCGCCCTGCTCGACGACTATCAAAAGGTGGCCCTGCGTATGGCCGACTGGGACCGCCTGAGGAAACGCGGCATCGAAATTACCGTGTTCAACGAGCCCTTCGCCTCGATCGATGACGCAGTGCAAAAACTGGCGCCGTTCCAGATCCTGGGACTTCTGCGCGAGCGCACTGCCTTTCCGCGGGCGCTGATCGAGAAGCTGCCCAAACTCAAGTTCATGGTGCTGACCGGTGCGCGGGCGGCCAGCCTCGACGACAAGGCGGCGACCGACCGCGGCATTCCCGTCTCGACCACGCCCGGCGGCGGTTCGAATGCGCCGACGGCGGAACTCGGCTGGGCGCTGCTGATGATGTGTGCCCGCGATCTCGCCAAGGCCGAGCGGTTGGCGCGGCAGGGCAAGTGGCACGATGGCATCGAACAGATGGTCGTGCTCGAGGGCAAGCGGCTCGGCATTCTCGGCCTCGGCAAGCTCGGCAGCCGCGCGGCCCGCTATGGCAAGGCCTTCGGCATGGATGTCGTGGCCTGGAGCCAGAACCTCACGCCCGAGAAGGCCGAAGAGGGCGGCGCCAAGTACGTCAGCAAGGACGAGTTGCTGGCGACGTCCGACTTCGTGTCGATCCATCTCGCTTTGTCGGATCGGACACGCGGCCTGATCGGCGCGGCCGAGCTTGCGAAGATGAAGAAGAACGCGATCCTGGTGAATACCTCGCGCGGGCCGATCGTGGATGAAGCTGCCCTGATCGCGGCGTTGAAGAATCGCACGATCCTGCATGCCGGCCTCGACGTCTACGACAAGGAGCCGATGTCCGCCGACCACCCCTTCACCAAACTCGGCAACGTCACGCTCATCCCGCATCTCGGCTA
>CAMAYC010000063.1 GCA_945862125.1 Reyranella massiliensis 521
CCGACATCATGAAGACGCAGAGCCGCGCCTACTGGTCGGCGAAGCTCGATGCGCTGGGCGTGCCGAACGGGCCGCTGAATTCGGTGCCGCAGGTTCTCGAACTGGCGCAAGTCGCGGCACTCGGCATGTTCGCGCAGCCCTACGCCGGATCGTCGAACGCCCTCTTCCACGGCCTGCCGCTCAGCATCGACGGCGAGCGCGCCGGCGGGAACGAGCGCGCGCCCAAGATCGGCGAGCACAATGGCAAGGTCTAGCCAGGGCAAGGTCTAGCTGGCGAAGCTCAGGCAGTACTCGCGCACGCGTTCTATCGGAATGCGGGCGTGGCTCTGGACGATGATGAACGTGCCACCCGGATCCTTGCCATTGGGAAGCAGCACCTTTCGCTCGAAGTCATCGGCGGCCCAGACACATGACTTCCTCGAGAACAGTTGCTCGTCGGCGTAGTAACAAGGGTCCCAGTGAGCGTGATAGTCGAACAGGTTGCCCTTGAGTTCGGCCACGCTGGTGTAAAGCGAGTATTCCGTCCACGGGACCGTGTTGATCTTGCGGCCGAGCCAATAGCAAAGCATCGAGATGCCGTCGATGGGGCCGAAGCGGAAATGCCGGATTGTCTGCGCCGCCAGATCGCCGTGGAGGATGTTCGGCGTCACCGACAGGCCGTGCGCCTCGGGATCGTAGGGCACGCCCGCGATCTTGGAGACATGTTGCCACCAGTCATGATGCGCCTTGGGCTCCCAGCGTGACATCGCGACCCTGTTCTTGATGAAGGTCGTGGCATCGAAATCGCCGACGCAGCAGACGTCCGAATCCAGCGTCAGGTAGCCGCCGAAACCCAGCATTGCCGGAACATGGAGTTTGACGATCTGCTGTCGGTACCATCCCGTCATCAGGTAGAAGCGGCTGCCGATGGGAAAAAAATCGCTCTCGGACCGGACCGAGACGTCGATATTCGGGAAGCGCGGCAGACTGCTGCGCAGTTCCTGGACATCGCGGCGCGGCGCCACGATCAACACTTCGAAGGGCTGGAGTCCACGCCAATGGCGCGCCAAGGACTCGATCAACAGGCCGGCACGCCCGAGATCGTCGCGGCGCTTCATGCGTCGCAGAGCAAGAGGAAGGATGGCTTGGCGAACTTCGGTAAACATCAGCCGGGTCGGGGTGGAAGCTATAGAGGGCGTCTGCCCACTTCCACATCAAATGGTATCGAAGGCCCTGGTTTGCCGCTACCAGCGGCATTTCGCCCCCGCTTCCGGCGGTTTTGCGGGCAAAAAAACGCCGGGCCAAGGGCCCGGCGAGTTGAACAGGGAGGCTTCACGTCTGGGAGACGTGGGATCAAAAGGATCCCGAGTTTCGATGACGATCAGAACAAACTTTTCGTATCGAAGACCTGAAGACAGCCTATTCCTTAGCCAGTGTATTGGTAGAGGCGATGTGGCGAACGCTGGCATGCGATCAGCGCATGCCTTGCATTGACTGTGCAAACCTGCACGTCTGATCGCCTAGAATCGCGTTTCTGCGACCTTCCGTAGGAGAAAATCGCGGAATACAGCGATGCGCTTGGAGTGCCGCAATTCCTCCGGATAGGTAAAATACACATCTGTTGTGCGGACATTGAGGTCCGGGAGGACCATCTCGAGCTTGGTCGATTCGCGGGCGAGATAGTCGGGCAGCGAGGCGATACCGAGGCCCGATTCGACCGCCCGGAAGATGCCGTAGACATTGTTGACGCGCAGCACGACGACCCGCAGCGACGGATCGACATTGCCCTCGTGCAGCAGCCAGTTGACGTCCTGCACGGGCGCCCGGGCATCCTCGCCGAAGATGATCAGGCGGTGCTGGTCGAGTTCCTCGACCGTCTTGGGCTTTCCGTACTTCTGGATGTAGCCGTGCGAGGCGTAGACGTGGCTGCGCACGGTCAGCAGGTGACGCTGCACGAGACCCGGCTGGCGCGGCATCACCATGCGGATCGCCACGTCGGCCTCGCGCATCCCGAGGTCGAGCTCATTGTCCGACAGCACGAGGCTAACGTCGATGTCGGGATACATCGCGATGAACTCGTGCATCTGGGCGGTGAGCCAGGTCGAACCGAAGCCCACCGTCGCCGTCACCTTCAGCCGGCCCGCCGGCTTGTCCTGATTGGCGCGCAGGAGCGCCTCGGCGGTGTTCACCTTGGCCGCCATGTCGCGCGCGGTGCGATACAGCAGCTCGCCCTGCTCCGTCAGGATCAGACCGCGGGCATGACGATGAAACAGCATGACGCCGAGCTGCTCCTCGAGAGCACCGATCTGGCGCGAGATTGCCGACTGGCTGAGCTTCAAGGTCTCGCCGGCATGCGTGAAGCTGCCGGCGTCGGCTACGGCCTGGAAGATCCGCAGCTTGTCCCAGTCCATGACATTGCCTCCCTAAGGCGCTTGGCGCTGCGCGCCAAACACCGATCCTGCCGCATCACCGCCTACTCCGCGGCTTGCGCAAGGCGCGCCTCCTGGCCTGCCAGCCATTTTTCCGCCTCGAGTGCTGCCATGCAGCCAGTCCCGGCTGCCGTGACGGCCTGGCGGAAGACCTTGTCCTGCACGTCGCCGGCGGCGTACACGCCCTCGATATCGGTAGCCGTCGAGTCCGGCCTGGTGATCAGATAGCCCTCACCGTCCATTGCGAGCTTGCCCTTGAACAGCTCGGTATTTGGCGAATGGCCGATGGCGATGAACACGCCGTCGGTAGGGAGTTCCTGCTCGGCGCCGGTCTTGACGTTGCGCAGGCGCACGCCATTGACCAGCGGCGCCGGCGTCTTCTCTCCCAGGATTTCCTGCACCGCGTGATCCCACAGAACGGTAACCTTGGGATTCTTGAACAGGCGATCCTGCAGGATCTTTTCGGCGCGGAACGAATCGCGGCGATGGACCAGCGTCACCTTCGATGCGTGGTGCGTGAGGTAGAGCGCCTCCTCGACGGCCGTGTTGCCGCCGCCGACAACGACCACTTCCTTGCCACGGAAGAAAAACCCGTCGCAGGTGGCGCAGGCCGAGACGCCACCCCCGCGGAATGTCTCTTCGGTCGGCAATCCGAGCCACTTCGCCGTGGCGCCGGTCGATATGATGAGGGCGTCGGACTCGTAACGATCGCCGGAGTCGCCGACGCAGACGAAAGGCCGGCGGCTGAGATCGACCTCGACGATGGTGTCGAAGAACAGTTCGGTGCCGACATGCTCGGCCTGCTTCTGCATCTGCTCCATCAGCCAGGGGCCCTGGATGACATCGGCGAAGCCCGGATAGTTCTCGACATCCGTGGTGATGGTGAGCTGGCCGCCCGGCTGGATTCCCTGCACGAGCATCGGCTTCAGGCTGGCGCGGGCGGCATAGATTGCCGCCGTGTAGCCTGCCGGCCCTGACCCCAGAATAAGCACTTTACTGCGATGAGTTGCTGCCATGTGCGTCCCGCATCCCGCCTTCCGCATATCTCTTACATATATGCAAACCTCGCCACGTATGCACGGCCTAATGAGTTTGCTGCGCAATTGTTCACAGGACATGCGCCAATTCTCGCAACTTTATTGCGCGGGTGGCATGGTTCTGGCATAGAGCGCGGCCAACGGAGGAAATCCAAGATGGCTCGCGCAAAGCTCGACCGAATCGATCGGCGCATTCTCAGCGACCTGCAATCAAACGGTCGCATGACCAACGTGGATCTGGCGGAGCGGGCGGGCATTTCGGCGCCCCCGTGCCTGCGCCGGGTCCGGACCCTCGAACGTGCCGGCATCATCAAGGGCTATCACGCCGAACTCAGCCCCGAGGCCCTGGGCTACAGCGTCTCGGTGTTCGCCCTGGTCGGACTGAACAGCCAGGCCGAGGCCGATCTCAAATCCTTCGAGGAGCTGATCGCCAAGTGGGACGAGGTCCGGGAGTGCCATATGCTGGCGGGCGAGGCCGACTTTCTGCTGAAGATCGTGGCCGAGACATGGGACGAGTATCAGAAATTCCTGACGACGCGGCTCACGTCCGCTCCCAACGTCAGCCATGTGAAGTCGATGATGGTTTTCCGCACCGCCAAGCAGGTGCCAGGCGTGCCGATTGCCGTCGAATAGGAGGATATCCATGGACGGAACGACTGCGCCGGACGTTACTCTCGAACAACTGCATGCAATCGCCAACGCCTTCGCTCGCCGCGATGTCGACGGCATCGTGAATTCGTTCGCAGATGACGGCGAGTTCCGCAACGCCAAGGGCCCCGACTACTGGGGCCAGAGCTTCAAGGGCAAAGCCGCGATCCGTGGCTACTTCGACCCCCTCTTCGCCAACGCCGGTGACGTGAAGTGGCAGCACACCAGCGAATTCATCCACGGCAACCGCGCCGTCACCGAATGGCACCGCACCGCCACGCTCAGGAGCGGCGAGCGCCAGGAGTGGCTGGGCTGCGATCTCTATACCTTCCGCCGCGGCCTCATCGTGATGAAGGACACCTACATCAAAGTTGTCGTCTGATCGGCTTCCCCCTTGCGGGGAACAATGTGTATTGATATCGTCCTATAAATACACGGCGTTGTCATTAAAATGACAAGGAGGTCGCGGCTATGAAAGATCTCTTCCAGGCATCACGGGTCCTGCTTCTCGACATGGCGTCGACGTTGCTCTTCCTCGCCGCCTACGTATTGACCGGCAATCTCTTCCTGGCTGTCGCCCTCGGCATGGCGCTGGGGATCGGCCAGATCGCCTGGCACTTCGCCTACAGGCAGCCCGTCGAGGCCCTGCAGTGGCTGAGTTTGCTCATCATCCTCGTCTCGGGCACGGCGACGTTCCTCACAGAAGACCCGCTCTTCGTCATGCTGAAGCCCACCGTCATCTACATCATCGTCGGCGTGGTGATGCTGAAACGCGGCTGGATGAACCGATACCTGCCGCCGATCGCCCGAGCGACCGTGCCCGATCTCGGCATCACCTTCGGCTATATCTGGTCAGGGATGATGTTCTTCTCGGCTGCGCTCAACATCGTGCTGGCGCTCAGCCTAGGCGTCACGACCTGGGCCGCCGTGAAGTCGGTCTGGGCGATCGGCAGCAAGGTCGGCCTGTTCCTGATCCAGTACGCGGTGATGAAGTCGACCGGTATCCGCCGCGCCCGGGCAATGATGGCCTCTACTTGAGCCAGTCTATTTGAACTGAACGCCGACGATTTCGTAGGAGCGTGCACCACGCGGTGTCTGGACCTCGACCGTGTCACCGACAGCCTTGCCGATCAGCGCCCGGCCGATCGGTGACGTTACAGAGATGCTGCCCTTGCTGAGGTCGGCCTCATAAGGTCCGACGATCTGGTACTTCACCTTCTCGTCGGTGTCCTCGTCGGCCAGTCGGACAGTGGCGCCGAATTTCACCACTTTGCCCGTGAGTTTGCTGAAATCGATCACTTCGGCGCGCGAGATGATGCTCTCGACCTCGATGATGCGCCCCTCGATGAAGCCCTGCTTCTCGCGCGCGGAGGTATATTCGGCATTCTCCGAGAGATCGCCGTGCTCGCGCGCTGCCGCGATCGCCTTAATGATCGAAGGCCGTTCAACGCTCTTCAGGTGCTTGAGTTCGTCCTCGAGGCTTTTCAGCCCCTCGGCCGTCGTGGGAATCCTTTCCATTGCCGGATCGTCCTCAATGTATCGCGCGGCGTCAACGGCCAACGGACACAAGCGGCAGACCTGCGGTGGGCAGGTCCGGCCGCATTGCCCGGTATTGGCAGCCGGTGACGGGCGCCTAGAACGTCGTTTTGAAGTAGGATTGCAGCGGCGCCACGTCCAGGGCACCGGCACGCATTGCAGCGATTCCCTCGACCGACGCCTTGGCACCCGCAACCGTCGTATAGTACGCGATCTTGTTCATCAGCGCGGTGCGCCTGAGCGTAAAGCTGTCGGTCAGCGCGTTTGCGCCGTCGACGGTGTTGAAGACGAGCTGGACTTTCCCGTCCTTCATCAGGTCCACGATGTGCGGCCGGCCTTCGAGCACCTTGTTGACCCGCTGGGTCTTGATGCCGTGCTTGCGCAGGAAGTCGGCGGTGCCGCCTGTGGCGACCACGGTGAAGCCGAGTTCGACCAGATGCTTGACGGGCTTGACCATTGCCGCCTTGTCCTGGTCCTTGACCGACACGAAGACAACGCCCTCGAGCGGTACCTTGCTGCCGGCGCCGAGCTGCGATTTGGCGAAGGCGCGGCCAAAATTGGTGTCGAGCCCCATCACCTCGCCGGTCGAGCGCATCTCGGGCCCGAGGATGATATCGACACCTGGGAAGCGGGCGAACGGGAAGACGGCTTCCTTGACCGCAACATGCTTGCCGCGCGCCTTCTTGATGGCCAGTGCCTTCAGCGGCTCGCCGGCCATGAGCCGGGCGGCATACTTGGCGATCGGCTGGCCGGTCGCCTTGGCGACGAACGGCACGGTACGGCTGGCGCGCGGGTTGACCTCGAGGACATAAACATCGCCGTCCTTGACGGCATACTGCACGTTCATGAGGCCCACGACTTTGAGCGCCTTGGCCATCGCCTCGGTCTGACGTTCGATCTCGGCGAGGATCTTGGCCGGCAGCGAATGCGGCGGCAGCGAGCAGGCCGAATCGCCGGAATGGATTCCCGCCTCCTCGATATGCTCCATGATACCGGCAACGAAGACGTTCTGGTCCTTGTCGGCCAGCGCATCGACATCGACCTCGATGGCGTCGCGCAGGTATGAATCGATCAACACCGGCGTGTCGCCCGAAACTTTCACGGCTTCGCGCGTATATCGCTCGAGGCCCGCGCGGTCATAGACGATCTGCATCGCCCGGCCGCCCAGAACGTAGGATGGGCGAATGACGACGGGGTAGCCGATCCTTTCGGCGACGGCGATTGCCTGCTCCTGCGAAGTCGCCGTGCCGTTGTCGGGCTGGCGAAGCTTCAGCTCATGGATCAGCTTCTGGAAGCGGTCGCGGTCCTCGGCCAGGTCGATGGCGTCGGGCGATGTACCGAGAATGGGGATGCCCGCGGCCTCGAGCGGCTTGGCGAGCTTGAGCGGCGTTTGGCCACCGAACTGCACGATAAGGCCCAGCAACTCGCCATTGCGGCGCTCGACCTCGACCAGTTCGATGACATCCTCGGCCGTCAGCGGCTCAAAGTAGAGGCGGTCGGCGGTGTCGTAGTCGGTCGACACAGTTTCCGGGTTGCAGTTGACCATGATGGTCTCGTAGCCGGCATCGCGCAGCGCGTAGACGGCGTGGACGCAACAATAGTCGAACTCGATGCCCTGGCCGATGCGGTTCGGTCCGCCGCCCAGGATGATGACCTTGCGGCGATCGGTCGGTTGGGCTTCGCACTCCGCCGGATTGACGCCATCGCCTTCGTAGCAGGAGTAGAGATAGGGCGTGTGCGACTCGAACTCGGCGGCGCAGGTATCGATGCGCTTGAAGACAGGGCGTACGCCGAGGCTATGCCGGCGCTTGACCACGTCGGCGGCCTTCATGCCGGTGAGCTCGGCGAGCCGCTCGTCGGAGAAACCCTTCTTCTTGAGATCGAGCAGTTCCTTGGCGTCGGTCGGCAGGCCGGAGGCGCGCACTTCCGCCTCGATCTGCACGAGCTGCTCGATCTGGCGCAGGAACCACGGCTCGTACTTCGACGCCTGGGCAATCTCCTCGACCGTGAGACCGTGGCGGAACGCCTGGGCGATCACCAGGATGCGGTCGGGCGTCGGCCGCGACAGTGCACCCACGACAGCGGCCTTGTCCGGCGCGCCCTTGATTTCCATCTCGTTCAGGCCGGTGAGGCCGGTTTCCATCGAGCGCAGCGCCTTCTGCAGCGACTCCTGGAAGGTGCGCCCAATCGACATCGCCTCGCCCACGCTCTTCATCGAGGTCGTGAGCAGCGGCTCGGCACCGGGAAACTTCTCGAACGCAAAGCGCGGGATCTTGGTGACGACGTAGTCGATGGTCGGCTCGAACGAGGCCGGCGTCGAGCCGGTGATGTCGTTCAGCAGCTCGTCGAGCGTGTAGCCGACAGCCAAGCGTGCCGCGACCTTGGCGATCGGGAAACCCGTAGCCTTCGACGCCAATGCCGAGGAGCGCGAGACGCGCGGGTTCATCTCGATCACCACCATGCGGCCGGTCGCAGGATCGACGGCGAACTGCACGTTCGAACCGCCGGTATCGACGCCGATCTCGCGCAGGCACGCGATCGAAGCGTCGCGCATGATCTGGTATTCCTTGTCGGTGAGCGTCAGTGCCGGCGCCACGGTGACGGAGTCGCCGGTGTGGATGCCCATCGGATCGACGTTCTCGATCGAGCAGATGATGATGCAATTGTCGTTGCGATCGCGCACGACCTCCATCTCATACTCTTTCCAGCCGAGCACAGACTCCTCGACCAGCACTTCGCCGACCGGCGAGGCTTCGACGCCCCCCTGCACGATCTCGAAGAATTCGTCGCGATTGTAGGCAATACCGCCGCCGGTACCACCCAGCGTGAACGACGGCCGGATGATCGCCGGCAAGCCGACCATCTCCAGGGCGCGCGCCGCCTCCTCGCGGTTGTGTACGACCTCGCTCTTGGGCGATTCGAGGCCGATCTTCGTCATGGCATCGCGGAACAGCAGGCGATCCTCAGCCTTGTCGATCGCCTCGGCATTGGCGCCGATCAATTCGACCCCCAGCTTTTCGAGGCGGCCGTCGCGATGCAGAGACATCGCCGTGTTGAGTGCCGTCTGGCCGCCCATCGTCGGCAGGATGGCGTCGGGCTTTTCCTTCTCGATGATGCGCGCCACGAAGTCGGGCGTGATCGGCTCGATATAGGTGGCGTCGGCCAGACCCGGATCGGTCATGATCGTGGCCGGGTTGGAATTCACCAGGATGACGCGATAACCCTCGTCCTTCAGCGCCTTGCAGGCCTGCACGCCGGAATAGTCGAACTCGCAGGCCTGGCCGATCACGATCGGACCGGCGCCGATGACGAGGATGCTCTTGATGTCTGTGCGCTTGGGCATGGTTGCTCTACTTGCCCTTGCTCTTGTCGATCATCTCGACGAACCGCTTAAAGAGATAGTGGCTGTCGGTCGGGCCGGGCGAGGCCTCAGGATGGTACTGCACCGAGAAAGCGGGCTTGTCGGTGCAGCGGATGCCTTCGTTGATGCCATCGAACAGCGAGACGTGCGTCACCTCGGCATTCTTCGGCAGCGATTCGGGAATGACGCAGAAGCCGTGGTTCTGCGATGTGATCTCAACCTTGCCGGTGGTGAGGTCCTTCACCGGCTGGTTGGCGCCACGATGCCCACGTTCCATCTTGCGCGTCTTGCCGCCGATGGTGAGCGCCAGAAGCTGATGGCCGAGGCAGATGCCGAACAGCGGCACCTTCTTGTCGAGCACGGCCTGGATCGCGGGGACGGTGTAGGCCACCGTTGCCGCCGGATCGCCGGGACCGTTGGACAGGAACACGCCATCCGGCTTGTGGCGCAGGATGTCCTCGCCGGTCGCGGTCGCGGGCACCACCGTCACCTTGCAGCCGGCGTCGGCCAGGCAACGCAGGATGTTGCGCTTGGCGCCGTAGTCGACGGCCACGACGTGATACTTGGGCTTGGTGAGCTTGCCGTAGCCCTTGCCCAGCGCCCACGCGGTCTCGTCCCACGTGTAGCTCTGCTTGGTCGTGACTTCGATCGCGAGATCCATGCCGTCGAGGCCGGGCCACTCCTGGGCAACCTTGAGCAGCTTCGGGATGTCGAACTTGCCGTCGGGCGCATGGACCACGACGCCGTTGGGCGGGCCCTTGTCGCGGATGTGCCGTGTGATGGCGCGGGTGTCGACGCCGCAGATACCCGGCAGATTGTGGCTCTTCAGCCAGTCGTCGAGCGGCTTGGCCGCGCGCCAGTTGGCGGGCTCGGTGATCTCGCCGCGCATGACGACACCGCGCGCGAACGGCGTGATGGTCTCGATGTCCTCGAGATTGGTGCCGACGTTGCCGATATGCGGAAACGTGAAGGTGATGATCTGCCCGGCGTAGGACGGATCGGTGATGATTTCCTGGTAGCCGGTCATCGAGGTGTTGAAGCAGACCTCGCCCACGGCGTGGCCCGCAGCCCCGATTCCCTTGCCCCAAAACACCGCGCCGTCAGCCAGCACTAGGGCGGCCGTGGCCCAACGCGGCGCGGCGTCTTTCGCGCCGGCGGTCTTGGTTGAAGTCATGATTGCTTGCGTCCGTTCCGGCCCGCCCGGCGTCGCCCGGGGAGGCAACCTGCGAACCGCGCGGGTTGTAACCAAGCGGTCGCAGAGGGTCAAGGCGCGGAAGACAGCTAATTCACAAGCTATTTCAATAGCTTATTTGCTTTGCCAACAGCGGCCGAGGCGATTAGTTTCTGCCGCTTAGCCATTGGGTAACCAATGGCGGGCCTATTGGGATCAAACTCATGCTGCGTGACAAGTTGAACGACGCCATGAAAGAGGCCATGCGCGCCCGTGACCAGGCCGCGCTGGGCGCGATTCGCCTGATTCTGGCGAAGCTCAAGGACGTCGATATCGCCGCCCGCACCGAGGCCAGCCGCGAAGGCGTGGCCGAGGACAAGATCCTGTCGATGATGCAGGGCATGATCAAACAGCGGAACGAATCGATCGTGCTCTACGAAAAAGGCAACCGCGCCGACCTGGCTGATAAGGAAAAGGCCGAGATCGCCGTCATCGAGCGCTTCCTGCCACAACAGATGGACGAGGCTGCCGTCGCAGCCGCCGTGCGCGAAGCGGTGGCCGCAGCCGGTGCCACATCGGTCAAGGACATGGGCGGCGTCATGGCCGCCCTGAAAGCCAAATATGCCGGCCAGATGGACTTCGCCAAGGCCTCGGCCGCGGTAAAGAAAGCCCTCGCCGGCTGACCATCCCCGTTTTCCCCCGCGCCATCACTGGCGCGGCGGGGCTCGCATCGTCATTTTAGACGCATGGCGTTTCCACCGGGTTTCCTCGACGAATTGCGTGCGCGCCTCAGCCTGTCCGACGTGGTCGGCCGCAAGGTGTCGCTGAAGCGTCGCTCGGGCAGCGAATATGCCGGACTTTGCCCGTTCCACAACGAGAAGAGCCCGTCCTTCACGGTCAACGACAAGAAAGGCTTCTATCACTGCTTCGGCTGCGGCGAGCACGGCGACGCAGTGGGCTTCGTGATGAAGACCGAGGGGCTTTCTTTCCCCGAGTCGGTCGAGAAGCTCGCACGCGAGGTCAATCTGCCGGTGCCGCGCGCGACGCCGGCCGAACGAGAGCGGGCTGAGCGCGCCTCGACCCTTCAGGAAGTCGTCGAACTGGCGACACGCTGGTTCCAGAAGCAGTTGCGCCTGCCGGTCGGTCGCCACGGCCTCGACTATCTCCGTGGCCGCGGCCTCAGCGACGAGACGATCGACGATTTCCGCCTGGGCTTCGCGCCCGACTCCCGCGACGGCGTGATCGCCGCACTGAAGCGCGAGAACGTGCCGCTCGACAAGATCGTCGAGGCCGGCCTCGCCATCCAGCCCGAGGACAATCGTGATCCCTACGACCGCTTCCGCGGCCGCGTGATGTTTCCCATCGCCGACCGCCGCGGCCGGATGATCGCCTTCGGCGGCCGCGTGATGGGCACTGGAGAACCGAAATATCTCAACTCCCCCGAGACGCCGCTCTTCCACAAGGGCGCCAACCTCTACTGCCTCGACCGGGCACGGCAGGCCGTGACCAAGGACCAGCCGGTGATCGTGGCCGAAGGCTACATGGACGTGATCGCACTCCACGGCGCGGGCTTCACAGGCGCGGTGGCGCCGCTCGGCACCGCCCTTACCGAAGGCCAGCTGGGCGAACTCTGGAAACTCGCCGACGAGCCGTTTCTCTGTTTCGACGGCGACAATGCCGGCCGCCGCGCGGCCTCGCGCGCCGCCGAACGCGCGCTGCCACTGTTGCGGGCCGGCAAGAGTCTTCGCTTCCTGGCGCTTCCTGCCGGCGAGGATCCCGACAGCGTGATCCGCAGCCGCGGCCCCGAAGCCATCCGGCGCGTTCTCGAACTCGCCCGCCCGCTGTCCGACGTGGTGTGGGAGATGGAGACCGAAGGCAAAGTCGCCGACACGCCGGAGCGCCGTGCCAGCCTCCAGCGCGCGGTCGAGCAGCGCGTCGCCGAGATCGCCGATCCGATGGTCCGCGATTACTACAAGACCGACATGCGCAACCGGCTGAACCGGATCCGCCGGCCGGATGCGCCGGCCTGGCGGCCCGGCGAGCGGCGACCATTCCGCCGCCCGGGAGATCCCGCTCCCTCCCCCTTTTCCCCGGGTTCAGCCGCCCGCCAGTCGAGCCCTGAAGCCGATGGCGCACGCCAGGAACGGGCCCTCCTGGGCGCCCTGATCGAGCGGCCGGCCCTCCTCCATGTCCTGGCCGAAGATCTCGCGGCGCTGCCCATCGCCAATGCCGACCTGGCCCGGCTGCGCAGCGGACTTTTGGATGCCCTATCGATGATTCCCCTGGGGGTCGATCCGGCGGCCGACGACGCCGTCGTGGAAGGAATTTCCGGCCAGACCTCCCTTGAAGCCCGCCTGATCGAGGAGCATCTGCAGCGAACCGGCCTCGGCAGCCTGGCCGCCGCCGCCCGGACCAAGGCCCGAGAGGTCTTCCGGGATGACCCGCCGGATGGTGACGGCCGGGTCGGGCAATGGCGCCGGGCCGCTCGCCATATGAGCCAGCTCACGGCCGATCCGGAAGAGTTGAAGCGGGCAGAGGAAGCCCTGGCGGAGGACATGAGTGAAGAGAATTTACGGCGCCTGCAGGCCATTCTCGACCGGATGCGGCGGGAAAGCGTCGAATCCGGTGCCGGATAGCAGGCTTGCAGCCGAATATGGGGAACTACCCTATCGGCGCTTGAACTTAACCCCCATATAGTAGAAGGGTAGTTTTAGCGGGATCGCCCTTCCGCACCCCCTTCTTGCAGCCAAATTCACGGCCTGACCGGCCGTTGGACCCGTTTGTCGCACCCAAGGAACAGTAATGGCGACCAAAACCGCGACCGTAGCCCAGCCCGAAGCCACCGAGGCCCGCGAAGAAGGCCCCGATGCCCCCCTCCTCGATACCCTCGGCGCCGAGCTGAAGAAGCTCGTCCAGAAGGGCAAGGAGCGCGGCTACGTCACCTATGACGAGCTGAACGCCGCCCTGCCGCCCGACGAAGTGTCCTCCGAGCAGATCGAGGACACGATGGCGATGCTGTCGGAAGCGGGCGTCAACGTGGTCGAAGCCGAGGAACAGGAAGAGACGGCTGCCGCCACCCCGGCTGAGCCGGCCAAGACCGCCGTGGTCGCGGCCGAAGCGACCGGCGAGGACGAGGAACTCGGGCGCACCGATGATCCCGTCCGCATGTATCTGCGCGAGATGGGCAGCGTCGAGCTCCTCAGCCGCGAAGGCGAGATTGAGATCGCCAAGCGCATCGAGGCCGGCCAGGACAAGATGATCGGCGGCATCTGCGAGAGCCCCATGACGATCACGGCGCTGCTGGCGTGGCGCGACGCGATCAACGAGGGCCGCATTCTGCTGCGCGACGTGATCGACCTCGAAGCAACCCAGGGCGGCGCTCCCGGCGAGGCCAAGGCTGCGATGGCGGCCAACCCGCCGCCGCCGGCAATGCCGCGTCCGGCGATGCCCAAGCTCGTGCGACCGGCCGCCCCCGCCGTCAACGGCGCCGCCGCGCCCGGCGAAGCCGCGGCGGACGGTGCTGAGGACGACGAAGAGAATGCGCTGTCTCTGTCGGCGCTCGAGGAGAAGCTCAAGCCCGAGGTGCTGCGCAATCTCACCAAGATCGCGCGCGTCTATCTCGACATGTCGAAGGTGCAAAACCGGCGCCTGTCGACCCTCAACCGCGGCCAGAAGCCCAGCCCGGAATTCGAGAAGAGCTACGAGAAGCATCGCAAGAAGATCGTGGACCTGGTTCGCCAGATTCACATCAATGCCAACCGCATCGAGCAGCTCAAGCTCGCGCTTTACGACCTCAATCGTCGCCTGATGATGATCGAGGGCAAGCTCCTGCGCATGGCCGAGGGCTTCCGCATCCCGCGCCAGGACTTCCTCGAACATTACCTGAACCACGAGATCGATCCGAACTGGCTCGAAAAGGTCGGCAAGCTGCCGGGCAAGGGCTGGAAGGACTTCGCCAAGAAGAAGGGCGCCGAAGTCGAGAAGATGCGCGAGGAAATCCGCGTCATCTCCGACCACGCCGGCGCGCCGATCTTCGAATACCGCCGCATGGTCAAGACCGTGCAAGATGGCGAGCGCGAGATGATGCGCGCAAAGAAGGAGATGATCGAGGCCAACCTGCGCCTCGTGATCTCGATCGCCAAGAAATACACCAACCGCGGCCTGCAGTTCCTGGATCTCATCCAGGAGGGAAACATCGGCCTCATGAAGGCGGTCGACAAGTTCGAGTACCGCCGCGGCTACAAGTTCTCGACCTACGCCACCTGGTGGATCCGTCAGGCCATCACGCGCTCGATTGCCGACCAGGCACGCACCATCCGCATCCCGGTGCACATGATCGAGACGATCAACAAGCTGGTGCGCACCAGCCGTCAGATGCTGCACGAGATCGGCCGGGAGCCGCAGCCCGAGGAACTGGCCGAGAAGCTTGGCATGCCGCTCGAGAAGGTGCGCAAGGTGCTGAAAATCGCCAAAGAGCCGATCAGCCTCGAGACGCCGATCGGCGACGAGGAGGATTCGCATCTCGGCGACTTCATCGAGGACAAGAATGCCGTGATCCCGCTCGAGGCCGCCATCCAGGGCAACCTCCGCGAGAGCACGACCCGGGTACTGGCGACGCTGACGCCGCGCGAGGAGCGCGTGCTGCGCATGCGCTTCGGCATCGGCATGAACACCGACCACACGCTGGAAGAAGTCGGCCAGCAGTTCTCGGTCACCCGCGAGCGCATCCGGCAGATCGAGGCCAAGGCGCTTCGCAAGCTGAAGCACCCCAGCCGGTCGCGCATGCTGCGGAGCTTCCTCGACCAGGGCTGACGGGAGGCCTATGACCCGCGACCAGATGGCCGACCGCGTTGTCCACGTGGTCGGCATCGGTCTGGGAACGGCAGCGGCGATCGCCCTTGTCGTGGTGACCGCCATCGATGGCGAGGCCGGCGATCTTGTCCCCATCCTGATCTACGCCATCGGCCTTGTGGCCATGCTGGGCTGCTCGGCGGCCTACAACGTCTTCAATGCGAGCGTGCGCCGCGAATGGCTCCGGCGCTTCGATCACGCCGCGATCTTCGCCATGATCGCCGGCACCTACACGCCTTTCACCACGCGCCTGGCCGGTGACTGGGCCTCAGGCCTCACGGCGGCCATCTGGGCAGTCGCGGCAACAGGCATCGTGCTCAAGCTCTTGAGACCACGCCACATCGAGGCAATCTCGATCGTCCTTTATCTGGCGCTGGGCTGGATTGGTCTCGTTGCCGTGGGTCCGTTCCGGTCGGCCCTCGATGCCCGCACACTCGCCCTGCTGACTCTGGGCGGGGTCATCTACACAGCGGGCGTCGTGTTCCATCTGTGGCGCCGCCTGCCCTACCAGAACGCCATCTGGCATGGCTTCGTGCTCGTCGCTGCAAGCGTCCACTATGTGGCCGTGATCGGGCTCATTGTGGGTGCCTGAGCCGCGCTACTCAGTTCCTCCGGGGAACCAAGCCCTCGCCGCCACGTTCACTGCCTTGCCATACCTGCATGGAGGGACCGTGGCCGACACCAGCATGACTCCGAACAAGAACGGCCTGCTCTACGCCATCATCGGCGCTCTCGTGGTCGTGGTCGCAGGCGGCGGCTTCTATCTCTACAAAATGGACACAGCCACGCCGCTGATGCCCAGCCCCATCGAAGCCGCCAAGCCCGTGCCTCCCCCTCCGCCACCGCCTGTCGCGACGCCGCGCCCGACGCCGCCGCCGCCTGCTGCACCGGCAGGCCCTTCCGCGGCCCAGATCAACCAGGCACGCAGCTACATTGCCGACGCCCGCCGCTTTGCCAGTGCCGGCGACTTCACCGCGGCCGAGACCTCGCTGCAGGCTGCCGATACGGCCGTGCCCGGCTTTGCGGAAACCGCCGCCGCGCGCCGCGAGATCGCCGAGATGCGCACCGCTCGCGGCCAACTCGCGCCCCTGATCAATCAGGCGCGCCGCGCCATCGACCGTGGCGACTTCGTCACGGCCGATCGCGCCCTCGACGAGGCCGAGCGGCTATACCCCAACGCCCCTGAAGTGATCGATGCCCGGCGTGACCTGCGCGCGGCGCAGCGCCAGGGCGCCCAGCCCGGCATGCAGGACATGCGGGTGACCGTGCTTCTCACCGCGGCGCGCGCCGCAATGTCCCTGGGCGATTTTGCATCAGCCGACCGCGCCCTCGACGAGGCCGAACGCATCGACGGGCGGGACCCTGCCGTCCGGCAGCTCCGCGCCGAGTTGGCTGCGGCGCAGCGACCCAGGCCGCCCCGCTAACCTCATTGGAGACCGCGCAGCGTCGTCTCAAGGCGCCGTAGACCTCGCGACCTTGTTCCCGAATCCCGTATAGTCTGCAGCAAACGGGAACGAGCGGCTGGAGCGGGCATGGCTGACATCATCGAGGAATTGCGGAACAGGGCACACGAGAGCGAGCTTCTCGCGCGCGCTGCGGCCGAAATCGAGACACTGCGCCGGGCGGCTACCATCGTCTGGCAACCCATGGAGTCGGCGCCCAAGGACGAAGGACCGCTGCTGCTGTACTGCCCCGGCCTTTCCGGCCATGTCGTCGATGAGATCGTGATCGGAGCCTGGCTGTTCGACGCCAACCGGCGAACATTCGGCTACTGGACGAGCGACGTCGGCCGGCTCGATCTCGGCTTTGTCGAAACAGGCCCCTGGATCGAATATCCCGAGTTGCATCCGGAGCGATGGGCAAGGCTGCCGAAGCGGCCCCACGAATCTGACTTTATCTGACGCCTCAAGCCGCCAGCTTGTAAAGCTCCACCACGTTATCGCGAAGGATCCGCTTGCGCAGTTCCGGCGTGAGATGCCCAGTCTGCTCCTTGAGCACGTCCTGACTCCACGGCCAGGTCGAATCGCTATGCGGGAAGTCGTTGGCCCACATGAGCTGGTGGGGTGCGAGATGGTCGGCGAACTGGAATGCCGTCCAATCGTCCTGGAAGGTGAGCGCGATGTGGTCGCGGAAATATTCTGACGGCAGGCGCTGGAGCTCCTGACCCTTCATCCAGTAACGGTGCCGCTTGTAGGCATGGTCCATGCGGTACATGAAATGAGGCGCCCAGCCGGCGTCGGCTTCGACGCAGACCACGCGCAATTTCGGATGCCGCTCGAACACGCCCGAGAACACCAGCATACCCATGATGTCCTGACAGCCGCGGATAATGGACAGGAACCCGTTGATCTTGGGACCGCGCGGCTTGGCGAGAGAATTGTCGCCGCTCGTGGTGAGGATGTGGAACGACAGCGGCAACTCCAGTGCCACGGCGGCTTCCCAGAACGGGTCGAAGGCAGGGTCGTCGTAGTCCTTCTCGCCGGGGTTGCCCGGCATCATGACGCCTTTGAAGCCCATCGCCTTGATGCGCTCCAGGTCGGAAATGCCTTCCTTTATCGTCCGCATCGCGGTCTGGCCCATGCCGACGAGGCGGTCGGGGGCATGGCTGCAGTAAGTCTGGAGCCAGCGGTTATAGGCGTCGAAGCAGGCCTTCTTGTAATCGAAATCGGGATGATTGCAGATCAGCATGCCAACGGTTGGATAGATGATTTCGGCGGCGACGCCGTCCTTGTCCTGGTCGGCGAGTCGCGTGCTGGGATCCCAACCGCTTCGGTGCAGATCCTCGAATTTCGCGCCGCCGATCCTGATATCCTTCGGGGCGACGCCTGCCGCCGCCACCAGTCCCATCGGCACCGGCGTCTTCATGCCGTCGACGAGGTAGATGTCGCCCATGCCTTCCTTGTTGACGATACGCGGGGCGCGCTCGCGGAAAGCGGGATCGATATGGTCGATGTAGCAATTGGGCGGCTCGGTGATATGCGAATCGGCCGAAATCGGGCGCCAGTCCATGCGTTTCCCCTTTTGCCTTGTTGGCCAAAGCCTAGGCCGGGCCGAAGTGTCGCGGCAAGCCGTCCTGGGGGCACGGTTTCGGCCGGCGGCAGCGGTTGAACCCCGGCAAACGCTATGGCATACCCCGCCCGCGCCCGGTTCTGACCGGCCCCGCACGCTGCCGTAGCTCAGTGGTAGAGCACCCCCTTGGTAAGGGGGAGGTCCACAGTTCAATCCTGTGCGGCAGCACCATTTCCCCCGGGCCTACTCCTTCTTCCTGACATTCCAGAAGATCGGTGCCGGGGATTCGAGATTGCCGGTCACGGCGGTCCGGCGCGCCATGGGCACGTTGTACTGGCCGAGATTGGCGTGCGTCGGGTATTCCGAGACGCGCACCTGGATCGCCTCGGCAAGTTCCTTGCGTTTTGCATCGTCGGTCGTGCGGGCAAAGGCGTCGCGCAGTTCTTCCAGCTTCGCATCACAGGGCCAACCGATCGCCGCCTTGTCGCAGGCGCCGCTCACGAATGAGGACACGATCGGATTGAGCAGGTCTGCCGAAACCCAGGCAGTCATGAACCCGCTCCATCCGCCTGCATTGAGCGGTTCCTTGCGCGCGCGGCGCGACAGCACCGTCTGCCAATCCATCGCCTGCATGTCGACCACAAAGCCACCGCGCTCGAGCAGTGACTTGACGATCGGTGTCAGTCGGCCGGTGTTGGTGTCGGTGGCGAACAGCAGCACCACGGGCGTGCCGTCGTAGCCTTCCTGCTTCAGGATCTCTTTCGACTTGGCGAAGTTGGAGTTGAGCTTATCCTCGAAGCCCTTGTCCGTGGCGAACGGCGTACCGCAGATGAAGAGCGCCTTGCACTCCTTGTAGTATTTCGGATCGTTGATGGCGGCCAGCAGGAAGTCCTTCTGGTTCAATGCATAGAGGGCGGCCTGACGGATCTTCGGATTGTCGAACGGCTTGTGCAGCACGTTGAAACGGAAGCTGTATTGGCTGCCCAGCGGATTGAAGTCGATGACCTGGATGTTCTTGTCCTTCTCCAGGAGCGGCAGCATCTCGATCAACGGCTGCTCGAGCAGGTCGATCTCGCCGTTCATCAGGGCATTGGCCGCGGTCTGCGGATCGGTGATGTTGATCCACTCCAGGCGGTCGACGTAGACATGCTTGCCGCCGGACAGGGCCGACGGGGGCTCAGCGCGCGGCTTGTAGTCCTTGAACTTCTCGTACACGAGCGTCTCGCCTGGCCGCCACAGGTCACGGCGGAAGACGAAGGGGCCTGAGCCCACGAACTCCGAGATCTGCGTGCCCGGCGACGTGTCGGCAACGCGCTTGGGCATGATGAAAGGCACCAGCGAGCTGGGCTTGCCGAGCGACTCCAGCACCAGGCCGTAGGGCTCCTTCAGGGTAAGGGTGAAGGTGCGGGCGTTGACGGCCCTCAGCTCCTTGGTGAATTCCATCAGCTTCTGGCCCATCGCGTCGCGCGCCGCCCAGCGCTTGAGCGAGGCGATGCAGTCTTCCGAGGTCACCGGCTGGCCGTCGTGGAACTTGAGCCCCTCGCGCAGGGTGAAGGTGTAGACGAGCTTGTCGTCGCTCACCTTCCAGGCCTCGACCATCTGTGGCTGGACCGCGAGCTTGTCGTCGACGGCAAACAGCGTGTCGTAGACCATGTAGCCATGGTTGCGCACGATGTAGGCTGTGGTCCAGATCGGATCGAGGATCTTCAGGTCAGAATGCATGACCACTCTGAGCGTCTGCGCCTGTGCCGACGTCGACATCAGCGCCGCCGCAGCGGCAGCAAGCATCCATTTCACAGCCCGCCCGTTCACGACACGCATGACCTGCCTCCTTGTTCTCCGGTTTTTCCGCCCCTATCGTTCCCTTGCGTGGGCTATGCAACACGCGTGCCTTGGGGAGTGCAGTGTATGACATCGCGGCCGACGTCGATCCGCAATATTCCGTGGGCCGTGGTGCGCGATGGCACCGCCTCCCGTCACGTCTACCGTCGCGACATCGACCTGTTCCTGAAGGATGGCCGAATCGCCGAGATCACCCCGGCCGGAACGCGGCCAGTTGAAGCCAACGAGCCGGCGCTCGACGGGCGCGGCATGCTGGCCCTGCCCGGCCTGGTCAACATCCACAGCCATCCCTCTACCGAGCCCGGCTACCGCGGCGTGCGCGAGGACCATGGTGTACCCGAGCAGCAGATGACCGGCCTCATGGAGCGCCTGCAGGCCTTTCGCTTGGGCGACGACGGCCGGCAGGGCGCCGCGACGCTCGCCTACTCCGAGATGCTGCGCGCAGGGACGACGACGGCGTGCGACGTCACAGTGCCGTTCGAGGGCTGGCTCGAAACGATGGCGCAGAGCGGCATGCGCTTCTACGCGGCGCCCACCTTCGCCTCGGCGCGCTGGGGCATGTCCTCGCCGCAGACCGTGACCTGGAAATGGGACGAGGCCGGCGGCCTGGCGCAGTTCGAGAAGGCCAAGCGGGTCATGGCCGATGCCGAGGCGCATAACTCCGGCCGCCTCGATGCCGTGGTCTTCCCGGCCCAGATCGACACCGTGACGCCCGAGTTGTTCGCGGCCGGCCGCAAGCACGCCGACGACAGCGGGCTGCGCTTCTCGACCCACATCGGCCAGTCGGTGGTCGAAGTGCGCGAGATGATCCGCCGCCACAATATGACGCCGATCCAGTGGGCGGCGACGCAGGGTCTCCTCAAGGGCGACACTGTGCTGGCCCACTGCATCCTGCTCGACGACCATCCCCAGATCCGCTGGCACACCTCGAAGGATCTCGACCTGATCGCCGAGGCAGGCGCCTCGGTGGCGCACTGTCCACAACCTTTCGCCCGCTATGGCCTCGCCATGGACCACATCGGCCGCTACCGCACTCGCGGCGTCAACGTCGGGCTCGGCACCGACTGCGCGCCGCACAACCTGATCGAGGAGATGCGGCTCGCGATCGTGGCCGGCCGCCTCATGAGTGAGGATATCCGCAGCCTCGACACCGCCGGGGCTTTCGAAGCGGCGACCCTGGGCGGCGCGGCGGCACTCGGCCGCGACGACATCGGAGCCCTGGCACCCGGCATGTCGGCCGACATCGTGCTGGTCGATCTCGGCCACCCGCTGATGCAGCCGGCGCGCGATCCACTTCGCTCCTTCGTCTTCCATGCCGCAGACCGTGCGGTGCGCACGGTGCTGGTCGACGGCGAGGTCGTGCTGCGGGACGGCAATCCCGTGCATCTCGATCCCGCCGCCGCCATGGAACGCGTAGCGGAGGCGCAGGCACGCATGCTCCGGGACTCGGTGAAGCACGATTATCTCGGCCGCGAGGGCCAGGTCATCGCGCCGCTCTCGCTCGAGGTGCGCTGACAACGCGCTCTAGTTGCGCGAGAAGCCTTCGACTTCCTTGGCCGCCCAATCGAGCGTCTTTTCCATGGCCTCGCCCTTGAAGTGGCGGACCGCCATCTGGGTTTGGATGGCCTGGACGTAGATGCCTTCGCCGATCTTGTGCGGGGCCGGAGCGCCGGCGATCGACAAGACCTGGTGATTGAACGGGTTGGGGTAGTGATAAAGCGTGCCCTTGGGCGGCGCTTCTTCCGCCCACGTCTTGAGCGTCGTCAGGTTGGCGAAAGAGGGCAGATCGTAGCCGCCGCTTGCCTCCACCATCTTCTCGATCGCGGAGGGTTGCGAGAGGTAGGCAATCACGCTCTTGCCCGCAGACTGGTTCTTGCTGAAGTTCCAGACGCCCCAGAAGTACGGCACGAACGGCGCGTAACGGCCCTTGGGTCCGGCGGCGAAGCCGTGCGTCCAGAGCTTCTCGGCGATCTGCGGTGCGTCGCGCTTGGCGACGGCCCAGGCGCTGGGCGGATTCATGATCAGCGCACCCTTGCCCGAGACCAGCCACTTGTTGTTCGAAGCATCGTCCCACGCCGGCGCATCGGCCGGCAGGAAGGCCATCAGCCGCTTGTAGTAGTCGAGTGCCTGGCGAACGTTGTCGCTCTTGACCGTGATGTCGCCCTTCTGGTTCACGAGCTGGGCGCCGAAGCCGTGGAAGATCGCCCCGGCGGTATCGACATTGTCAGCCGTCGTGCCCACCCCGATACCGAAGGCATGGCCGCCCTTGTGGCAAGCCTCGGCCGCCTTCAGGAATGTGTCGAAGGTCCAGCCATCAGCCTTGGGCGGCCCTCCGGCGGGGTACATTGTCTGGACGTCGATGCCCGCCAGTTCCTTCATGAGGTCGATGCGCGAGCACGGCCCTTTGATCTGACTGCCGACGGTCGCCGGCACGGCCAGCCACTTGCCGTCGACCTTGCCGAGATACTCGACGGTGGCGTTCACGGCGCCGTTCTGCTTGATCAGCGGCTCCATGACGTCGTTCATAGGCACCAAGTGCTGCTCGTAGCGAGACGGCAACCAGGTCGAGAAGGCGAAGACGTCGTGACCGGACTTGGCTTGCGATTCAGCGGCGCCCGTCAGCAGCAACTTGTTGCCCTGCGAGGTGATGAAATCGATCGAGACCTCGACCTTCTCTTTGGCCGCCCACTCCTCGATCAGCGTCTGGGTGGCCTTGTTGGCGTTGGGCACCCAATGGTCCCACAGTGCCAAGGAGAGTTTTCCGGCGGCATGGGCGCCGCGCACGAACGGCGCGGCGACAAAGGCCGCGGAAGCTGCGGCGGTACCAACGAAGAGACGACGACGCGCGATCTTCAACGAAGCCATTTATTCCTCCCTGAGCGTGACCCTCGATGGGGCCTTGGGATCGACGCTAGGGAGCGTTCAGCTTCCGGGCAACGGAATTCCGCAGAACGGTACACAAAGATGAACTATATCGGCGGACGGCTCGGCACCCCTTGGCGGCCGCGGTTGAGCTCATAGGCGATCACCGTCCCCAGCATGGCGATGCCGATCAGGCGCGCGGCCACCGTGCCACCCACCCAGTCGTCGACGAGGTCAGGGAACATCAAAGACACGCCCGCGACGAAGCAGACGATGCGCGCACCGATCCCGAGTGGACGCGTGATGTGGCCCTGGGCTGCAAAAGCAAGCGCTACGACGCCTGCGGCGGCGCCGATGGTCACCCAGATGACCGACCCCCAGGTAACGCCCTTGGGGAATTCGAGCAGCAGCCCGGCGCCAATCGGGTCGAGCACGAAGATGAACGGCACCAGGAAGGCGGGCAGCGCATACTTCCAGCTCTGCAACGTCGTAACGTACGGATCGGCACGCGTTAGTGTAGCTGCCGCAAACGGCGACAGCGCGGTTGGCGGCGACACTTCTGACAGCACGGCATAGTAGAAGATGAACATGTGGGCAGCGTAATCGGGCACGCCGAGCTTGATCAGCGCGGGTGCCGCGATCACCGCGCACATGATGTAGGACGCCGTCACCGGCACAGCGAGGCCGACCACCCAAACGATCAGCGACGTGTAGATCGCGGTCCAGAACAGCGAGCCGCCAGCGAGGTCGATGACGATCGAGGAGAATTTGAGGGCCAGGCCGGTCTTGGTGATGACGCCGACGATGATGCCGGCGCAGGCGCAGGTGGCTGCGACGCCCAGCGCCTGGATCGAACCGGCGGCGAAGGCGTCGATGAGCCGGCGCGGCAGCAGCGCGGTGTCCGTGCGCAGGTAACTCACCAGGATCGCAAGCAGGATCGACCAGAAGACGGCGTAGGTGGCCGAGTAGCCCCAGATCATGAGCACGACGACCGAAATCAGCGACGAGAAGTGGAAGCCATAGCGCATCAACAGCTGGCGCATCGTCAGGTCGAGTTCAGGATCGACGGCGCGCAGGTTGTACTTGCGCGAGTCGATCTCGGTCATAACCAGCAGGCCGAAATAGTAGAGGCAGGTGGGAATGATCGCCATCCGCACGATGTCGAGGTAGGACATCTTGAGGTACTCGGCGATCAGGAAGGCAGCTGCACCCAGCACCGGCGGCGACAGGATGGCGCCGAGACCACCCGCAGCCAGCAAGCCGCCCGCTGCGGTCTTGCCGTAGCCCGCTTGGCGCATGATCGGCCAGGCTACCGTGCCGATGGTGACCGTGGTGGCCACGCCCGAGCCCGACGGACCGCCCAGCAGGAATGACGACAGCACGACGGCGCGACCAGCGGCGTTGGGTTGGCCCTTCATGGCGAGCAGCGAGAAATCGATGAAGAAACGCCCTGCGCCAGAGGCCTGCAGGATGGCGCCGAAGATGGTGAACAGGATGATCAGGCTGGCCGACACGTCTATCGCCGAGCCGAAGATTCCATTCAGGGTCATGTAGAGTTCGGCGATCAAGTCGACGATCGGATAGCCCTTGTGCGTCCACGGCGCCGGCAGGTAGTTGCCCCACAGGCCATAGGCGAAGAACATCATCGACACGATCGGCATAATCCAGCCCGTCGCGCGGCGTGTCGATTCGAGCACGAGCAGGATCAGGATGGCGCCGACGGCGACGTCCATCTTCGTAGGCGAAACGTAACGGTCGAGAAAGTCGTCGGATCCGGCAAGGCTGATCCAGGTGCCGCCGGTCATCATGTACCAGATGACGCCGACCGAGAGGCCGGCAGCGACGAGATCCCAAGGGGCGACGCGGTTGCGCCAGCTCTTCACCATTGGAAACAGCAGGAACACCAGCGACAAAGCAAAGGCGACGTGTATCTCGCGCAGGCTCTGCTGGTCGACGGTGCTGAAGGCGGCATAGAGGTGGAACAGTGTCATGGCGACGGCGATCGAGGTGAGGGTCGCACCCCACCAGCCGCCGAACTTGTGGACGGCGCCGTCCTCCTGCTCGATCAGTTCCTCGACCTTGCGGCGCTCGTCGTCGCTCAGCAGTTCGTCCTGGACCGTCATGTTTTTCCCATCCCAAAAGGAAGGGGCTCCCAATCCGGGAGCCCCGACCTGCCAGTGCTGCGTACTTACGACAGCTTGATGCCCTTTTCAGCGAAGAACTTCATTGCACCGGGATGGAACGGTACAGACGAATTGGCCTGCTTCTGGTTCTCCGGCGTCATATCGGCGGAGGCCTTGTGCGTGGCCACGAGGTCGGCCTGGTTGTCCCACAGGGTCTTGATGATGGTATAGGCCTGCTCGTCCTTCATGCTGGCCGGCACGATCAGGATGTTCCAAATGGCGATCACCGGCACAGCCGCATCCTGGTTGGGATAGGCCTTGGCCTTGATCTCGCTGGCAGCGAACACCGGGCCATACTTCTTGTTGAGCGCCGGCACCAGTTCGGCTGTCGGGATGAGCTTGATCTTGACGCCCTGGGTCGCAGCAAGATCGGTGATCGCCGCGACCGGCGGACCGCCGTTGAAGAAGTAGCCGTCGAGCTTGCCGTCCTTCATGGCATTCGTGCTCTCGGCCGGCGCCAGGCGTTCGCGCTTTATGTCGGAGAGCTTCAGGCCGAGTTCGTCGATGATGCGCAGCGCCATCACTTCCGAGCCGCTGACCGGCGAGGCAGTCGAGATGCGCTTGCCCTTGATGTCGGAGAGCTTGTTGATGCCGGTACCTTCCATGGTCACGAAATGGACGAGGTTGGGATAGACGACGCAGAGAGTCCGCGAGTCGACGGGCTTGCCGACAAACTTGTCGAGGCCTTTGATGGCATCATAGGCGGTATCGCACTGCGTCAGTGCCATCTGGACTTTGCCGTCACGGATCATGTGCATGTTGGCAACCGAGCCGGCGGTGGCCTCGGCGGTAACAGCCCAGCCCGGCACCTTCTTGCTCAGGATGTTGGCCATCGCGCCGCCCAGTGGATAGTAAACCGCTCCAGTCGTGCCGGTGGCGATCGAGAATTGCTGGGCCTGCGCGAGCGCAGGGCCGGCGATAGCGCCGGTGAGACCGAGGGCGCCAGCCGCGCTACCGGCTGCGATAAATTGGCGTCTTTTCATGTAGATTTCCTCCAACGAACGCTTCCGGTCTTGCCGGGGGTCGCGGAAGAAACCATGGCGCCACCGGTCAGGCAACAGTCGCAATGCAATCTTTCAGCCGGAGGGAACCGACCTGCAAAAGAGCCGCCGAAAAACTCGACGATTGGTCTAGAGGCCGCGCTCCCACAAGGCGCGCTCGGCTGCGCGGCGGCGCACGAGGCCGGGCAATTTGCACGCGCCCGCAAAGACCCAGCGGTCGAACTGCGGCCCGGCCTCGGTGACTCGACCGACGTTTACCAGCCGTCGCAGCGTCGACGCCGCCAATGCGCCCTCCCCGAGGTTGAAAGTGAAGCTCACCAGGGCATCGAAGCACAAGTCTCCGAGCGGCATATCGATCAGGCGGCATACGGCGCTCTCATAGCGCGGGAGATCCTTGCGGAGCAGCGTCTCGCCCTCTTCCGGCGAGAGGGGCGCCTCGAAGCGCTCCTCGGGCTGGACAACATGTCCATAGCCAATCGTCGGAAATCCCGCGGGACAAGCATAGACCGTAGGTGAAAAGCCCTCGAAGGCTCGGATCAGCGAAAGCCCGGCCTCGCCGGTGGCCCTTGGAGTTCTCTGCGGACTCATCCCCGCCCCCGTTCCTTGTTGAAGGTACGGTTGCCGAACCAGAAAGTGACAATGGCCGCCCACACCGCCCAATCCTCCTCACCCCACATCGAGAGCAACGTCGCAGCGGAGCCACTGTAATCCTGCTGCAGGATGGCGAACTGTGCTGCCTTCACAGCGGCATAGAGGGCGAAGAAGCAGAGCGTCAGAAATGGCCGGACGAAGCCGTTGAAGGCGTCGACCCATTTCACGCCCGAGGGCCTGAGGGCTGCGGCAAATGCCGCCAGCTCGCTCTGGCCGTCGGCATGCGCATTGATCTCGGAGATCCTGGCGGTATGGCCGGCCTGTATCATCCGGAATTGGAAGTCACCCTGCGTCCGGAGCATCTCGAGTTCCTGGACGTGGTTTTGTTTCTGCTCGAAATAGCCGATCAAACGCGGCGCGAGGGAGCCCAGAAGTCCCACGATCGAACCCAGCAAAGCAAGCATGTGTCACCTCAGGAAAGATGAAGAGTTTTGGTGAAAAAGAACCAGGCGATGCACGACAGGCCAGCGATCCCGGTCGTCACCATGGCCGCGAGCGTCGACCAGCCCAGCGCCTCGATGCGACCGACACGCTCGCGGATGGCACCGTAACGCTCGGCGCAAACCGCCTCGTGACTACTTAGTCGTTTATCGATGTCATGGATGTCCGGAAGGACCATTGCAGTCTCCTTTTGGGTCATGGGTCATGGCAAGTACCGCCCGACGCGATCGCGGCAGGCCTCGAAGCCCGCATTGGCACGGCGGCGTACTTTTATTGTCGGAGACATCCAGCCGTTATGCTCTTGCCCACCTTGTCTCCGGGCGCGCAATACGCGCTTCAGGGCGCCTCCGGGCCCCTGGTCCTGTCGGGGAATCTCGTGCACTCGTTAGTCCCAACGTATCCGTGTTTTGGATGCGAGATCAGCGCCGGGCTGGCCGACTGGATGAGCACCACCTGCTGTGTGCAGGGGGATCGCGTGTAGATAAACGTCGTCTCACATCGAGGCTGACATGCGAAACAGATCGTCGACCTGATCAGTCAGCCCAACGGTCTTGGCGACTACCCGCAACAGTGGATCGTCGCGGCGGAAGGTCGGCGAGAGCCACAACTCCTGCCTCAGCACGTCAGCTTGGGCCACACCGTCACGAACCTCCGCGAGCTTGCCGATATGATACAGCACCCGGATCAACTGACCGCGCGTAATGCTCGCCGGCACCGCATCGGTGAGCATCACCAACTCGGCGTCAAAGGCGGCCTCGGCGATGGCAGATGATCTTCTCAAACACGTTCGCGGGGTTTGTGATGTCAATGCCGGGAGCAATCCAAGCGATGACGCGCTGAAAGACTTCCGAGTTCTTCAAAATCTCCAGTCGTAGGTCATGTGCGCACCCGAGATGCCGTTGTTGTTGTGATAAGATGAGGTGTAGTTGGTGCATGCCTCAATTGGGACAACGAACCCAAGCCCGAAAAACGGGGGTGATTTGACCCGCATGTGGAGCGGGGCTGGGCTAGGGGATGTCCCGGCTTCTGTTGAAATTGTGAAGTAGGCGTTGCTCACCTTGAGCCTGTTAGGCTCGGGGTGTCGAATCCAACGAAGGAGAGCAACGCCGTGAAGAAGATTACCACATCAGCCGCCGGTGGTCCGGGGGCAATCGTCGA
>CAMAYC010000064.1 GCA_945862125.1 Reyranella massiliensis 521
GCTTCTCCAGGCGAATCTCGACTTCGCGCTCGACGAAGCGCCATTCCGGCGAGGCGCGGAGCCTCGCCAGCAGCTCATCGAAACGCGGTTCATCGGCGGGCGAGAATTCGAACCAGGTGAGGAAGTCGAAGACCGCACCAGCCTGGTCACGGCAATGCACGAGCTGACGCGACACCGCGGAAAGATAATCGCTGCCGATCGCGATGTGGTGGGATTGGTCCTCCAGAATGGCGCGCCGCTCGTCCTGCGCCAGCGCCCACCAGCCCGCCGACTTGGTGATCGGAATCAGCGCCGCGCGGGTCGCAGCCGGACGGCCGAGGATCGATGGCGTGGCGTCGAGCACGCGCTTCTCCGCCGAATTTGTGTAGCGCAGATTGCTGGTCATCCCGGACAGCGCCCACGCGGCGTCCGCGAGTGCCCGCGCACCCTTGTCGACACGGTCGACGGGCTGGAGCGACGCGCCACGTACCGCGGTGATCCGCACGACATTCCAGGCGCCAGCCGTACCGCCGCTGAAGACGATCGGATCAGGCACTCGCCATCACCCCGATGATCCTCGACCGCAAGCGCCACTTCAGGCGGTCCCACCAGCTCGCATTCTGCACGATGTCGGCCTTGTAGAAGGACGGGCAGAGCACGGCGGCATCGGCCACCTCGCCGCAGAGCCCGCAGCCGACGCAACCGTTGTTGACGTGCGCGACAGGATCGGAGCGCAGTGGATCGGGGCTGGGCTTCACCACCAGCGACGGACAGCCCGAGAGCCTGATGCACGAATGGTCGCCGGTGCAGACCTCGTCGTCGACGCCGTAGCGCGTACGCACCACGCGCTCGCCGCGCTTGAGCTGGGCCGCTATCTGCGGGCGGATGCGACGCTGACGGGCGAGCTGGCACTCGCCGTCGGCGACGATAACTTTCAGGCCCTTGTCGTCGGTGCTCATGGCCTCACGCAGGGTGCCGAGCATGGTGCCGACATTGTAGGTGCGAATGGTGCGCAGCCATTTGACGCCCATGGCCTTCAGGGTGGCGGCGATGTCTGACGTGGTCTCGCCGTCCCGCCGATTGCCGGCGGTGTTGGGAATGAACTGCGCACCTGTGGCCGAGGTGTAGCCATTCTGCATGATGACCAGCACGCGGTCGCCGCGGTTGAACATCGCCGAAGCGACGCCGCTCAGGAGGCCATTGTGCCAGAAGCCGCCATCGCCCATGACCGAAATGGTGCGCCGCTCCATGATCGGGGCCACCGCACCGGCGGCGGCCAGGGACATGCCGAATCCCAGGATCGAATTGCCGAGGTTGAAGGGCGCCAGGGTCGCAAACGAATGACAGCCAATGTCGCTCGACATGTGGACCTTGCCCACTTCGCGCTCGAGCAGCTTGATCGCCGAGAAGACCGGTCGCTCGGGACAGCCGACGCAGAAGCCCGGCGGCCTGAGCGGCAGCGGCCCGCCCAGCAGGCGCTGGGCTTCGGCACGGCCGGCGCGCGCCGCCTCGAACCGCTCGCGCGGCTTGGCAAGGTCGATATCGTTGGCCGACAGGGCGAAGAATTTGAGCAGCCCCTCGGTCATCACCTCGGCGGTGTACTCACCGGCCATCGGCAGCACGTCCTTGCCGTAGACCTTGGTGTCGATGTCGCGCTTGCGCAGCAACGCATGAACCGCCTGCTCGATATAGTCGGGCGCGCCCTCCTCGACGATCAGCACGGCGCGTTTGCCCTTGCAGAAGTCGGCGATCTGCTCGGGCACCAGCGGATGGGTGACGTTCAACACCAGCGTCGGGATCCGGCCTTCGAGCTCCAGCCGGTCGAGGCCGCGCAGCGCCACGTTGGTGATGCCGCCCTGCACGATGATGCCGAGATCGCTGCGCTCGCCGGGCAGGAATTCGTTGAGGCCGTGCTCGACGATGAAGCGATGGGCGGCGGGTTGGCGGACCTCGACCTTGAGTTTCTCGTGGGCGTAGGTCGACGGCGGGTGCGAGATGCGGTCGTAATTGTGCGCCGCCGGCTCGGCCAGACGATGGTTGCGCGAGATCGCCGGCGGCTTGTTGTCCTTGGCCACGAACTCGCCCGTGACGTGGCAGGCGCGGATGCGCAGTTCCATCATTACCGGCGTGTTGGTGGCCTCGGACAGTTCGAAGGCCATCTCGGTGCATCGAACGATCGTGGGCAGCGACGGCCTGGGATCCATCAGCCAGAGCGAGGATTTTAGCGCATAGGCGTGGGCGCGTTCCTGGATGACGGACGCGCCCTCGCCGTAATCCTCGCCGACCACGATCAGCGCGCCGCCGATGACGCCAGGCGAGGCGAGGTTGGAGAGCGCGTCGGCGGCCACGTTGGTGCCGACGATCGACTTCCAGGTAACGCAGCCGCGGATCGGATAGTTGATCGACGCGCCGAGCAGCGCCGCCGCCGAGGATTCGTTGGTGCAGGTTTCGAGATGGACGCCGAGTTCGTCGAGCAAATCCTGCGATTCGACCAAGACATCGACCAGATGCGACACCGGCGCACCCTGGTAGCCGCCGACATAGGCCACACCCGCCTGCAGGATCGCCTTGGTGACGGCGAGGATGCCTTCGCCGCGGAAGACCTCGCCCTCGCCCAATCGCAGCGCCCGCACCTCCTCGGTGAAGGAGCGCTCCGGATTGGTGCGTTGCGCGACGGGAAGCTGCGGCTGATCCAGCATGCCGGGATTATAGAGGCTAACGGCGCCGCCGACGATCCCGTTTGCCGCCCTGAATGCCCGCGGCACGGGCCTTGGCGATCAGTTCCCTGAACGGCACAAGGATCCTTTCGCGCACATTGGGCGCTTCCTCCACCGCCGACAGCGCGAGGGCTACGGCCTCGAGTGTCGAGACGGCATCGGGCCGCGCCTCCTGGCGCAGGCTGCCGTAGAGCGACGGCCCATCGGGAACGACCACGAAGCGGCGGAGCTTGGTCAGCCAGGCATTGCGCCACCACAATGCCTTGGCCTGGGCCCAGTTGCCGTCGAGTACGACCAGCCCCTTCAGGCCGGACAGTGCCATTTCCTGGTTGAGCAGCGTCTCGCCCTTGCGATCGACAGCAATGAGCGGCCCCCGCCCGACCGCGTGCGCCGATCCGAGGTAGAGCACCCCCCAGTCGCGCACCTCCACAGGCTCGCCCAGCGCATGGCCCAGATTGCGCCACGACAGGCCGACGGCGAGCCTGGCGCTGGCCAGCGTGCGGCACAGCAGGCCCGCCGTGCCCAGCGCATGATCCTGCTCCTGCGGATGCTGCAGGACCAAGACCGTCACCTTGTTGTCCACCGTTTCTGACATGGCCGAGGTATAGCCTCCTGAGTAGGCTTGCGCGATGTCCGTTGCCGTCCTGATCCACGACAGCGTCGTCAAGCTGCCGGTCGAGGCCGATGGCGCCGTCGTCGTCGGCGGCAGCCATGGCGCCGCCTATGCCGCCTACATGTCGGCCAAATACGGCTGTCGCGCCGCCATCCACCACGACGCCGGCATCGGCAAGGACGAGGCGGGCATCGGCGGGCTGGCCTATGCCGAGAAGCTCGGCATGGCGATGGCGGCCGTAGCGACCGCAACCGCGTGTATCGGCGACGGACAGGACATGTATGCGCGCGGGCTCATCAGCCGCGCCAACGCATTGGCCGAAAAATGTGGCGTGCGTGCCGGCATGAGCTGCAAGGAGGCCGCCGAGTTGCTCAAGAAGGCACCGTGGCCGCACACCAAGCCGCCGGAAATGGGCGAGACGCGGCATGTCGTCGATGGGTTCGCCTGCGTCGATTCCTCTTCGCTGCTGGTGCCGCAGGATCGAGACCGCATCGTCGCCACCGGCAGCCATTGTGCGCTGAATTCCGGCCAGGCCGTCGAGCCCTTCCGGCCGAGGCTTGTCCTGTTCAATGATGCCGGTCCCGGCGCCGACAAGGGCGGCATAAAGGGCTTCGAGATCCTCGACCGGGCCGGCATCGCCGGAGCAGCCGTCGCCGCACAGTCCGCCCGCATCGGCGACGGTCGCTCCACCTTGCAGGACGGAATAGTGTCGGCGGTAAGCGATGCGGCATTCCGTCTGGGCGCGCGTGTGGGCAGCTCCGCCCTTGCACTGGCCCGCGCGGTGGCGGAAAAAGCTCCGTAAGCGTCATTCGGGAGAAGACCGGGGCATGGCCGTCGTCAACGTCAAATCCGAGATCGCGGGCAATGTCTGGAAGATCCAGACCAAGCCCGGCGACCGCATCGAGGTCGACGGCGAGATCATGATTCTCGAATCGATGAAGATGGAAATTCCTGTGCTCTCTCCCAAGGCTGGCACCATCAAGGAGATTAAGGTCAGCGAAGGCGAAGCCATCGGAGAAGGCCAACTCGTCGCCATTCTCGATGCGTAGCAGCGCGGTCGCCGCCGACATCGCCCGCCTGTGGGCGCCCGGCAATCTGCTCCGGGCGGCTCCGGGCGTTGCCCTCTGTGCCGCCATCGCCGCCGTGGCCTTCATCGCCGACACGCGGAGTTTGCTGCGGTTCGGCGCGGTCTGGGTGCCGCCGCTCATCCTCACCCTGGTCATTGGCATGGCGCTGCAGCCGCTGTCGGCACGGCCCATCCTGAAGCCCGGCCTCGAATTCGCCGGCCGTACGCTGTTGCGCGTCGGCGTTGCCCTGTTCGGCGCCCGGCTGACCTTCGGCCAACTCGTCGACGACGGCGCCATGCCGATCCTGGTGGCGCTGGCAGCCGTTGGCTGCACGATCGCCTTCGGCGCCTGGGCTGCCCGCTTCTTCGGTCTCAGTCGCGATTTCGGCCTGCTGACCGGCTGTGCCACCGGCGTATGCGGAGCCGCGGCGGCAATGGCTGCGTCCGCGGTCCTGCCCAAGCACGAGAATTCGGACCGCGACCTCGCCTTCACCGTGATGGGCGTCAACTTCCTCAGCACGGTGGTGATGGTGCTTTATCCGCCACTGCGCGAGATGCTGGGCTATTCGCTGTTCGAGATGGGCGTATTCCTGGGTGGCGCGATCCATGACGTGGCGCAGGTCGCCGGCGCCGGCCAGACGATGGGCGAGAAGGTATTGAGCGACGCCATCATCACCAAGCTGCTGCGCGTGGCCTTCCTGCTGCCGGCGATCGCCGGCATCGCCTGGTGGGTATCGAAGAGCGGTGGCCCGGTGAGCGATGCGCGCCCGGCGCCGCCCATCTTCCTGTTCGGCTTCCTGGCACTCGCCGCCCTCAATTCGATGGGCGTGGTGCCACCCGCGGTCCAGGCCGCGGCGACCCAGGTCTCGTCGTTCCTGATCATCACCGCGATCGCCGCGCTCGGCATGAAGACCTCGCTGTTGGCGCTGGCGCGGATCGGCATGGGCCCGGTGCTGCTGCTGCTCGCCGAGACCGTCTTCATCGGCCTGCTGGTGATCAGCCTGATCTACGGCTTGCGCGCCCTTGGGCTTTAAATACCTGGGGCTCTAGGTCCCGGGCTTCGTTCCTGTCGCCCGCACGACCTCGCCCCAGGTGTCGATTTCCTTCTTGATGAACTCGGCGAACTGCAGCGGCGAACCCGGCGCCGGTATGGCGGCACGCTGCTCGATCTGGCGGATCACCGCCGGATCGTTGAGCAGTGTCTGCATGTCCCTGTTCACCTTGGCCACGATCTCCAGCGGCGTGCGCGCCGGCGCGGCAAGCCCCGACCAGCCGGCGGCGTCGAAGCCCGGCACGGTCTGGGCAATGGTCGGAATCTTGTCGAGCGGCGGCGGCGCCGGGCGGGCCGTGGTGACGGCCAGCGCCTTGATGCGCCCGTCCACGATATGGGTCAGCGCCGCGGCGGTGCTGTCCATCATCAACGGAACGTGGCCGCCCAGCAGGTCGTTCATCGCGGGGCCGCTGCCCTTGTAGGGGACGTGCACGATGTCGAGTTTCTCGCGAAGCTTGAACAGCTCCATGCTGAGATGCTGCGACGTCCCCGGCCCGGCCGAAGCATAGGAAAGCTTGCCGGGCTCCTTGCGTGCCAGCGCGATCAGTTCGGCCAGCGTGGTCGCGGGGAAGCTCGGATGCGCCACGATGACCAGAGGCACCAGAAAGATGTTGGAGATCGGCAGGAAGTCGACCAGCGGCTTGTACGGCAGGTCGGGAAAGAGACTGGGATTGACGCCGAACGTGCCGCTCGAGACCACCATCAGCGTGTAGCCGTCCGGCGCCGCCGCCTTGCCGTACTCCGTCGCCGGAATGCCGCTGCCGCCGCCCTTGTTCTCGACGATGACCTGCTGCTTCCAGACGTCGGTCAGCTTCTCGGCCATCATGCGGGCAAAGATGTCGGCCGCCTGGCCCGGCGGGAACGGCACGACGAAGCGAACCGGCTTGTTGGGCCACGGCGCCTGCGCAATGGCGGGGGCCGCCAGCAAAGCGCCTGCAGCACCGGCCACTGCCAGCGCGCGGCGGCGTGTCGGGTTCGAACGCATTCTCGTCTCCCTTTGATCTTTCGGCCGGGAAGCTACCACAGTCGCCGCGAAAAGACTTGGGCTCCCGATGTCTCAGACTCGACACAATCGGCGCCAGAATGGCCATTCCGGTACGGCTGGGAGCTGGTTGCGTGACCGATCGCTACTACGAAGATTTCAAGATCGGCGACCGTTTCATGAGCGGCGGCATGACCATGACCGAGGCCGGCATCATCGAGTTCGCGCGGCAATGGGATCCGCAGCCGTTCCACATCGATGCGGAGTTCGCCAGAAAATGGACCTATGGCGGCCTGATCGCTTCCGGCCTCCACACCATGTGCGTGACGCTGCGCCTCTGGCTCGATCTCGGCATCTTCCGCGCCAGCAGCCTGGGATCGCCGGGCATCGGCGAGGTGCAGTTCCCGAGGCCGGTCCGCCCGGGCGACACGCTGCGGGTGGTCACCGACATCACCGAGCTTCGATTGTCGTCGTCCAAGCCGGACCGGGGCGTGGCTCGCATCCGCCAGGTCACGATCAACCAGCGCGACGAGCCGGTGATGGAACAGGAGACTACTGTCTTCCTGAAACGCCGGCCGCATTCCTAGCGGATCAAGGCTTCAACGCCAGGCGAAGACCGGCTGCTCAAAATGGTCGACGCGCGTGTCGCGGCCGGCCAGCGCCACTTCGCGAAACTGGTAGAGCACGGCGGCGGTCGGCGCATTGACCGTGGCGACGGGCAGCGGCAGGCGGATGATCGGCCGGTCCGATTCCTCGATCGCCACGATCTCGGGCGAACCTTCGCGGAAAAGCTCGGCGCAGCGGATGCGATAGGCGGCGGCGACTTCCGCCGGATTGGGCGTCACCTGCACGCCGCCCGGGATCCACACCACGACGGGCGCGATGAGATAGCCCGAGCGCGTCGGATAATCGTCGAGCGTTCCCAGAACATCGGCGGAGGCTGCCGAAACACCCAGCTCCTCTTCCAGTTCGCGCAGCGCCGCCTGCTCGATGGTTTCACCGGGGTCGAGCCGCCCGCCCGGCAGAGCCCACTGCCCGCCATGCGCGCGCAGCCGCGGCGTGCGCTTGGTCAGCAGGAACGCGGCGTCTCCCGGCGAGTCGGATTCAACGACGACAATCGCCACCGCGGCGTGCTTGAGCGTGCCGGAATCCACGCGGCGACGCCGGTCGAAGCGCCCAAGGCGGTCGGTGATCTCGTCTCGAAGCGCTGCGTCGAAGCGGAATGACGTCACGCCGCCGGCGGCCTTCTGAAAGTCCAGACGACGGCGGGCGGCATGTTGCGCCAGATGCGGTCGCCGCGGGTGCCGGAAAGGCGCAGGCCCTGGCGCAGGGCGCTCGGCACGGGCGGCGTCGGACCATAGGTGAACTGGATGAGCGCGCCGCCCCGCGGCAGCGCCTCGAATACACCGTGCACGATGCCGTTCACGATGTCCGTCGGCAGCGACAGCAGCGGCAGGCTGGAAACCACGGCGGCGATCGGCGCGATCCCGTTCCCCGCCAGCAGCTCCGGCAGGCGCGCCGCATCGCCTTCGATGATCTTCGGCTCGGTGAAGTGGCGGCGCAGGAAGGCGGCCAGTTCGGGATCGCGTTCGACCAGGGCCAGCCGCGTGGGCGGAATGCCGGCGGCCAGCAGCGCCTTGGTGACTTCGCCGGTGCCCGCGCCCAGTTCGACGACATGGCCGGGCCGGCCTTCCAGGGCCTTTACCGTCTCGCGTGCCATGGCCTCGGTCAGCAGGCGGCCGCTCGGCATCACCGCGCCCATCGCGAAAGGCCGGCGCAGCCAGCGCTTCAGGAAAAGGGCCGTGCCGGCGCGCGAATCGAGGCCGTGGCGTGACTCATACGTAGGCATGGCCAGACGCTAGCAGATTACTGGGCGGGCTGCATCGACGGGTCGACGGCCCGCGGCGCGGGAGCGGCCTCGAAGACAGTCCTGGTGTGGCGCATCTGCTCCAGGGCGTTCACCAGCGATACATAGACCGCCGCGGCATAGGGCAGCGACTGGACGATCATGAAAACCGCCCAAAGCCTCGCCTCGGGGTCCACGACGCCATTGTTGATCCACAGGGCGGTCGCCCCGAGCCACAGCAGGACCGCGAGCACCAACTCACCGCGCGCCATGCCGAGCGCCATGCCCAGGGTGGCGCGCTCGTCCATCTTCGGCGTGCGCATGAAGGGAAGCCGGGAGGTCGCGAGGCCATAGATCACCGCGCGGCCCACCGTATAGGTAAGCGCGAGACCGGCCAGCGACGCGCCGATGCTCTGGCGGAACGTGCACTTCACGCGGTCGAAATAGAGGCCGAAGGAATAGAGCAGCTTGAAGACGAAGATGCCGATCGTGGGCAGGATGAACTCCGCCGGCGGCAGGCCGACCGGCTTGATGCCGAACAGCGGCGGCAGCAACACGGCCAGAAGCCACGCGAGGCCGGCCCACGTGAAGATCAAATTGAGCGCGTCGGCGAACCACGGCGCCCAGCCAGCCACGAAGTGATACTTCTGGCCCAGCGTGAGCTTGGTGCTATTCCCCAGCATCTTGCCGGCATGCGCCTTCATGATCTGCATGGCGCCGTAGGCCCAGCGGAAACGCTGCTTCTTGTAGCCGGAGAAATGGTCGGGAGTGAGCCCCTTGCCGAAGCGCTCGCGGCTGTACATGGCGCCGTAGCCCTGCTCCATCAGGCGGAGGCCAAGCTCGGTGTCCTCGGTGATGCACCAGGTCGCCCAGCCGCCCATCTCTTCCATCAGGTCGCGGCGGACCAGCGTCATCGTGCCATGCTGGATGATGGCGTCGTACTCGTTGCGCAGGCACATGCCGATGTCGAAGAAGCCGGCATATTCCCAGTTCAGCATTTCCTTGAAGCGGTCGCCGGTCCAGTCGCGATGGTCCTGCGGCGCCTGCACGTAGCCGATCTTGCGGTCGTCAAAGTAAGGCACCAGCGCCTTCAGCCAGTCGGGACGCACCTCGTAGTCGCTGTCGATGACGCCGATGACCTTGGCATCGGGCGCGGTCTGGCTCAGCACATAGTTCAGCGCGCCGGCCTTGAAGCCCTTCATCACATCGAAGTGGAAGAAGCGGAACCGCTCGCCCAGCGACTGGCAATAGTCCTGCACCGGCCGCCACACCGCCGGATCCTTGGTGTTGTTGTCGATGACGATGACTTCGTAGTCGGGATAGTCGAGCCTCGCGAGCGACTCCAGCGTCTGGATCACCATCGCCGGCGGCTCGTTGCAGATCGCCAGATGCAGCGAGACCTTCGGCCACTCGCGATTGACCGGCTGGCGCGCGATCATCTCTGCTGCCGGCAAAGCCTCACGCGACCAGCGCCGGCGCCAGATCGTCTCGACCATTTCGAGCGCCTGCATCAGCGCCATGATGAGGCTTATCGCCAGGAAGAAGGCGAGCACGCTCCAGCCCACCATCTCGGCCACCAGCATGTAGCTGCCGGCCGCGACCGAGCCGCCATAGACGACCGCGCTGGTCGACAGCGCCGCCAGGCCGCAGAAGGCGATCAGCCCCCCTGTGCCGAGGCTCCGCCAGCGCCACAGGAAGAACAGCATCAGCGGCAGCGCGGCGGCGACCGACCAGGCCGCGCAGGCTGCCCACTGCGGAAAACGATCGATGGTGCCGGTCCAGCTGAATTTCTGCTGCCGGTCGGCGTTCCAGAGGCCCCAGTAGCCGCCCGCCTTGCCTTCGAGATCGTAGGATTTCCACGGCTGGTCGACCGCTTCGACGACGAAATGCTCGATGTTCTGGCTGCGCAGCCACGCGACGGCATCGCGGATGTTCTTGGCCTGCTCGGCCGGCGTCGCATGCTTGACCAGGCCGGTGCCCGGGCTGCGGCGCGAGGCGCCGTTCGAGGGCCAGCCGACCTCGGTCACGATGATGTTCTTGTTCGGATAGGCCTGCTTCAGCATGCCGATCCGGCTCTTGAGATAGTCCAGCGGCGTCTCGTCCGACTTCTCGTCCCAGTAGGGCAGGATGTGGACGGCGAGATAGTCGACCTCGCGCGCGAGTTCCGGATAGTGCAGCCACACATGCCACGGCTCGGCGGTGCTGACCGGCACCTTGACGTTGCGCTTGACGTTACGGATCTCGCGGATGAGCTGGGCCGGGCTGGTGGCGTTGGGATCGCGCAGGTCCTTCTGGCCGTCCCAGCGCAGGATATTCTCGTTGCCGACCAGCACGCGCTCGATGCTGGGGTTCTGGTTGGCCATGCGGATCAGCGCCCGCGTCTCCTCGGCATTGACCTCGCTCGCCTCGCGGCCGAACTGCTGCTTGGCTTCGTTGGCACTGTAGATCCAGGCGCCAGGCACCAGTTTCAGCCCGTTCCTGGCGGCGGCTTCCGGCATGACCTCGCCGCCGTCCGTGGCGCGGTAGGTGCGGACATACTTGACCTTGCCGCCCAGCATCGCGAAGTCGCGCTCGATCTGCTCCTTGCGCGGCTTGACCACGGGCGCCGGGGCGTCGGTAAAAGCGGTCCGCAGGAAACTCCAGATACCGCTCGCCTTGGCCTCGATCGGATCCTGGTCCTTGGCCCACGGCGCGTAGGTGACCCCGTGCAGAGGGCCTTCGACGTTCGCCGCCTCGATCTTGGCATCGAACAGGCGCCAGCCCGCGATCGTGGCCGCGACAACGAGAAGAAGAACCAATCCCTGACGGATCATTAGTGGACGATCGCTCCGACAAGCCGCCGGCGGTGCAAGCCATCGTTGGGATCGCGGTCGCATGTCTCCTGCGGACGTTGACCGTCGACGCAAGGACCGTGCCGGATCGACTCAACGAGCCGATAACCACGCAGTGCGGCGGACCTCTTGGAGGCTTCCTTGCGCCCGATTTCCTCGCCTGCGACCCTTCGCAGACGATAAGGCGACCGGGGCGATCTATAGCCGGGCCTCCAGAAACGGTAAAGGGACTGCAAGCGAAGATGGCCAAATTGCCCAAATCTCCGCTGGCTACGGCGCCCGGCCTTCGCCAAAACCCCTCAGCGCATGATTGACCGTGATCCCCCGTCCACCCCGGAAGCCGCCCCCGCGTCTGTGCCGGCCCCCGTGGCCGTCCGCTACCGCCCCGCGGACCGTTACGGTTTTCTGGCGGGAGCCGGCGCACGCCTGCGCTATGCGGTGTGGAACGTCCCCGGAACCCCGCGCGGCACCGCGGTCGTCCTGACGGGACGCGGCGAGTTCATCGAGAAATACGCGACCGAGGTCGTGGCCGACCTCATGGACCGCGGCTTCGCAGTCTATGCCATGGACTGGCGCGGCCAGGGCCTCTCGGACCGGGCCCTTCCTGACCGCGGCAAGGGCCATATCGACAACTTCACCACCTACATGGCCGACCTCGGCCTGTTCCTGGAGACCGTCGTGGCCCCCGCGGCGCCCCGGCCGGTCCTGGCGCTCTGCCATTCCATGGGCAGCCACATCCTGATGCGGTACCTGGCCGAGAACGGATCGGGACCGCTGTCGGCCGGCGTTTTCGTGTCGCCGATGACCGCGCTGCGGCGCGAAGCCATGCTGCGCTCGGTCCTGATGCTGATGCCCGAGGTGCCCGCCGTCGAAGATCGCTACATCTTCGGCACCGGCCCGTTCGTGCTGCTCGCCCGCGAGTTTGCGTCGAATTTCGTCACCCATGACGAGCGGCGCTACCGCTTTACGGAAGAGTGGTTCGCCGCCGATCCCCGGCTCAGCCTGGGCGGCCCGACCATCGGCTGGTCGCGCCAGGCCGTGCGCTCGATGACGGCGGCGCTGGCCCCGGGCTACCTCGAGCGCATCGACCTGCCGCTGCTGCTGATCACCGCCGGCGAGGATCGCCTGATCGATCCGGCGAACCATGCGCCGATCGTCGCCCGCATGCGCCACGCCGAGCACTACACCATCGCCCAGGCCCGCCACGAGATCATGATGGAGACCGACGACATCCGCGCCCTGTTCTGGGAGGCCTTCGACCGGCTGGCCAAAGGCGTGCTGGGCTGATGACCGAAGCGCAGATGATGGTGGTCGCCGGTGCCTTCATCGTGGCCGGCTTCGCCAAGGGCGCGATCGGCATCGGCCTGCCGCCGATCGCCGTCGGCCTGATGACGCTCGCCCTGCCGCTGGGCGACGCTCTGGCGATCATGACCATTCCCACCATCACGACGAACGTCTTCCAGGCCCTCTACGGAGGACAGTTCCTGGTGCTGCTGCGCCGCTTCGGCACGATGGCCGTGGCGGCGGTGATCGGTGTGTTCGCCTCCGTGGTGACCCTCGGCAAGCTGGGCTCGCCCGGCACCATCGGCTGGCTCGGCCTGGTGATGGCGCTCTACGCCCTGCTCGCCCTGTTCGCCTGGCGCCCCGTCGTGCCGCGCGCCGCCGAACCATGGGCCAATCCGCTGATGGGGCTGGCGACCGGCGCCGTCACCGGCATCACCGGCATCGCCGCCGTGCCGTTCCTGCCCTACATGCAGTCGCTGCAGATCTCGAAGAACGAACTGATCCAGGGCCTCGGCATCCTGTTCGTGTGCATCACCGCCGCCCTGGCTGCAGCCCTCGTCCAGCAGAATGTCTTCGATACCGCCAACCTGATCGGCGGCCTGGCCGCCATCGTGCCCACCTTCGCTGGCGTCTGGATCGGCCAGAAGGTGCGCCATGCGGCCTCGCCCGAAGCCTTCCGCAAGATATTCCTCTACGGCATGCTGGCACTCGGCCTGCACATGGCGCGCGGCTTGCTGTAGGATCGCCAGCCATGCCCCTGCTCAACCACAAAGTCACCATCTGCGGCATCCCCGAGTTGCCGCAACATTGCTCGGCCGGCATCACCCATGTGCTGTCGATCATCGACACCCACGAGCCGCGCCCGCGCGCCCTCGACAGCTACCGCGGCGTCGATCACGAGTTGATCCGCTTCGACGATATCGTGGCCGAATATCCCGGCTTCGAAGCCTGCACCCCGGCCCATATCGAGCAGGTGCTGGCGTTCGGCGAGAAGGTGCACGCCCACCCGGAGGGCCACGTCCTGGTCCATTGCCACGCCGGCATCTCGCGCTCGACCGCCGCCGCCGCCATCCTGATGACCCAGCACGCGCCCGGAGACGAGGAAGCCGCCTTCCTGAAGCTGCTCGGCATGCGCAAGCACGGCTGGCCGAACACCCGCATGGTCGAGTTCGCCGACCAGATACTGAAGCGCGACGGCGCGCTGCTGCGCGGCCTGGTCGCCTACCGCCGCGCCCTGCTGCAGGCCAAGCCGCATCTCAGCGAGGTCGTCCGCAACATCGGCCGCGGCCACGAACTGCCGGTGTAGCGCCTTTTCCGGACACGAGTTGTCCAGAATGTGTCTGTCTGAAAATTCGCAGATCGCCGGCCGGCTTGAACCGGACGATTCTTTTCAACGCAGGCCCGAATCGCGGACCTGTCTGAAAATTCAGGCTGCTATCGGCCATGAAGAATGCCGCTCCAGGCAAGTGACCGGGCGGCCCGCGCAATGGATGCACGACGTGGCGACGATATCAGGAATATAGCCTTAAACCTGCTGAACTTGCAACTTCCTGATGTGCTAGCAGTGCCAGCTCTCTTTCCTCCCCCGTATGACGGGGGAGGAAAGTTGGGGTCTACCGCCCCTTCATCGGCAGGCTGCCGAGGTGGGTGCCGGCGTCGACGATCAGGAATTCGCCGGTGATGTTGCTGGCGCTGGTGAGGAAGAAGATCACGGCCTCGGCCATCTGCTCGGGCGTGCCGGCCTGGCGGAGCGGCGTCGTCTCCTCCTGGGCATCGCGCAGCTTCTCGTAATTCTCCTGGCCGAGCGCCCCCAGCAGCCAGCGTGTCTGGATGAAGCCGGGGCACACCGTGTTCACGCGCACGGCCGGTCCGAACCAGCGTGCCAGCGACAGCGTCAGCGTGTTGAGCGCGCCCTTCGACGCCGCGTAGGGAATCGAGGTGCCGACGCCCATGACGCCCGCGATCGAGGAGATGTTCACGATCGAGCCGCGGTCCTGATGCTCGTCCCACTGCTTCTTCATCGTGGGATAGACGGCGCGGCTCATCATGTAGGGGCCGGTGACGTTGACGCGCAGGATGCGGTCGAAGTCCTCGGCCGTGACGCCGTCGAGGTCGCCCTGGCTCTGGAACTTGGTGGTGCCGGCATTGTTGACGAGGCCATCGATGCGGCCCCACTTCGCCATGGTCTCGGCCGCGAGCTTGCGGCAGTCGGCATCCTGGCCCATGTCGGCCTGCACGAGGATCGCCTCGACGCCCTTGGCCTTCACGGCGGCGTAGGTCTCGTCCGCTTCCTTCTTGCTCTTGGTGTAATTGATGGCGACATTCCAGCCGCGTCCCGCGAGGTCGATTGCGCAGGCGGCACCCAGCCCCGTGGCCGAGCCCGTCACGATCGCCACCTTGTTCGTCTTCGCCCCGTTCGTCTTCGCCCCGTTCGTCTTCGCCATGTCGTTTCTCCCCGATATCTCCCAGCACTTCTCACGCACGGCACCCTTCTTAAGCTAGGATAGCACCCCATGGCAGACCTGTTTTCGCTGAAGAACCGCGTCGTGTTGCTGACCGGCGCCTCGCGCGGCCTGGGCCGCGACATGGCGCTGACCCTGGCCGGTGCCGGCGCCACCGTGCTCTGTGCCGGCCGCACCGTGAAAGAGCTCGAGGCCACCGCCCGGGCCATCACCAGGAAGGGCGGCAAGGCCCATGTCGTGCCGATCGACATCACCAACGAGGAGTCCGTCTGCACCCAGGTGCGGGCGATCATCCGCAAGCACCGGCGCATCGACGTGCTGGTGAACAATGCCGGCGTCATCCACCGCCAGGACATCGTCGACACCGCAACCGCCGATTTCCGCAAGGTGATCGAGACCGACCTGATCGGCCAGTTCGTGCTGTCGCGCGAGGTCGGCCGGCACATGCTGGCGCGCCAGTACGGGCGCATCGTCAACATCTCCTCGGTGCTGGCCGTCCTCGGCCGCGCGTCGGTGGCGGGCTACGTCTCGGCCAAGCACGGGCTGACCGGACTCACCAAGAATCTCGCGACCGAGTTCGGCCCCTACGTCACCGCCAACGCGATCGCGCCCGGCTACATCCGCACCGAGCTCAACGTGCCGCTGCAGAAGAACAAGGATTTCAACGCGCTGCTCGAACAGCGCACAGCCTCGCAGCGTTGGGGCAAGCCGGACGACCTGCGCGGCGCCCTCCTCCTGCTCGCCTCCGATGCCGGCGCCTATATCACCGGCCATACCCTGGTGATCGACGGCGGCATGTCGACGATCCTCTCCTAGATATCATGACGGGCATTCCGCGCTGGGCGATGCTGCTGCTGGCTGCGGCACTGATCGCGTTCGGCATTGCAGCTTCCCAGGGATGGATCCGCGATCCGTCGCTCGCCAAGGCGGACTATCTCGGCACCACCGACGTCTCGGCCGAGGAGGCCAAGCTCTACCGCGCAGTGCCGTTCGAATGGCGGGTCACCAGCGCCGCCGGCTCCTTCAAGGGCAACGACACCGCCCATATCCGCATCGATTCCTCGGGCGAGCGCACGATCCTCTGCGGCTGGATCAGATTGGACAAGGCCGGCGCCTCGATCCGCGCCACACGCTGGCTGAGCGAGGCACGCCTGGCGATCGGCGACATCAAGGTGACGGCCCTGTTCATTGCGCCGGTCGAGAAGACGCCGGGCGACGGGCTGAACGCCGGCTGCCTGCGCATCGACGCCGATGTGAAGCCGCCACAGGACGCGCCGCTCGTGCTCGAAGGCCAGCCGGTACGGGAGTAGCGGTTAGTCGTCGATGTCGCGCTGCGATGTCATCTCAGGAGGATACCATGGGAACGGCCAAGGCCGTTAATCGAAGGTGCATCTTCTGTAGTAATCCGGCTAACAGCGGCGAACATATTTGGCCGAAATGGATGCGCGACTTTCTCAAACGGCCGGGGCACATCAAGCGCATAGAAACAGCACACAATTACTCCAAGGTGGCGGCTCCGTTCGGCGAGGTCGTGCAGCGAACATCGAACGGCGCAACGCACGAACGAAAGGTCTATGTCGTATGTGGTCCCTGCAACAATGGGTGGATGAATCGCTATCACGAGATTCCCAACCGGAAGCTCTTGGAGCCGATGCTTCGGGGAAGTGACCTGTCTCTAGACGCAGATGCCCAGCATTCCCTCGCGCGATGGGTGGCGCTGAAAACGCTGGTGATTGAGCAAGATCCTGATGCCGGCCAGCCGCCAACGCCGATCTTTACTAGGCGGCAAACGCTAAACTTCAGAAGGACAGGCGCTATCCCAGACAGCTTTCGGATCTGGCTTGCCGCCAGAGGCGGCGACGTGTGGCATGATAGCTTATCGCAAGCGAGCGGGCGGTTTGTGCTTACGCCCCAGCCGGGCACGGTGGACCCGGACTTCGTCCCTGCTGGACGCCGACGTAACGCTCAAGCTGTAACCTTGGGCGCAGGTCATCTTCTGATTCATGCCCTCGCTGTAACCTACCCATATCTCGATCGGAGATTGGTCTGGGAAGGTCCATCTGGCGGCATCCAAATCTGGCCGCTACCCGGAGGGACGATCCAGTGGCCGCCCAGCACCTACCTCCTCGACTGGGCTTGCGAAGCGGTGGGCAGGCAATTCGGCACCTTCGCCAGGGCGACTCCTCGCCGACCTCCGTCGAAGAGAGATTAGACGATGCCGTTGCGGCCGTGCTTTAGGAAGGCTGGCTGCGTACTCAGGCGCTCGTAGTAGCCCAGCACGGCCGGCAATGCCGGATGCTCCAGCGGCGTCATGAGCCAGCGATTGACCGACAGGCCGATCGGGATGTCGGCCAGGGTGAAGCCGGCGCCGGCCACGAAGGCCTGTGTCGCCGTCAGCCTCGCATCGAGGATCGACATCATGCGATTCCAGGTCGCCGTCGAAGCCGCGATCTGGCGCAGGTCGTCAAAAGCGGGATCGCGGCGGACCAGCGCCATGAAGGCGTAGCGCCAGGAAGAATTGAGGTCGGTCGCCTGCCAGTCGATCCACTGTTCGACCTCGGCCCGCCGTCGCAGCTCGTGCGGCAGCAATGCCGCCCCGCCGTAGCGGCCGGCGAGATAGCGCAGGATCGTGTGGGACTCCCACAGCACGAAATCGCCATCGACGATCACCGGCACCAGGCCGTTGGGATTCTTCGCAAGCTCGGGCCCCTCGTCCCGGCGCTCATACGGCAGGCCGATCTCGTCGCAGAGCCACAGCACCTTGCGAACGTTGATCGAGCTTGCTTTGCCGAGGATGCGCAGCATCAGGCCTCGTCGACGCTGAAAGCCTGGCGCATCGCCTTCACGCCTTCCTGGTGCGGCGTCCACAGGCGGCCGCCGACCAGGCCGCCATCGACGACGAGATCGTGGCCGTTGATGAAGCTCGATTCGTCGGAGGCCAGGAACACCGCGGCGTGGGCAATGTCGTCGGTGAGGCCGGCGCGCGGAATCGGCTGGTTCTTGGCCATGCCGGCCTTCATCGCGTCGGCGTAGCCGTCGGCCTTGTCGGGTGGCAGGCCGAGCGCCTTGGCGAAGATGCCGGTAGCGATGCCGCCGGGCGAGATCGAATTCACCCGCACGTTCTTCTCGCCGAGCTGCATGGCGACGCACACGGTGAGGTGATTCACCGCGGCCTTGGCGGCGCCATAGACCATCGAGGTCGAATAGCCGGCGCGTCGGGCGGCGACGCTGCCGTTGTTGATGATGCTGCCCGAGCCCTGCTTCATCATCACCGGGGCGGCGTGCTTCATGCCGAGCATGACCGAGCGCACCAGGGTGGCCATGGCCGCGTCGAAGCCCTCGACCGGCACCGTCTCGATGCCGCCCACCGGCGAGGGGCCGCCGGCATTGTTGAACAGGCAGTCGAGCCGGCCCCACCTGGCGAGGCAGGCATCGACCATTGCCTTCACGTCGGCTTCCTGGGTGGCATCGGCACGGATGAACAGGCACTTGTCCTTGCCGAGGGCGGCCTCGAGCGAGCGGCCATGTTCCTCGCGGCGGCCGGTCGCCACGACCCTGGCGCCTTCCTTGACGAAGATCTCGGCGGTGCGGCGGCCGATGCCGCTGGTCGCACCCGTCACGATGGTGATCTTGCCGTCGAGTCTGCCCATGGTGTTTCCCTCATTCCGTCGTTGCCTCCCTCGTCTTACGGGGAGGGGACCCGCAGGGACGGTGGGAAAAGTCACAGTCGCGGCCTTCCCCCTCCGCTCCCCTTCGGGGGCAACTCCCCCGTCTTACAAGGGCTATCACATATTGCCTTATCTTCTCCTCCCCCGCGCTCTGCGCGGGGGAGGTGGCCGAAGGCCGGAGGGGGTCATGAGTTCCAGCGGTCGCCTATGACCCCCTCCGCCCTTCGGGCACCTCCCCCAGGCATGCCTATGAAGGCATGCCTGGGGGAGGAGAAAAATGCATCACATCCGGCAGCCTTGCTCTTGAGGGGGAGGAAGTTGGATTTCGAGCATGATACACCAACGCCAGCAAGGAGCAGCAGATGACGGTGTTGGGTATTTTAGGCGGCAGCGGCCTCTACGAGATTGCGGGCCTCAAGAACGCGGAGTGGCGCCGCGTCGCCTCGCCGTTCGGCGAGACGTCGGACGAATTCCTGTTCGGTGTCCTCGACGGGCTCGACGTCGTGTTCGTGCCGCGCCACGGCCGCGGCCATCGTCATTCGCCGACGTCGATCAACTACCGCGCCAACATCGATGCGCTGAAGCGCTCGGGCGTCACCGACATCCTCTCGCTGTCGGCTTGCGGGTCCCTGCGCGAGGACCTGCCGCCGGGCCATTTCGTGGTGGTGGACCAGTTCATCGACCGCACCTTCGCCCGCGAAAAGAGCTTCTTCGGCGAGGGGCTGGTCGCGCACGTCTCGATGGCGCATCCGACCTGCAACCGGCTGGCCGAGGCCGTGCACGACTGCGCGCAGAAGGCGGGCTTCCCCGTGAAGTTCGGCGGCACCTACATCGCGATGGAGGGGCCGCAGTTCTCGAGCCTGGCCGAGTCCAAGCTCTACCGGAGCTGGGGCTGCGACGTCATCGGCATGACCAACATGCCCGAGGCCAAGCTCGCCCGCGAGGCGGAGATTTGTTACGTGACCGTCGCCATGGTCACCGATTTCGACTGCTGGCATCCCGACCATGGCCATGTGCAGGTGGCCGACATCGTCCGCGTGCTGACCGAGAACGCCGAGAAGGCCAAGACCCTGGTCAAGATGATGGCGCCGCGGCTGAAAGCCGTGCGGCCCGCGCCCTGCCCGGCCGGCTGCGATCACGCGCTGCAGCATGCGCTGATCACGGGACCCGCCGCGCGATCGCCCGAGATGATCGCCAAGCTCGATGCGGTGGCAGGGCGTGTCCTCAAGCAATGAGTCTTCTGGACCGCGAGCGTCCCGCGCGCTCATGAATCCGAGCGAGCGGGACGCTCGCGGTCCGGAAGAAGAGGTCAGATTACGGGCGCCAACCTGTGCGCGACGATCGACGCATAGCGCGCGGCGACGGGGAGGAAGGCGCGGAAGTCGAGATGGCTCTCGGCGCCGGCGAGATCGCTGAGGCAGCGCACGTTGACGAAGGGAATGTCGTCGCCCCAGCGCCGGGCCGCCTGCGCAACCGCGCCGCCTTCCATCTCGACGGCGTGCGCCTTGAACCGTTCGTGCAGGCGCCGTCTCAGGCGCTCTGAATTGACGAAGCTGTCGCCGGTGGCGATGGCGCCGAAGCGGATGGTGGGGGTGCGCGGACCAACGCCGACCGAGGCCGGCAGCGGCTCCAGCACCAGCCCGTCGAGCGCCGCCTGCAGGCGCGCCACCAGCGGCTCCGGAACGGCGTAGCCCGGCGTAGAATCCTCGCCTAGCGAGGGACGGCTGCCCGGCTGGATGGTGAGGAAGCTGTCCTCCTTCTCGATGCCGTAGTCGTGCTGGGTATGGCCGGTGCCGACCACGATGTCGCCGACGCCGAGGGCCGGATCGAGGCCACCGGCCACGCCGCACAGCATCAGCGCCCGGCAGTCGAAACGGTCGAGCAGCAGGGTGGTGGCGATGGCGGCATTGACCTTGCCCGCCCCCGATTCGACGAACACCGCCTCGCGGCCGGCAATCCTGGCCCGCCAGAAGCCGAGGCCGCCGATCCGGTGCGTGTCGGCGGGCTGGTCGGAAAGGTGGGCAAGCTCTTCCGGAAGGGCCGAAATGACGCCCAAAAGCCTGTTTGCCATGGTCGAATGGGTTATAAGGTCGCCGCCCCCAACACAAACGGTTTCCGTGACCAATTCCCTGCCCAACCTTCGTACGCTCCGCGACGCCTGCACGGTCTTCGCCCGCGATGCCGCAGCTGAGATCATGCGCATCTATGCCGGCGACCTCGGCGAGCGCACCAAGGAAGACAAGAGCCCGGTGACCGACGCCGACCATGCCGCGGAGGTCGTCATCGTGGCCGGCCTGCGCGCGCTGACGCCGGGCCTGGCGGTCGTGGCGGAGGAGGAGATGGCGGCGGGCCATGTGCCGAAAATCGACGGTCAGCCGTTCTGGCTGGTCGATCCGCTCGACGGCACCAAGGAATTCATCAAGCGCAACGGTGAGTTCACCGTGAACATCGCCCTGATCGACAACGGCCGGCCGACGCTCGGCATCGTGCTGGCACCGGCGACCGATACGCTGTGGCGCGGCGCGGCGGGAATCGGCGCCGACAAGTGCGGCAGCGACGGCGTGTTCACGGCCATCACAACACGCCCGGCGCCGCCGGAGGGACTCACCGCCTGTGCCAGCCGTAGCCACGCCATCTACAGCGACCTCGACATCTGGTTCCGCAACAACAACCTCACCGTCGCCGGCCGCGTGCAGGCGGGCTCGTCGCTGAAATTCTGCCTGATCGCCGAGGGCAAGGCCGACATCTACCCGCGCTTCGGCCCGACCAACGAATGGGACACGGCGGCGGGCCAGGGCGTGCTCGAGGCGGCGGGCGGCGAGGTCGTCACTACCGACGGCCGTCCCCTGCTCTACGGCAAGCCGCGCTTCTCCAATCCGCACTTCATCGCCCGGAGTCTGGCCGCACGATGAGGGCGGCGCAATGAGGGCGGCGCGATGAAGCTGGTCGAGCCCGACGCGCAGTCGGTCGCCGAGGCGGCGCGACTGCTGCGCGACGGCCAGCTCGTCGCCTTCCCGACAGAGACGGTCTACGGCCTGGGCGGCGACGCCACCAACGAGCGCGCGGTCGCGGCGATCTTCGAGGCCAAGGGCCGGCCCGAGTTCAATCCCCTGATCAGCCATGTGCTCGGATCGGACGAGGCCAAGCGCTTCGTGCGCTGGAACGACACCGCCGACAAGCTCGCCGCCCGCTTCTGGCCGGGACCGCTCACGCTGGTGCTGCCACGCAGCGAAGGCTCGCGGATTTCCCTGCTGGCGACGGCCGGGCTCGACACGGTAGCGATCCGCGCGCCATCGCATCCGGTGGCACAGGCGCTGATCCGCGCCGCCGGCCTGCCGATCGCGGCGCCGTCGGCCAATCGCAGCGGCGCCATCAGCCCGACGCGCGCCGAGCACGTGGCCGAATCGCTGGGCGAGCGCGTGCCGCTGATCCTCGACGGCGGGCCCTGCCTGGTCGGTGTCGAATCCACGGTGCTCGACCTCACGGGCGCGACGCCTACCCTGCTGCGGCCGGGCGGCGCCACCCGCGAGGCGATCGAAACCGTGATCGGCACGATTGCCGTCAGCGACGCCATCCCTTCGGGCGACTCGGCACGCAAGTCGCCCGGCCAGCTCGAAAGCCACTATGCGCCGGCGCGGCCTGTGCGCCTCGAGGCTAGCACCGTCGGCGCCGACGAGGGCCTGCTGGCCTTCGGTGCCAACGCGCCCCAGGGCGCCATGCTCACCTACAATCTCAGCCCGACGGGCGATCTCGGCGAGGCGGCCGCCAATCTTTTTGCGCAGATGCGCTTGCTGGACCGGCCCGGCATCGGCCGCATCGCGGTCATGCCCATTCCGCAGACAGGCCTCGGCCTTGCGATCAACGACCGGCTCCGCCGGGCCGCGGCGGGTGACGGCCGCGACCGGCGCGGCTAGTCTGGGACAAAATCAGAGGAAACGATGCCAGATACCATCATTGCGCCCGTCATTCCCACCGTCCCCGTGACGCCTGCCGTCCTCGACGCGCTGCGCGCCATCGTGAGCGACAAGGGCCTGATCCTCGACGAGCAGGGCAAGCAGCCGTTCATCACCGACTGGCGCGGCACGAACATTGGCACCGCCGCCGTCGTGGTGCGCCCGGCCAACACCGAGGAAGTGGCCAAGGTCGTAAAGCTCTGCTTCGACAACGGCATCGCCATCGTGCCCCAGGGCGGCAACACCGGCCTGATGGGCGGCGCCACGCCATGGCCGACGCACAGCGGCATCGTGCTGTCGCTCGGCCGCATGAACCATGTGCTCGACGTCGATCCGGTCGGCTATTCGATGACCGTCGAGGCCGGTTGCGTGCTGCAGACGCTGCAGGAGACGGCAGCCAGCCACGACCGCTTCTTTCCGCTCAGCCTGGGCGCCCAGGGCTCGTGCATGATCGGCGGCAATCTCTCGACCAACGCCGGCGGCGTGCAGGTGCTGCGCTACGGCAATGCCCGCAACCTGGTAATGGGCCTGGAAGTGGTGCTGCCCAATGGCGACGTGTGGAACGGGCTGCGTTCGCTCAAGAAGGACAACACGGGCTACGACCTGAAGCACCTGTTCATGGGCGCCGAGGGCACGCTCGGCATCATCACCAAGGCGGTGCTGAAGCTCTGGCCCGCGCCCAAGGACACGGCCACCGCCTGGCTAGCCATCCGCGATCCGCAGGCCGCCATCGAAATCCTGTCCGAGGCGCATGCGGCGTCCGAGGACAATGTCGGTTCCTGCGAACTGATGAGCCGCGCCTGCACCGACATGGTGCTGCGCCACATTCCCGGCACGCAGGATCCGCTGAAGGCCGACACGCCGTGGTTCCTGCTGCTCGAATGGACCTCGTCGCGTCCCAAGGCCGAGGGCGCCGAAGGCATGTCGGACAAGATGGAGCAGTTCCTGGCCGACCAGCTGGAAGCCGGCCGCGTGCTCGATGCGGTGATTGCGCAAAGCGAGGCACAGGCGCGCAACATGTGGGTGATCCGCGAATCGGTGGCGCCGGCGTCGCGCGCCGAAGGTCCGGGATTGAGCTATGACATCTCGGTGTCGATCTCGAAGATTCCCGCCTTCATCGAGAAGGGCATCAAGGCGTCGCTCGATATTCTACCGAGCATCCGGCCCTACCCGCTCGGCCACATCGGCGACGGCAACCTGCACTTCTCGTTCATGGGTCCGAAGGGCATGGACCGCGAGACGCTGAAGCAATATTCGCCGGCCATCACGCGCGCGGTGAACGACCTCGTCACCTCGATGGCGGGCTCGATCTCGGCCGAGCACGGCATCGGCATCGACAAGATCGACGAGCTGGCGCACTACCGCAGCAAGATCGAGCTCGACACGATGCGTTCGCTGAAGCGCGCGCTCGATCCGAAGAACATCATGAACCCCGGGAAGATCTTGCGGCTGTGAGCGAATTTGTCGAAAAGCTGCGCGCCATTGTCGGCGACAAGGGATTGATCACCGACGAGGCGGGCAAGCACCCCTACCTCACCGACTGGCGCGACAACTACCTGGGCACCGCGCTCGCCGTCGTGCGGCCGGCCTCGACCGAGGAAGTCGCCGCTGTCGTGAAGCTGTGCGCGGCCGAGAAGGTCGCCATCGTGCCCCAGGGCGGCAACACCGGCCTGGTCGGCGGCGGGATGCCGCACGAGGATGGCCGCGAGATCGTGCTGTCACTGGGTCGCATGAACCGCATCCTCGAGGTCGACGAGATCGGCTACTCGATGACCGTCGAGGCGGGCGTGATCCTGAAGACCATCCAGGAGACGGCGGCGGCCCACGACCGCCTGTTTCCGCTCAGCCTCGCCGCCGAGGGAAGCTGCACCATCGGCGGCAACCTCTCGACCAATGCCGGCGGCGTGCAGGTGCTGCACTACGGCAATACCCGCCATCTGGTCCTCGGCCTCGAAGTCGTGACACCGTCGGGCGAGGTCTGGAACGGCCTCAGGGCGCTCAAGAAGGACAATACCGGCTACGATCTGCGCGACCTCTATCTCGGCGCGGAGGGCACGCTCGGCATCATCACCAAGGCGGTGCTGAAGCTGTGGCCCAAGCCCCGGGACGTCGCGACCTCGTGGATTGCCGTGCCCTCGCCGCAGGCCGCCGTCGACCTGCTGAGCGGCGCCCATGCCGCGAGCGAGGACAATGTCACCTCCTGCGAACTGATGGCGCGCCAGGGCGTCGATTTCGTCCTCAAGCATATTCCCGGGGCGAACGACCCGCTGGCCGAACGGCACGACTGGTACGTGCTTCTGGAATGGTCCTCGACCCGCGCCCGCCGCGACGGGGCCAACGAGACCGGCCTCAGAGAAAAGATGGAGACCTATCTTGGCGAGGCGATGGAACAGGGCCTCGTGCTCGACGCCGCCATCGCCCAGAACGAGGCGCAGGGCCGCGCCTTCTGGGCCCTGCGCGAAAACCATTCCGAGGCCCAGAAGCGCGAGGGCCCCTCGATCAAGCACGACATCTCGGTCGCCGTGAGCAAGATCCCCGCCTTCATGACCGAAGGCCTCGCCGCCATGAAGAAGGCCCTGCCCGACTGCCGGCCCGTGCCGTTCGGCCATGTCGGCGACGGCAACCTCCACTTTAATTGCCAGTCGCCGCCGGGCTGGGACAAGAAACGGTTCAATGAGCACGGCGAGGCGATCAGCGGCGCCGTCTACGACCTCGTGGTCGGCTACGGCGGCTCGATCTCGGCCGAGCACGGCATCGGCCGGCTGAAAGTCGACGACCTCGCCCACTACCGCAGCAGGATCGAGCTCGACACGATGCGGTCGATCAAGCGTGCACTCGACCCGCAGAACCTCATGAACCCGGGCAAGATCGTCCGAATCTGAGCCGGCCTCGCCCCATCATGACCAGACAACTGGCGCTCCTGGCCGTTCTCGTCCTGTCACTCGGCGGTCTGTGGTCGCCTGCAGGCGCCCATGACGAGATTACGCCCGCCACGCCGGCGATCATCGACGAATTGCGCAAAGGCGCGGTGCGCCACAGAAAGGCCGCCGAGCAGCAGCTCGAAGCGGCCCGGCAGCGGCGCAGCCTCGAAGCCGTGGCGCGCACGAACGCGATGCGGACCAGCGATCCCCTGGAGAAGAGATGGTGGTTGGAGGATTTGGCGGGCTATGCCGCCAAAGCGGAAGAACTCGAGCAATATGCCTTCTTCCTCAACCAGCAGGCCGACAAAGACGATTCCCGCGCCGCCCGACTGCAGGCGGCATTGGACGCCCGGAACTAGGGACGATCGTCCCGTTTGTCGACAATCTCGTATTGAACGTCGGTCACCTGGCGCACCTCGCGTGGGGGCGGCGGTTCGGCCGGCGGCGTCCGAGTAAACAAGCCGGCGATCCAGGCCTTGGCCTTGAAGCCCAGGATGGCGACCAGTACCAGCGCCGCAACGCCCGCGATCACCGCGAAGCCCAGCACGGCCAGCACAACGAAACCGATCAGGCCGATGATCGCCTGCAGCCAGACCCGCGCCGGCAGTCGCGCCAAGAGCTCGAGGAACTGCTTGCCGTTCATCCGGCCGTTCACGGGGCCCAGCGCTTCTCGAAGTCCCAGACCTCGGGAAAGCCCATCAGCTCGTGCATGTCGCGATACTGGGGCGCGGCCACGCCGTTACTGGTGCCCTTGTCCTTGAGGTGCGACCAGGCCTGGCGCATCGCCTCGGCGGCGACGCTGAAGCCCAGGCCCGGATAAATCGCGAGATCGAAGCCCCATTTCTTCAGCCGCGCCACTTCCACCCGCGGCGTCTTGCCGAACTCGACCATGTTGGCGAGCAGCGGCTTGCTGACTTCCTTGCCGATGCGCTCGAGTTCGGCCTCGCTCTCGGGCGACTCGACGAAGATCACGTCGGCGCCCGCCGCTTCATAGAGCGCGGCGCGCCGCAACGCCTCGTCGAGGCCAAGCGCGGTGCGTGCATCGGTGCGCGCCACGATCATCGTCTCGTCGTGTCGGCGCGCCTCGACCGCGACCTTGATCTTGAGCACCATCTCCTCGGCCGGCACAACGCGGCGGCCGGGCGTGTGGCCGCACTTCTTGGGCGTCTCCTGGTCCTCGATCTGGATCGCGGCGACCCCTGCCGCCTCATAGCCGCGCACGGTGCGGCGGACGTTGAGCAGGCCGCCATAGCCGGTGTCGGCATCGGCAATCAGCGGCGTCGTGACGACCGAGCAGATCATCTCGGCGCGGCCGACCATGTCGGAATAGGTGGCGAGGCCGGCATCGGGCAGCCCCAGCATCGAGGCCGTGGCGCCGTAGCCCGTCATATAGAGGGCTGGGAAATCCATCTTGTCGGCCACGCGGGCGGAGATGCCGTCATAGATCCCGGGGGCCAGGATGAACTCGCCCCTCGCCAGCCGATCGCGCAGCACGCGCGCCTTCTCGTTGCCCGCCATGTCGGCCTCCTCGCGCGCGAATTCGAAATCGACCGGGGAGCGGCGATCGGCGGCCATTGGGCCCGCCGAT
>CAMAYC010000065.1 GCA_945862125.1 Reyranella massiliensis 521
TGCTGGCGGACCAACCGCCGGCGGCCCACAGTCCCCTCAAGAAGACTGAACCATCGATCGTTGGAGGACGATGCTAGTGACCGCATTGGCTGCGCATATCACGCCTGAACACGAGATGTTCCGCGACACCTGCCGGCGGTTCTTCGAGAAGGAAGTCATGCCCTTCCACATGAAGTGGGAGGAAGAGGGAATCGTGCCGCGCGAGCTCTGGCGCAAGGCGGGTGAGCAGGGGCTGCTGGGCGTCACCATGCCCGAGGAATATGGCGGCGCCGGCGCGGACTTCCTCTACAGCGCCATCCTGATCGAGGAGCAGGGCCGCGCACTTGCGTCGGGTCCGGCCTTCTCGCTGCACAACGACATCGTGGTTCCCTACCTGCTCCACTACGGCACCGAGGAGCAGAAGAAGAAGTGGATCCCCAAGGCCTGCGCCGGCGAGCTGGTGACGGCCATCGCCATGACCGAGCCGGGCACGGGCTCGGACCTTCAGTCGGTCAAGACCACGGCGGTGATGGACGGCAACCACTGGATCATCAACGGTTCCAAGACATTCATCTCCAACGGTCAGCTCGCCGATCTCGTGATCGTGGTCGCCAAGACCGATGCCAAGCTCGGTGCCAAGGGCACGTCGCTGATTGCGGTCGAGACCACGGCCGAGGGCTTCAAGCGCGGCCGCAATCTCGAGAAGATCGGCATGAAGGCGCAGGACACGTCGGAGCTGTTCTTCCAGGACGTGCGCGTGCCGGCCGACAATCTGCTGGGCGGTCCCGGCATGGGCTTCGCGCAGCTGATGCAGCAGCTGCCGCAGGAGCGGCTGGTGATCGCCATCCAGGCGGTCGCGGCCATCGAGGCGGCGCTCACCCACACCATCGCCTACGTGAAAGAGCGCAAGGCGTTCGGCAAGCAGATCATCGATTTCCAGAACACCCGCTTCAAGCTTGCGGAACTCAAGACCAAGGCCCATGTCGCCCGTGTGTTCGTCGACGATTGCGTCGCGCGCCACCTGAAGGGCGAGCTCGATGTCGCCACTGCCGCCATGGCCAAGTACTGGACCACCGATCTTCAATGCGAAGTCGTGGACGAGTGCCTGCAGTTCCACGGCGGCTACGGCTACATGTGGGAATACCCGATCGCGCGCCTCTACGCCGACGCGCGCGTGCAGAAGATCTACGGCGGCACCAACGAGATCATGAAAGAGCTGATCGGCCGCACGCTTTAAGCTTTCGAATAGGAGACTGCCATGACCGACGCCTACATTTTCGACGCCGTCCGCACGCCGCGCGGCAAGGGCCGCAAGGACGGCGCCCTGCATGAAATGACCCCGGTGCGCCTGGCCGTCACCGCGCTGCAGGCGATCCGCGACCGCAACAAGCTCGATACCCACCTGGTCGACGACGTCGTGCTGGGCTGCGTCATGCCGATCGGCGAGCAGGGGGCGGACATCGCCCGCACCGCCGCGGTCCGCGCCGGCTTCGCCGAGACCGTGCCGGGCGTGCAGGTCAACCGCTTCTGCGCCTCGGGCTTAGAGGCCACCAACATGGCGGCGGCGCAGGTGATGTCGGGCCAGTCGCAAGCCGTGATCGGTGGCGGCGTCGAATCGATGTCGCGCGTGGCGATGGGCTCCGACGGCGGCGCGTGGCCGACCGATCCGGCGGTCGCCATCCCGATGTACTTCGTGCCGCAGGGCATCTCGGCCGACCTGATCGCCACCAAGTACGGCATCAGCCGCGACGATGTAGATGGTTATGCCGTCGAGTCGCAGAAGCGCGCCAAGGCCGCCTGGGACGCCGGCTACTTCAAGAAGTCGATCGTGCCGGTGAAGGACCAGAACGGCATCGAGCTGCTGGCCCATGACGAGCTGATGCGGCCCTCCACCACCATGCAGACGCTGGCCGCACTCGAGCCAAGCTTCAAGATGCAGGGCGAGATGATGCCGGGATTCGATGCGGTGGCGCTGCAGCGCTATCCCGAGGTCGAGAAGATGAACCACGTCCACCATGCCGGCAATTCGTCGGGCATCGTCGACGGCGCCGCTGCCATTCTGATCGGCACCAAGGAGTTCGGCGAGAAGGCCGGCCTCAAGGCGCGCGCCCGCATCCGCTCGTTCGCCTCGATCGGCTCGGAGCCTGCGATCATGCTGACCGGCCCGGCGCCCTCGTCGGAGAAGGCGCTGAAGCGCGCCGGCATGAGCGTGAAGGACATCGATCTCTGGGAGCTGAACGAGGCTTTCGCCGCCGTCGTGCTGCGCTACCTGCAGGTCCTGAAGATGCCGGCCGACAAGATCAACGTGAACGGCGGCGCCATCGCCATGGGCCATCCGCTGGGCGCGACCGGCGCCATGATCCTGGGCACCCTGCTCGACGAGCTGGAGCGCCGAAATCTCTCGACCGGCCTCGCCACGCTCTGCGTCGGCGCCGGCATGGGCACCGCCACCATCATCGAGCGAGTCTAAAATGATCAACTACAACGTCGACAGCGATGGCATCGCCACCATCACGTGGGACATGCCGAACCGCAGCATGAACGTGCTGAACGAGGCCTCGATGACCGCCTACGCGGGCGCGCTCGAGACGGCGATGAAGGATGCTAAGGTCAAGGGCATCATCATCACCTCGGCCAAGGAAAGCTTCATCGCTGGCGCCGACCTCGAAATGATCCTGAGCCTCGACACGTCCGACGCGTCGAAGCTGATGGAACAGTTCAGCACCTTGCAGAAGCTGTTCCGCAGCCAGGAGACCGGTGGCAAGCCGGTCGTGGCCGCGGTCAACGGCACGGCGCTGGGCGGGGGCTTCGAGATGTGCCTCGCCAGCCACTACCGCATCGCTGCGGCCAACCCGAAGACCAAGATCGGCCAGCCCGAGGTCAAGATCGGCCTGCTGCCGGGCGGCGGCGGCACGCAGCGCATCCCGCGCCTGATCGGCGTGCAGAACGCAGCCCCCATCCTGCTCGAGGGCAAGGAACTCACGGTCGATGCCGCCAAGGGCCTCGGCCTCATTCACGAGGTCGTGCCGCCGGCCGAGCTGCTGGCCAAGGCCAAGGCGTGGCTGATGGCGCCGGCGACCGAACAGGTCACGCCGGAGTTCGGCGGCAAGGGTGCCAAGGCGATCGACGGCCGCGCCGTGCAGCCGTGGGACCGCAAGGGTTTCAAGACGCCGGGCTTCCCGGGCGGCCAGGTTTGGAGCCCGCCGGGCGTCATGACCTTCATCGGCGGCAACGCCATGATCGCGGGCAAGACCAACGGCGTCTATCCGGCGCCCAAGGCGATCATGAGCTGCGTCTACGAGGGCCTGCAGCTGCCGTTCGATACGGCACTCAAGGTCGAGACGCGCTATTTCGTGTCGCTGCTGCGCGATCCCGTCGCCAAGAGCATGATCCGCACGCTGTTCTTCGGCCTGCAGGAAGCCAACAAGCTGGTCCGCCGGCCCAAGGGTGTGCCGAAGCAGAAGTACAAGAAGATCGGCGTGCTCGGCGCCGGCCTGATGGGCGCCGGCATCGCCACCGTCTCGGTGCAGGCCGGCCTCGACATCGTGCTGGTCGATCGCGACCAGGCCGCGGCCGACAAGGGCAAGGCCCACATCGCGGCCGAGCTCGACAAGCTGGTGAAGCGCAATCGCCTCGACCAGGCCAAGCGTGACGCGCTGCTGGCCAAGGTCACGGCCACGCCCGACTTCGGTGCGCTGAAAGACTGCCAGATCGTGATCGAGGCGGTGTTCGAGAACCGTGAGGTCAAGGCCGAGGCCACCAAGAAGGCCGAGGCATCGCTGCCGGCCGACGCGGTGTTCGCGTCCAACACCTCGACCCTTCCGATCACCGGCCTCGCCGAGGCCTCATCGCGGCCGCAGAACTTCATCGGGCTGCATTTCTTCTCGCCGGTCGAGAAGATGCCGCTGGTCGAGATCATCGTTGGCAAGAAGACCTCGCCGGAGACTCTCGCCCGCGCCATGGACCTGGTGCAGAAGATCCGCAAGACGCCGATCGTGGTCAACGACAGCCGCGGCTTCTTCACTTCACGCGTGTGCGGCGCCTTCATCAGCGAAGGCCATCGCATGCTGAAGGAAGGCATTCCGGCTGCCATGATCGAGAACTGCGCGCGCTTCGCCGGCATGCCGGTGGGCCCGCTGTCGCTCAACGACGAGGTCGCCATCGACCTCTCGTGGAAGATCATGGACCAGGCACGCAAGGATGCCGCCGCTTCGGGCCAGAAGTACGAGCCTTCGGGCACCGAGGATGTGCTCGAGCTGATGCACACCAAGCTCGAGCGCTACGGCCGCAAGAACGGCAAGGGCTTCTATGAGTATCCGGCCGACGGCCGCAAGCGCCTGTGGCCGGAACTCGCGAAATACTTCCCGGCCGATCCCAAGCTGCTCTACGGCGAGGGCGAAGAGAAGCGCGCCAAGGAAGACGAGATCAAGAAGCGCCTTCTTTACGTGCAGTCGGTCGATACCGTGCGTTGCCTCGAATCGAAGGTGCTGACCGATCCGCAGGACGGCGACGTCGGCTCGATCATGGGCCTGGGCTTTGCGCCGCAGACCGGTGGCGCCGTCAGCCTGATCGACCAGGTCGGCGTCAGGAAGTTCGTCGCCGAATGCGACGACTTCGCCAAGAAGTACGGCAACCAGTTCGAGGTGCCGAAGCTCCTGCGCGACATGGCCGCCAAGGGCGAGAGCTTCTACGGCAAGTACCACGCGGCGAAGGCGGCGTAGCTTCGGCTGCGCCGCTCTCGCGCCTTCAGGACGAGGCCCCTTTAGTAGGAGGCAAGTGCCTCGATCTTGTTGTTGGCGACGATCAGCCTCTTCGAAAGAAGTCGGGCCAGGTTGGCCATGACACGCTCGCCAGCCCGCGGATGACGTTCGCGGAAGCCTGTGAAGTCCTTCAGGGAAAGTTCGAGACAGGTCACTTGCGTGTCCGCCCAGACGTCCGCCGAGCGGTGTGTCTCGAGCAAGGCCATCTCGCCGACGGCCATTCCCGCAGACAGGGTCGCCAGGCGAACACCGCTGGGAAGCCTGACGCTGACGAGGCCGCTGCCGACGAACAGCAATGAGGCCGCAGGATCTCCCGACTCGATCATCCGGTCGCCGGCCGCATAGTTCCGTGTCGCCATCAGATCGGCGAGCGACGAGAGTTCGTCCTGGGAAAGACCGGTCAGCAACTGCTGCTCGGCGAGAAGCGTCGGCTTCTGAAAATCGAGATGCCCATCCTGCCGCTGGATGATGCGGTCCTCCGCCCACTCGATGGCTTCATCGAGCGCGGCGATGACGCGCACACCATGCTTGCCACCCAGCCAGCCTGACAGGGAGGCCTCGAGGGGCGTTCCTTTCGCGACGCCGGAGAAGACGACTTCGACGCGGCGTGCCACGAGATCGTCCAGGGCACCCGCCAGCAAATGGGCCGCTGCCTCGCTGATGGACGACACCCGCCGGAAGTCGATGACGAGGTAGCTCAACTGCGGCTGCAGGCTCCGGATGCGGCGCGACACATACTCGACATTGGCAAAACTCAGTGCACCGGCCAGTTCGAGGACGATGCACTCGGCGTGGTGCGCTTCCAGGATGGCGAGCTCCTGGGGACGCCGGCTGCGGCGCGAGCAAACGCTTCCCACATCGTAGCTGGCTGCGATGCAGGTGCGGACATCGCCGCCGCTGTTGAGCATGTGGAGGCCGAAATGCGACGACAGGGCCTCGCAAGCGCGAAGGCCGCGCACGCTGTTTCCCTGGTCGTCGATCCGTGGCGAATAGGTGCCAAGACCAAGCTGCGACGGCAGCGACGCCAGGATGCCGCCGGCCACGCCGCTCTTGGCCGGAATGCCGACACGGTAGACCCAACGGCCCGCCGAGTCGTACATGCCCGAGCTGGTCATCACCGAGAGCGTGCGCGCGACGGCATAGGACGATGCGACCTGCTCACCTGTCAGCGGATTGATGCCCTTGTTCGCCAGCGTGGCCGCCATGACCGAGAGGTCGCGGGCCGTCACGCTCACGGCGCATTGGCGGAAGTAGACGTCGAGAACCGTGTCGACGTCGCCTTTCAGCACGCCGTGCGTTCGCAGCAGATACGCGATCGCGCGGTTACGGTCGCCTGTCGCCCGCTCCGATTCGAAGGTCGCCTCGTCGACCCCGAGCCGGCGTCCGGCGAAGCGACCGAGCGCGTCGGTCAGGCGTGCGGACGCGCCGCCGCCTTCGCTTTCGCAAAGCAGGCCGGTGCAGGTGATCGCGCCGGCGTTGACCATGGCGTTGAAGGGACGGTTGTCTGCCCCAAGCCGGATGGAGTTGAAGGGATCGCCGCTCGGCTCGACACCAACGACGGCTTCGACGCGATCATGGCCTACCAGGTCGAGCGCCAGTGCGAATACGAAGGCCTTGGAAATCGACTGGATGGTGAAGGGCACGGCGCTGTCGCCGATCTCGTAGACGAAGCCGTCGACCGTGGTGACTGCGATGCCGAAATCGGAGGGGTTGGCGCGGGCCAACTCGGGGATGTACGTCGCTACCTCGCCACTATGATCTGTCGCGAATTCCGCGTGGCAGCGCGCCAGGAAGCGGGCCAGGGGAAGCTCGGCGACAGACTCTCGAGCCGAAACCATGTGGGTGCACCGATGAAGTAAAGAGTTGCGTATTTGGCTTGCCGATCAGCAGCAAGGCTTATGCCATGAGTGCCAGGAAAACACCCAGCAGGCGAAGGCACGCAAGGAAGAACATGCGCTTTGAGCCCGGCCCGCGGCGAAGTACAAAGAGCACAATGCTTGATCGAGGGAGAAACGCCGTGGACGCCAAGGAAATCGCCGCACTTGCTGAGAAGATCTTCGAGGGCCGCCGCTCGCAGAAGCCGATGGACATCATTGCGGCGACGGCCAGCCTCTCTGAGGCCGACGGCTACAAGGTGCAGTTCGCGGTCCACGATCTCTACGCCGCCGCCGGCGACAAGTTCGCGGGCTGGAAGGTGGCGCTGACGCTGCCGACGCAGTACGAGCCGCTGAAGCTGTCGGGCCCGGTTTTCGCCGGCGTCTATCACAGCGGCCTCCGCCAAAGCGGCGCGGCGTTCGAGAAGGGCTGGCCGCTGAAGCCCGGCATCGAGCCCGAACTGGTCGCACGCATTTCGAAGGACGCGCCGGCCGGTGGCGCGCCACATACCGCCGACAGCATCCGCGCCCATATCGGCAACCTCTATTGCGGCATGGAACTGGTCGACAACCGCTATGCCGACGTGACGAAGATGGGTGGTCCCGCGCGCATTGCCGACAACGTGCTGCAGGCAGCCCTCGTGATCGGCACCGAGATCAAGGACTGGCAGAAGCTCGACTTCGCCAACCTCAAAGGCCGCTCGACGCTCGACGGCAAGGAACTCGCCGCAGGCCCGGGCAGCGCCGTCATGGGCGGCGCGCTGATCTCGCTCGCCTGGCTCGCCAATGCGCTGAATAAGCATGGCCGCCACCTCAAGGCGGGCGACCTCGTGCTGACCGGCTCAGTACATCCGCCGGCGTTCCTGCCGGGCACCGGCGTCGCCCGGACCGAGTTCGAGGGACTGGGCGCCACGGAGATCACCATCAAGTAGGCGGCCCTCCTGAAGCGGTCCGGAGTCGGGCGCGCGGTCGATCGCGCGGTCGAGCATGGGGGCTGATCAGCCCCGGTGGTGAGGAGCAAGGCGCGGGCGTAAGATGCCCTCATGTCGAAGATCAAGCAGGGCGAGCCCGAACAGCCGCGCCGGTTCGTCGAGAGTGCCGAGGTGCGGCGATTCCTGGAAAGCTGGCAGGCCACGGCCATTGGCGCCGCCCTGGTAGCGCTGCTCTATTGGCAGGCGCTCTCTCAATTCAATGCGTTTCGTCACTAGGCGGGTTTGTCGTCTGTTTCGTGAGGCCTTGAGGCAAGAGACGGCATCTTGAGCGGCAGCTAGCGCTCCCATTTCTCAGCAGGATTTTGGATTCCTAAGCATAACGTCTTGCTTTATCCCCAAAAGGAACATATAGTGAACATTCAATCGGGGAGACACGCACTTGGACGGTTTGTTCACCAGGACCAACGATCTCTTGAAGCCCATGTCGGGCCTGACGGCTGCGCTCCTTCGGGCACCTTCCCGGCTGTCCGCGCGCCGCGCTCACCGGCGTCACGCCGCCTTTGGGCCCGTGCCGGTGCACCCTCAGGCGACCGATCGGCTGTTCTTCGCCGTTCTGCCCGATGCGGAGACGGCAGGGCAGATCGCCGAGCGCACGGCGCGGTGGCGCAGGGATCACGGCTTGAGGGGCAAGCCCAGGAAAGCGGAACAACTCCACATCAAGCTTTGTCACGTGGACGATCTGGCGGGCGCGCCGTCCGAGGCGATGATCGATGCGCTGGCGGAGCGCGCGTCGGCGCTGTCTATGCCGGCATTCCGCGTCGAGTTCGACCGCGTCATGAGCTTCAGCAACGGCGCCTTCGTCCTGTCCGGCGATGAGAGCACGATCGGGTTGGAAGTGCTGCAGCAGCGGCTGAGCGATGCGCTCGATCCCAGTCCCCGGCCGGCGCGCCGCTTCGTGCCGCATGTGACGTTGCTTCGCGACCAGCGGCGCATCGCCGAGCAGCCGGTCGAGCGGATCGGCTGGACGGCGCGCGAAGTCGTCCTCGTGCACAGCCTGCTGGGGCAGACGACCCACCGGCATCTTGCGCGCCTGCCTTTGCTCCAGACGTGAAAGTCCGGCGCTGGATCCGATTGACAGCGGACGCGGCGCTTCCTAAGACTTAACTTATTGGTTAAGTATTGGAATGCGAAGGGACCCGTCATGGCGATCGCCAAGAACACGATTTGCGTCTGGTACGACAAGGATGCCGAGGCTGCCGCCCGCTTCTACGCCAAGACCTTTCCCGACAGCGCGGTGAGCGCCGCCCACCGTGCGCCCAGCGACTATCCCTCCGGCAAGAAGGGCGACGTGCTGACGGTCGAGTTCACGGTCGCCGGCATCCCGTGCCTGGGCCTCAATGGCGGGCCGGCGTTCAAACACAGCGAGGCCTTCTCGTTCCAGATCGCGACCGACGACCAGGAAGAGACCGACCGCTACTGGAACGCCATCGTCGGCAATGGCGGCCAGGAGAGCGCGTGCGGCTGGTGCAAGGACAAGTGGGGCATCAACTGGCAGATCACGCCGCGTGTGCTGACCGAGGCGATCGCGGCCGGCGGCGAAGAAGCTGCGCGCGCGTTCGAGGCCATGATGGAGATGACGAAGATCGACGTCGCCAAAATCGAGAAAGCGCGGCGCGGCTGACGGCGGCTTTCACGCCACCTGGTTTCGGCTAAGCTCCGGCGCATGAAACCGTATGTTCTCTGTCACATGGTCAGCAGCGTCGACGGACGCATCTGGGGAAGCCGCTGGCGTCCCAAGGGCAACGTCATACCCAACCTGTTCGAGCGCCTGCACGACCAGCTCGTCGAGGAGTTGGGCGGCGCCTCCTGGCTCTGCGGCCGGGTCACCGCGCAGGAATTCGCGCGCGGCAAGGGCAAGGTCTATCCGCCGACCACCGAGACATTCCCGCGCGCAAACTGGTTCGCGCTGCGCGAGGCGAAAGCATGGGGCGTGTTCCTCGATGCGCACGGCAAGTCGGTCTGGGAGCGGAAGGACATCGGCGGCGATCCGATCCTGGTGATCCTGACCGAGCAGGTGCCCGATTCGCATCTCGCCGGCCTGCGCGGCGAGGGCATCTCCTATATCTTCGCCGGCAAGACCGAGGTCGATCTCGCCCTGGCGTTCGACACGCTGAGCCGCGAGCTCGGCATCAGGAACCTGCTGATCGAAGGCGGAGGCGGGGCAAATGGCGCCGTGCTGCGCGCCGGCCTGCTCGACGAGCTGAGCCTCGTCATCAGCCCGGCGATCGACGGCAGCACGGGCGCGCCCACCGTCTTCAATTCAGGCGACGTCGACCTTGGGCCCGCGCCGATCGAAAGCATGGTGCTGGCGAGCCACGAGGTGCTCGACGGCGGCGCGGTGTGGCTGCGCTACAAGCTGAAGTCGGTTGCTTCCTGACCCTGTTACAATCGTTACAATGGTTACACGCTCTCCATTCCATCGCCGTCCGTCCGTTTGCTAACCTGATGTCCCGATGATCACTCGGAAGAGAGGGGGCACCGATGGCGCTTAAGATCGACGAGACGATCGGTGGAGCGCCTGCGGTCGGGTTGCTGGCGATCGGCGCCATGGCATTCGCCCTGATCTTCAACCAGCCCGGTGAAAAGTCGCTGCTGAAAGGCGCGGCCTACGGTCCTCAGCTCCCGGCCGAGCAGCAGCTTCTTCCTCAGCCTCCGCAAGTTCCCAGCCCTTCGGTCGCGGAAATCTTGGCGCCTCCGAAGGAGGAGCTCCGGCCGAAAGTCACGCTCAGCCGGGAGGAGATCGGCGAGGTTCAGGCGTGGTTGCGGGCGTACGATTTTCACCCCGGCCCGGTCGATCTGGCGGCAGGCCCGCGCACCTTCGCCGCCGTGAAGGCGTTCGAGGCCGCGCATCAACTCCCCGAGACGGGCAATCTCAATCGCGCTTTGCTCGAAACCCTGCGCCGCAAGTCAGGCCTGCCGCTCAGGTAGGCTAGCCGGCGAAAACCTTGTCGAGGTGAGACGTCTCGCCCGACCAGCCGCCGAGCGGCTCCTCGGGTGACTCGAACAATGGTAGCGCCGTCTCGCCGTCCAGGAATTCGATCTCGATCCTGAAGTCCTCATCCTGCTCGAAGGCGTGCCAGTGCTGGAAATCCAGGTAGGCGCGGCGTCCGTCGCGCAGGCGGAGCACGAAGCCCGCCGAACTCGTGTGCAGGTCGCTAAAAGTCCAGAAGCGTTCGACCCGCTCGATGTCGCTCCGGGAGAAGCCGTGCAGCTCACCGTCGAGGACATGCAGCGCGTGGCCGAGTTCATAGACGCCGTCGACCCGGCCGCTGCTCAATCTGCCGCTGCCTTGTCGAGAAAGGTGAGCGTGCCGTCGGAGCGTTCGCCCTTCAGGTAACGGAAGGTGCCGGCGCCGGTGGCGATCAGGTCGCCGCCCTGGTCGTAGATTTCGGTCTCGGCGGCGAAGGTGCTCTGGCTGGTCGAGGGCCGCCAGGCGCCGAGGATGGTGAGCACGTCGCCGTCGCGTGCCGCCTTGATGAATTGCGTGGTGAAGGCCAGCGTCACGCTGAGGCGCCGCGCGGTCGCGGTGTCGTTGAAGGTGCAGGCAAAGCCACTGGCCGAATCGAGGAGCGTCATCAACACGCCGCCGTGCAGCAGGCCGTTGGCATTGCACAGCTCCGGCCGCACTTTCAGGCGCATCTCGACGAAGCCGGCGCGCCAGCCCACGACTTCATGGCCGATCAGGCCGTTGAAGCCGCGGAACTCATAGGGAGCGACCGGCCGAAGGTCGGCCGGTCGTTGGATAGCCATGATCGGAAAGGAACGATGAGGAGAGGGCGCGCCTTAGCGGCGCGCCATCGCCGACATCGGGGGCCGGTGGCCGTTGGCGCTGCCATTACCGTTGGTCGCGGGACGAACGGCAGCGACGGGCGCCTGTGTCACGGACGGCTGGGCGGCCATGCCGGTGCGGATGTCGCGCGCGATCTTGACCAGGCGCGGGCCCCAGTCGGCTTCGAGACGGTCGCGGCTGATCTGGTAGATCGGCGCCGAGGCGTTGATCGCATAGGCGGCGGTGCCGTCCGAGTTGCGGAGCGGCGCGCCGACGCCGCACAACTCCGGCAGCCATTCGCCCCAGGTCACGCAGAAGCCGTGATCGGTCAGTTCCTTGAACGAGCGCTCGAGGCCGGTCTTGACCTTCGACCAGTCGTCGCGCCAGCGGCGGCGGATCGCATCGATCTGCTTGTTGCGGTCGGCGTCGGGCAGCGAGAAGAGATAGGCGCGGCCGATCGCGGTGCTGGCCATCGGCACGCGCGTGCCGACGTCGTGCGTGATCGCCACGACCGACGGGCCGCGGCAGGCTTCGAGATAGATCATCGAATGGCGGTCGCGGCCACCCAGCGCGGTCGAGGCATTGAGCGCATGCGCGATCTGCTCCAGCGGCGCGCGGCTGGCGCGGCGCACGTCCATGCTGGAGATCGCGGCATAGCCAAGTGCCAGGACCGAGGCGCCCAGCTCGTATTTGCGGAAACGGCGAATGTAGTTGAGGTAGCCCAATTCGGTCAGCGTATGCGTGAGGCGGGCAACTGTCGGCTTGGGCAGGCCGGTGCGGTGGGCGATCTCCTGGTTGCCCAGCATGCCTTCGCCGGCATGGAAGGCGCGGAGGATGTCGAGGCCGCGGGCGAGCGCCGTGACGAACTGACGGTCCTTGCCGCTCGTGGCTTCCGCGAGGCCTTGCTCTACGGAACTCTGAAAAGCGGCGGTTCGCGTGACGAGATGGCTGACGTTGCCCATGGCGTTTTCTCCTATGAATGGCCGTTTATTTTTCGAGACGGCGAAAACTGCCATCGGTATGCGTCAGCCGCAATGCGCGGCGTGGGGTTTTGACGTGCGAATGTGCAATGCCGCCATGTCACAGATGCGTGATTCGCTATCCACAGTTGTGGAAGCCCGATTCCCCGCACGGAATCGGTCACGATCGCCAACAATAGGTGACGCGGCGGACACCTTTCGGTAGGACGGTGGCCATCCGCCGACCCCCATACGGCAGACCGTGAGGCAGAAATTGGCCAAAGAACCTACCGTGCCTAAGGACATAGCCGCCTTGTCGTTCGAGGACGCGCTGAAGGAGCTGGAAGGGATCGTCCAGCAGCTCGAGCGCGGCCAGGTGAAGCTCGACGAGGCGATCTCGGCCTACGAGCGCGGCGCGTCGCTCAAGCGCCACTGCGAGCAGAAGCTCGCCGAGGCCAAGATGAAGGTGGAGAAGATCGTGTTCTCCGCTGACGGTTCGGTCAGCAGCCAGCCCGCCGATCTCGGCTGATCCAGCCTCTCATGCCGCTGTCGTCGCACCGCCAGTTCGATCAGGCGTTGGCCTTCGCCGCCCAGTCGGTCGAACGCACCATGGACCGCCTGCTGCCGAGGGGCGACGAAGGCGAGGCGCGTCTCTTCGAAGCCATGCGTTACTCGAGCCTCGGCGGCGGCAAGCGGCTGCGCGCCTTCTTCGTGCTGGCGGGCGCCACGCTGTTCAAGGTCGCAGCATTGCCGGCGCTGCGGACCGCCAGCGCCATTGAATTTATCCATGCCTATTCGCTGATCCACGACGATCTGCCGGCGATGGACGATGACGATCTCCGGCGCGGCAAACCCTCCTGCCACAAGCAATTCGACGAGGCGACGGCGATCCTGGCCGGCGACGCGCTGCAGGCGCTGGCCTTCGAGGTGCTGGCGCACGACGAGACCCACGGCGATCCGGCAGTGCGCATGGCGCTGGTCGCCGAGCTCGCGCGTGCCACGGGAGCGCACGGCATGGTGGGCGGGCAGATGCTCGACCTGCTGGCCGAGCAGCAAGCGGGGGAGCGCTCGATCGGCGCCATCACCCGGCTCCAGCGGCTGAAGACCGGCGCTCTGATATCATTCTCCTGTACGGCCGGAGCCATCCTCGGAAAGGCCAGCGATCATCCGCGCATGGCGCTGCAGGCCTACGCCCACGATCTCGGCCTTGCCTTCCAGATCGCCGACGACCTGCTCGATGTCGAAGGCAATGTCGTGGAACTCGGCAAGACGCCCGGCAAGGACATCGTGGCCGGCAAGGCCACGTTCGTGTCGATCCTGGGCGTGAAGCGGGCCCGGGCCCAGGCCGAGATGCTGGCGCGACAGGCCGCCGCGCATCTGGACTCGTTCGGCGAGGCCGCGGATTTGCTAAGGCAGGCGGCGAATTTCGTCATTGCCCGCCGCACATGAGGAGCGGCATGTGCGGCCGAGCAGGAGTATGATGCTTTCATGACCGGTCAGAGCCCGACGCCGCTCCTCGACACCGTGGACGTGCCCGCCGACATTCGTCGGCTGCGCGAGGAGCAACTGCGCCAGCTCGCCGACGAGCTGCGCCAGGAGACGATCTCGGCCGTTTCGGTCACCGGCGGCCACCTCGGCGCCGGCCTCGGCGTCGTCGAGCTGACGGTGGCATTGCACTACGTGTTCGACACGCCGAAAGACCGGCTGATCTGGGACGTCGGCCACCAGGCCTACCCGCACAAGATCGTCACCGGCCGCCGCAGCCGCATCCGCACGCTTCGGCAGGAGGGCGGGCTCTCGGGCTTCACCCGCCGCGCCGAGAGCGAGTACGACCCGTTCGGCGCCGCCCATTCCTCGACCTCGATCTCGGCCGGCCTCGGCATGGCCGTGGCGCGCGACCTCGCGGGCGGCAACAACAATGTCGTCGCCGTGATCGGCGACGGCGCGATGAGTGCCGGCATGGCCTACGAGGCCATGAACAACGCAGGCGCGCTCAGGTCGCGCCTGATCGTGGTGCTGAACGACAATGACATGTCGATCGCCCCGCCCGTCGGCGCGCTGTCGGGGCATCTGTCGCGGCTGCTGTCGGGCCGGCCCTACGTCACGCTGCGCAATCTCGGCCGCACCTTCGCCGAATCGCTGCCCAAGCCGCTGGAAATGGCGGCGCGCCGTGCCGAGGAATTCGCGCGCGGTTTCGTGGCCGGCGGCACGCTGTTCGACGAGCTGGGCTTCTACTATGTCGGCCCCGTCGACGGTCACAATCTCGATCACCTGCTGCCGATCCTGAAGAACGCCCGCGACAGTCAGCTCGACAAGCCGATCCTGGTCCATGTCGTCACCAAGAAGGGCAAGGGCTATCCGCCGGCCGAGGCGAGCGACGACAAATACCACGGCGTCGTGAAGTTCGATGTCGTGACCGGCAAGCAATCCAAGCCTGTCGCCAACGCGCCGCAATACACGGCGGTCTTCGCCAAGGCGCTGATCGCCGAGGCCGAGGCCGACAAGAAGATCGTGGCGATCACCGCGGCAATGCCGTCGGGCACCGGCCTCGACAAGTTCGCCGAGCGATTCCCCGATCGCCACTTTGACGTCGGCATCGCCGAGCAGCACGGCGTCACCTTCGCCGCCGGCCTCGCCTGTGAGGGGTTCAAGCCGTTCGCGGCGATCTATTCGACTTTCCTGCAGCGCGGCTATGACCAGGTCGTGCATGACGTCGCCATCCAGAATCTGCCGGTGCGTTTCGCCATCGATCGCGCCGGCCTGGTCGGCGCCGATGGCGCCACGCACGCCGGTTCCTTCGACGTCGCCTACCTCGGCTGCCTGCCGAATTTCGTCATCATGGCGGCGGCCGATGAGTTGGAGTTGATGCACATGGTGGCCACGGCCGCCCAGATCGATGACCGGCCCTCGGCTTTCCGCTATCCGCGCGGCGAGGGTGTCGGCATCGAACTGCCGGTGCGCGGCACGCCGCTGGAGATCGGCAAGGGCCGCATCCTGCGCGAAGGCACCAAGATCGCGCTGCTGAGTTTCGGCACGCGCCTCGGCGAATGCCTTGTCGCGGCCGAGGATCTCGCGGCCAAGGGCTTGAGCGCCACAGTGGCCGACGCCCGCTTTGCGAAGCCCCTCGACACCGATCTCATTCGCCGCCTCGTGCGCGAGCACGAGGTGCTGATCACCATCGAAGAGGGATCGGTCGGCGGCTTCGCGAGCCAGGTGCTGCAATATCTCGCGAGCAACGGTCTGCTCGATCATGGCCTGAAAGTGCGGCCGATGATCCTGCCCGACCGCTTCATCGACCACGCGGCCCCGGCTAAGCAGTACGAGCAGGCCGGCCTCAACGCGGCGGCGATCGTGGCCACCGCCATCGCCGCGCTCGGCCAATCTGCTCTTGCCGGACCGCGGGCCTCCAGGCCCGCCTCATAAAGAAAAGCGCGCCCTGTGGCGCGCTTTCCATTAGCGGGCGCGGGCGGAGTAACCTCCGCCCTGAGGAGGCCCGCGGTCCGATGAGTTCGCCTACTTCGGCATCGGCACGATGCGCAGGTAGGGCTTCGGAGCCTTCCAGCCATTCGGATACTTGGCCTTGGCCTGCTCGTCGGAGACCGCCGGGACGATGATCACGTCATCGCCGTTCTTCCAGTTCACCGGCGTCGCGACCTGGTGCTTGGCCGTGAGCTGGCAGCTCTCGAGGATGCGCAGCACTTCGTCGAAGTTGCGGCCGGTGCTCATCGGATAGGTGAGCATCGCCTTGATCTTCTTGTCCGGGCCGACGACGAACACCGAGCGCACGGTGGCATTGTCGGCGGCGGTGCGGCCTTCCGACGTCGTGCCGGCGCCCTCGGGCAGCATGTCGTAGGCGGTGGCGACCTTGAGTTCGGGATCGCCGATCATCGGATAGGTGACGGCGTGACCCTGAGTCTCCTCGATATCCTTGGCCCACTTCGAATGGTTGGCCACAGGATCGACCGAGAGGCCGATGATCTTGGTATTGCGCTTGTCGAACTCCGGCTTGAGCCCCGCCATGTAGCCGAGTTCGGTCGTGCAGACCGGCGTGAAATCCTTGGGATGTGAGAACAGGATCGCCCAGCCGTCGCCGATCCACTTGTGGAACTCGATCGGGCCCTGGGTCGTCTCGGCCTTGAAGTCAGGCGCGGTGGAGTTGATGCGAAGTGTCATGGCAGTTGTCCTCCTCTATTCGGGGCGTAACTCAACCCTTCCAGACGGGCCGGTCAAGCCTTGGCAGGAATCCAGCTCATGAGGCCCAGTCCACCATCAACTTCTACTGTCGTGCCCACCAAATAACGGCCAAATCTTTCCGACAGAATGGCGACGGCGACCTGGGCGATATCGTCGGGAGTCCCTGCACGTCCAAGGGGGATTTGCGCCACCAGGGCATTGAGATTGTCGGCGACGAAGCCGCCACCGGGAATTGCACCCGGAGCGATTGCATTCACTCTGATTCCGTCCGGCGCGAGCACGCGCGCCAGCTCCTTCATCACCATCGTCATGCCGGCCTTCGAAGCGCTGTAGTGGGGGAGGTTGCGCGCCGTGTCGCGATGCTGCGAGGTGATCAGCAGGATGCGGCCCTTGATCCGCTTGTCGCGCATGTGGCGGCCGAGCTCGCGGGCAAGGAAGAAGCCGGAGCGCAGGTTGATGTCGGTCATCGCGTCCCACGTTTCCTCGCTCACCGACAGGGGCGTGTCGACTTCGAGGCGTCGCGGGCTCGCGGCATGGACGAACAGCGAGATGGTGCCGAGCTTCCTGGTGGCGCCGTCGAGAAGGCCCTTCCAGCCGTCACGTTTGGAAAGGTCGGCGGCCAGGAAATCTATGCCGTCCTCGGCCGGCGGGGCGGTGATGTCGCTGCCCAGGACGGTGGCGCCTTCCGCGAGAAGGGCCTTGGCGATGCCGCGGCCGATGCCGCCGGCACAGCCGGTGATCAGGGCGCGTTCGCCCTCGAGAAGTTTCATGCTCATGGTCGCCATGCTAGCAGGGGAACCATGGCGGCCAAGACAAGACTTGATGTGGCGCTGGTCGAGCGCGGGCTGGCGGAGACGCGCGCCGCCGCGCAACGCCTCGTCATGGCCGGGCTGGTCTTTTCCGGCGAGCGCCGCCTGGAGAAAGCGGGGCAGGGCATCGGCCCCGATACGGCGCTCGAAGTCCGCGGCCAGCCGCATCCCTATGTCTCGCGCGGCGGGCTGAAGCTCGAGAAGGCGCTGGATCATTTTGCGATCCCCGTTGCCGGCCGTCTTGCACTCGATGTCGGCTCATCGACCGGCGGCTTCACCGACTGCCTGCTGCAGCGCGGGGCGGCCAAGGTCTATGCCGTCGATGTCGGCACCAACCAGCTCGCCTGGAAGCTGCGCAGCGATCCGCGCGTGGTGTCGCTGGAGAAGACCAACATGCGCGAGGTGACGGTGGCGCTGATCCCCGAGCCAGTGGAGCTGGTCGTTTGCGATGCCTCGTTCATCGGCCTGCGCACCGTGCTGCCGGCGGCACTGGCGCTGGCGACGCCGGGCGCGCATCTCGTGGCGCTGATAAAACCGCAGTTCGAGGTCGGCAAGGGCCGGGTCGGGAAAGGCGGCATCGTCCGCGAGCCGGCACTGCACGAAGAAGTCTGTGCGACGATCGCGGGTTGGCTGGCCGATCAGCCGGGCTGGCGCGTGCTGGGCGTGACGGAAAGCCCGATCACCGGCGCTGAGGGCAACAAGGAATTTTTGATTGCTGCTCAATTGTCATCCTGAGCGAAGCGAAGGATCCTTCGCTTCGCTCAGGATGACAATGGCGGTGTCAACGAACCGCGCGCGAAACCCGGAATTTGTTGTTGTCGGCCAGCGTCTCGAACGAAGCGAAGTGTTCTGCGAGCTGCGGCTCATAGGGCAGGCCGCGGTTGGCGACCATATAAAAGTGTCCGCCGGGTTTCAGAGCCCGCGCCGCCGCCGCGATAAAACCCTGGCCGAGGGCCGGCTCGGCCGCACGCCCGGCATGGAAGGGCGGATTGCAGATGATGGCGTCGTAGGTCGTGGGCGCGGCCTCGGCGATAAGATCCAACCAATGGGCCGTCGCACGGGGATCCGGGACATTCGCGTGCGCCGCCTCGGTGGCGCGATGCTCCGCGTCGATCATGTCGAGCCGCGCGATGCCGGGGCAATGGTCGAGGAGATGGCGCGAGAGGTAACCCCAGCCGCAGCCGAAATCGGCGACCGTGCCGGCGATGTCTTTCGGCAGATACCGGGCGAGCAGGGCCGAGCCCTCGTCGACGTGGTCCCAGCTGAAGATGCCCGGCTGGCTGAGCCAGGGGCCGGCGCCCACTGGCTGCAGCTTCGCCAGCCCGCGCCAGTAGTCGGGTGGCGTGCCCTCGCCCTTGTCGAACCAGAAGACACGACAGTGGTATTTGGAAATCTTGTCGGTCAATCCAAACGCCTTGCCGATATGCTTCTCCAGGCTGGCCGCGCCATCGTCGTTGGCGCCGGCACAGACCAGCCGGCCGCCGGGCGCGAGCAAGGCCCAACCACGCGCGATGTTGGCGAAACTTTCCTCCTTGTGCTTGGTCAGCAGCACGAGGCCCTGTTCATAGGAGCCGCCCTGGAGGCGCGGTACGACCGACCAGCCTCTCTGCTTCAGGCGCAGATAGTCGGGACGGAAGGATTGCTCGGCCTCGAGTTCCCTCAGCGGCAATTCCTCGGCTCTGAGGAAGAACGCTTGTCTGTGCGCAAGCGCTCCGGACTCGAAAGCGTAGGCGAGGGCGCGACCAGCCTGACTCACGGAACCAGGACAGCCCGTCCCATGATCAGGCCCTTGCGCAATTCCTGCAACGTGGCGTCGGCGTCGTCGAGCTTGCGCTTGATCGTCGGCACCGGCGTCACCTTGCCAGCAGTGACCAGGTCCATCATTTCCTTCATCTCGGCCGGGCTGCCGGTGACCGACCCCACGATCTGGCAGCCGGTGAAGGCAAACATCGGCATCGGCATCGAGAAGGTGCCGCCGAACAGTCCGACGACGACAAGCCGGCCGCCGCGGGCCAGCGCCTTGATCCCGAATTGGGCAGTGCTGTCGGCGCCGACGAAGTCGATCGCCGCTCCGACGCCGGTACCGCCGGTCAGTTCGAGGATCTTATTGCGCGCATCCTTGTCGCGCGGATCGATGGCGGCCACGGCGCCGTTGTCCAGTGCCAGCTTGCGCTTGCCCTCGTCGATGTCGGCCACGATCGGAGCATGGCCCAGCACGGACTGCGCAAACTTGACGCCCATCAGGCCGACGCCGCCGGCGCCGATCACCAGGATGGGCTTGCCGGCATCCTCGCCGACCGTCTTCTTCACAGCGCCAAAGGCCGTGATGCCGGAGCAGGCGTAGAGGCACGCAAGCTCGGTCGGCACGTTGCCATACGGATAAAGATACTTGGCGTCTGGCACGAGGACATGGTCGGCGAAGCCGCCATCCTTGTTGATGCCGAGCGCGCGTGGGTTCGGGCACAGGTGCTCGCGGCCGTTGGCGCAGTACCAGCAGCTGCCGCAGCCGATCCACGGGTAGACAATTGCCTTGTCGCCGACCTTGGCGCCTTTTGCGTCGGGGCCGAGCGCCACGACCTCACCCACGATCTCGTGGCCCATGGTGCGAGGCGGGTTCATCGTCTTCTGGGTCGACACCTTGTTGCCACCGCCCATGTCGAAGAAGCCTTCCCACAGATGGACATCGCTGTGGCAGACGCCGGCGGCGGTGACGCGCACCAGCACCTCGGCCCCCTGCGGCGCCGGGTTGGCCTCCTCGACCTTCTGCAGTGGCTGGCCGAACTCGACAACCTTGTAGCTTTTCATTGAGAGAACTCCCGTGTCTTTGGCGCCGGACCATAGGACGAAACTGCGTCGCGGGCGAAGTGTCAAAGCTCCCATGCGCGCCCGAAAATCCATTTACAGCCCAAGGGTCAGGCCCCACGATCCGCGCCGGCCTGAGGAAATACAGGCATGCGGAGGAGGGCATCATGGACGCACTTCACAAGGCGGCAACCTACGATATCGGCGGCCTGAGCTATCCGCAGCCGTTCAAAATACGGCGGCTCGGCCATTTCGGTTTCAATGTCGCGGACCTGCAGGGCGGTATTGATTTTTATTCGAAGCTGCTCGGCTTTCGCATCACCGACGTCCGCGATCTCAAGAAGATCCCCGGCCGTGAAGAGATCGCCAAGCGCCTCGACGACGGCCGCATTGTCTTCATGAGCCACAATTCCGACCACCACGCCTTCCTGCTGGCGCACAAGTCGCTGGGCGCCATCTTCGGCGACGACGCGGAGGCCAAGGACATCACCGTCAACCAGATCACCTGGCAGGTCGGCACCATGGACGAGGTGTTCGCCGCCGCCGCTTACTTCCGCGAGAAGCAGGTCGAGATCCGCCGGGTCGGCCGCGATATGCCGGGGAGCAACTGGCACACCTATATTCGCGATCCCGACGGCCACACGGTCGAACTCTATTACGGCATGGAGCAGATCGGCTGGGATGGCCGCAGCAAGCCGGAGTCGATGTACTACCGCGCCTTCCGCGAACAGCCCGAGCTGCCGCAGATTTCTGAGGAGCAGGAGGTTCGCGATGCCGTCGCCAAGGGCATCGACATCAACGCCGGAAACACCATCCAGGATCGCAGCGACGAGGAATATGTCGTGGCCGGCGTGCAGCTGCCGCGGCCGTTCAAGGTCACCAACATCGGGCCGATGGGCCTGTTCGTGGCCGACGTCGGCGCCTCGGAGGCCTTCTATGTCGAGACGATGGGCTTCGTGCGCACGGAGGTCGTGACCTACAGGGGCCATCGCTGCGTCTTCCTGAGGAACGGCGGCGAACATCACAGCCTGTCGCTGTTTCCCAAGGCGCTGCGCGCCGAGCTGGGTCTCAATCCCGACACGTCCGTCGCGTCGATGGGCGTGCAGGTCGGCAGCTACCGCCAGCTCCGCGACGCGGTCTCGTTCCTGAAAAAGAAGGGTGTGCGCTTCACCGAGGCAATGCCCGCGGAACTCTATCCCGGCGTCGACTATGCCGCGCACTTCCTCGATCCGGCGGGCCACTGCCTGATGCTCTACTACTACATGGAACGCGTCGGCTGGGACGGCAAGCCACGGCCGGCCGATCAGCGCCGCAAGGTCGGCAAGGACTGGCCCGAGAGCCTGGAGCCGATGTCGGACAGCTACGCCGATCCGGTCTTCATGGGTCCGTTGGGTTAAGGTTGGGCTTGGGGGAAACGTCATGAGCAAGTATGGAATCGGGCAGCCGGTGCTGCGGTTCGAGGACCCGCGCCTGCTGCGCGGGCAGGGCCGCTACATCAACGACGTCAACCTGCCCGGCCAGGTCCATGCTGTGTTCGTGCGCTCGCAGCATGCCCACGCGCTGATCAAGTCGATAGATGTTGCGGAAGCGCGCCAGTCGCCCGGGGTCCTTGCGGTCTACACCGGCCACGATGTCGCGGCCGACGGGCTCGGCATGCCCAAGGCCAACATGCCGCGCAAGCGGCCCGACGGTAAGCCGATGTATGCGCCGCAGCGGCCGCCGCTGATCGTCGACCGCGTGCGCTATGTCGGAGATCCGGTGGTGATGGTGGTCGCCGAGTCGCTGGCCGAGGCCAAGGACGCGGCGGACCTGGTCCGCATCGACTACGAGACGCTGAAGTCCGTGACCTCGACTGCCGACACGGTGAAGTCTGGCGCCGCCGCGGTGTGGGACGACTGCCCCGACAACATTTCCTGCTTTACCGAGCGCGGCAACAAGGCAGCGACCGAAGAGGCGATCAAGGGCGCGGCCAAGGTCATAAAGCGGCGCTACGAGATCACGCGCGTGCATGCCCAATACATGGAACCGCGCGGAACGCTGGGCGTCTACGATCCCGGCGAGGACCGCATGACGCTCTATGCCGACGTGCAGTATCCCCACCGCGTGCGAAACATGCTGGCGCAGAACGTCTTCAAGGTGCCCGAGAGCAAGCTGCGGGTGATCGCGGGCGACGTCGGCGGCGGCTTCGGCACCAAGGGCTGGCAGTATATCGAGCACCGCCTGACCTTGTGGGCGGCGCGCAAGCTGCTGCGCCCGGTGAAATGGACCTGCGAGCGCAGCGAAGCCGTGATGGCCGACGAGCACGGTCGCGACAATATCGGCGAGATCGAACTGGCGCTCGACAAGGACAACAAGTTCGTGGCGCTGCGCCTCAACATGCTGGCCAACATCGGCGCCTACGTCGGCTCCGATCGCAACCTGCTGTCGCCGTTCGGCATGATCGGCACGGTGCTGGGCGTCTACCTGATCCCCAAGGCCTACATCAACGTGGTCGGCGTGCTGTCGAATACCAACCCGACCGCGCCCTATCGCGGCGCGGGGCGACCGGAAGCGATCTATCTGATTGAACGCCTGATCGACGACGCGGCCCGCGAGCTGGGTGTCGATCGCGTCGAGCTCAGGCGCAAGAACATGCTGTCGGAAGCGTCCCTGCCGTACCAGAGCCCGGTCGGGCCGTTCTACGACTGCGGCGAGTTCGAGAAGAACATGGACATGGCGATCAAGCTTGCCGACGTGGCGGGCTACGCGGCGCGGGCCGAGGACTCGAAGAAGCGCGGCAAGCTGCGCGGCCTGGGCATCGTCAATGCCATCGAGCAGGCCGCGGGCACGGCACAGCCGGAATATGCCGAGATCCGCTTCAACCCGAGCGGCACGGCCGCGTTGCTCATGGGCACCAAGAACCAGGGCCAGGGTCACGAGACGATGTTCAAGCAGATCCTGAACGAGCGCCTCGGCATCGATCCGGCCGACGTGCAGTTCATCGACGGCGACACCGATCGCGTCGCCTTCGGCATGGGCACCAACGGCTCGCGCTCGACGGTGCTGGGCGGCTCGGCGCTGTTCACCGCGGCCGGCAAGGTGATCGAGAAGGGCAAGTTGCTGGCCAGTCACATGCTCGAGGCCGGCGAGCAGGACATCGAGTTCGCCGACGGCGTGTTCAAGGTCGCCGGCACCGACAAGACGGTGACCCTGAAGCAGGTGGCGATGGCCGCGTTCAACCCGACCAAGTGGCCGAAGGGCTTCGAGGGCGGGCTCTACGAGAACGCCACCTATCTCGGCCAGAAGGATACCTATCCCAACGGCTGCCACATCTGCGAGGTCGAGGTCGATCCCGACACCGGCGAGGTCAGGCTGGAGCGCTATGCGGTGGTGGACGATGTCGGCACGGTGATGAACCCGACCGGGCTGAAGGGACAGATCCATGGCGGCGTCGCCCAGGGCGTCGGCCAGATCCTGAGCGAGCAGGTCGTGTGGGACCGCGACAGCGGCCAGCTGCTCACCGCGAGCTTCCTCGACTACGCCATGCCGCGCGCGGACACGATGTGCAGCATGGAGGTCAAGAGCAACCCGGTGCCGACCAAGTACAATCCTCTGGGCGCCAAGGGCGCCGGCGAGGCGGGCACGGTGGGTGCGATGCCGGCCGTGATGAACGCCGTACTGGATGCCGTGGCGCCACTCGGTGTGACGGACGTGGCGATGCCGGCGACCGCGCAGAACGTATGGCGGGCCATCCAGCAGGCGAAGAAGTAGCCATTCACTCGAAAAGGAGAGAGACGATGTCCAAGCCACCTGCCTCGAACCCTGCGCGCGACGCCGTGCGGTCGTTCGTGCCCAAGCTGATCGATCTCACCGAAAAGGTCGTCTATGGCGACGTCTGGGAGCGGCCCGGCCTCTCCAAGCGCGACCGCAGCCTGATTACCGTTGCGGCCCTGGTCGCCATGAACCGCACCGAACAGCTCAAGGGACATGTCGCCCGAGCCGTCGACAATGGCGTGACCAAGGACGAGATCGTCGAGATCATCACGCACATGGCGTTCTATTCCGGCTGGCCCACCGCCATGTCGGCGGCGGGTGTCGCCAAATCAGTACTCGAAGGGGGAGACAAGAAGTGAAGCTTTGCTATTTCAACGACTATCGCCTGGGCGTCATCAAGGGCGACAACGTCGTCGACGTCACCGACGCGGTGAAGGACATCCCGCATCTCGACGCGCGGGACCTGATCATCGGCCTGATCGCCAAATGGGATTCCTACAAGGCCAAGGTCGAGAAGGCCGCGGCTGACGGCAAAGGCGTGCCGGTGTCGGGCGTCAAACTGCGGCCGCCGGTGCCCAAGCCCGGCAACATCGTCTGCATGGCCGTCAACTACATGGAAGACGGCACCCTGCCGGAGAAGCCCGCCATCAACGCCTTCCACAAGGCCGCGACCGCGGTGATCGGCGACGGCGATACCATGGTGCTGCCGGACGCGCCCGCCACGATCTTCGAGGGCGAGGCGGAAATGGCGCTGGTCATCGGCAAGCGCGCGACGCGCGTGGCCCCGGCCGACGCCTTCAAGCACATCTTCGGCTACACCTGCTTCATCGATGGCTCGGCCCGCGGCCTGCCGCCGCCGGGCAACGTCTTCTTCCAGATGAAGTCGCGCGACACCTTCGCGCCGATCGGGCCCTGCATCGTGACGGCCGACGAGATCGCCGATCCGCAGAACCTCAACATCACGCTGACCAACAACGGCCAGGTGATGCAGAAGTTCAATACCTCCGACATGGCGCATCACATCCCGCGCATCATCGAATGGGTGAGCTCGATCCACACGCTGGAGCCCGGCGACATCGTGGCCACCGGCACCAACCACCGCGGCCTGAATTCCTTCATGGACGGCGACAAGATCGAACTGACGGTCGAGAAGATCGGCACGCTCAGGTTCAACGTGAAGGACGATCTCAAGCGCACGTGGGCGCGCACCACCCGTCTCCAGCACAAGGAGAAAGGCGGCGAGGGCCCGCACACGCCGCAGCTCACCGGCAAGTACGCGAAGAAGTAGCTAGCGGCAGGCGTTACGCCACCGCAACATCGTAGCTGTCAGGTTCGACGCGCTGAGTGAAACGCGCGTCGAACCGGCGACGTAGGTCATCGGCTGGCCTTTCGATAGCAGTTCGAACATCGGGTGTTCCAGCGGGAGCCGCACCTTCAGCCAATTATCTCCGTATATCGATGGTTCGGCCTTACCGCGAATCGTCACCGACGGCTCGCCGCTCACGGTCAGCGTGAAGCTGCTCTCACCGTCGGCAGGATGCTCGCCGACGTCGGCAATGACGACGGCTTCCTTCGTGTCTCGGAGGCAGTAGGCAAACAGCGTATCAAAATAGTTGCCGCCATCAGAGACGTAGCCGAATTTTGGTCCTTCGTCTGCTGAGGGCCTCCCGGACGAAACGGCCCAGTGAGTTTGCGCGGAGGCAAAGCCCGAGTAGACGAAGCCAAAGAGGAGCAGGGCGATCCAGCGCATCGCAAGACGCTAGCACGAAAGTACAGAATCACGCTTTAGACAGAGGCTTGCAGGAGAGGAGACGCCCATGAGCCGCACCACTGTGGCGCCTGAGGGGATTTTCGAGAGCCGTCCGTTCGGTGTCGCGCAGGTCACGGTGGTCCGCACGCCGTTCGGCCGGTCCGTGCACGTGGCCGGCCAGGTTGCCTGGGATGCCGACGGCAAGCTCGTCGGTCCGGGAGACGTCGGCCGACAGCTCGAAAAGAGCCTGGAGAATGTCGCAACGGCGCTCGGCACCGTCGGTGCGAGTCTCGATCAGGTCGGCGCCTTCACGCTGTACATCAAGCAAAGTCACATGAAGGAAGGCAAGGCCATCGCGTCGGCGCTAAAGGCGGCGTTCGGCGAGAACCTGCCGTGTTCGACCTGGATCGGCGTATCGGGCCTGGCGCGCGAGGAATTCCTCGTCGAGGTCGAGCCGTCGGTGGTCTTCCTGCCACCGTCTGCATAAGAAATAAAGAAAGGGCGCCGCGGTTTTCCGCGGCGCCCTCTCGATGACGGTTAGTGCGTCAGGGCCGGCTGAGCCGAGGCCACGACGGGAATCGCGCGGGCCTTCTTCTCTTCCGGGATCTCGCGCTGCAGCTCGATCGTGAGCAGGCCGTTGGCAAGCTTCGCGCCCACGACCTTCACATGGTCGGCGAGCTGGAAGCGGCGCTCGAAATTGCGCCCGGCGATGCCGCGATAGAGATACTGCTTCTCGTCCTGACCTTCGGCCGAAGTCTGGCCGGTGACCAGGAGCTCGTTCTCCTTCTGGGTCACGTTGAGCTCGGCCTCGGCGAAGCCCGCCACCGCCATCACGATGCGGTAGTCGTTATCGCCGGACTTCTCGATATTGTACGGGGGGTAGCCGTTGGTGCTGGCCTGCCCGGCGACCGAATCGAGCAGGTTGAAAACCCGGTCGAAGCCGACGGTGGCACGATAAAACGGCGAATAGTCGATGGTACGCATGAACATCCTCCAGTGAGCGATGGTGTGATGCCGCCCGCCCCGGCATGGGCACGGGCGACA
>CAMAYC010000066.1 GCA_945862125.1 Reyranella massiliensis 521
TCGGGCTGTCCGTCGCTGGTGGTGAAGCCCAGCCCCGATCCGCTGCGCTCCGATCCTGTCGCGCACGTCAACAACGGTTGCGTCGGCTGCGGGCTCTGCGGCGAGGTGGCCGATGCCGCCGTGCTCTGCCCGTCCTTCTACAAGGCCGACATCGTGCAGAACGCGAGCTGGTGGGACCGCCTGAAGTGGCGCTTGCGGTCGAGGATCATCGGGGCGATGGCGAGTGCCTGACCCGATCGTCTTCAGCGGCGGTACGGCTGGCGCCTGGAATGTCGTGCGGATCACCGCGGTGCGTGGCGCGTCGCTCCAGCCCGTCGACTGTGTCGACAAGGGTGCGCGGGCGCTCGCGGACGCCGCGTGGGCCCTGTCGGGGATGACCAGCAATCTCCGTTACACAAATTCGGCGGAGAAGCGCGTGCTCGACGCCACGCCGTCGATCCTCGGTCGTCCGGCCGCCACGCGGGCGGCGCTGATCCCGATCACCAAGTCGGCGGGCTGGTGGGCGCTGGCGCAGGACGAACGGCGCGTCATTCTGGAAGACCAATCGCACCACATCGCGATCGGCAGCGATTATCTTTCCGCGGTGTCGCGTCAGCTCGTGCATTGCCGTGACCAGGTGGGTGCGGTCTTCGACTTCCTCACCTGGTTCGAATTCTCGCCCGCCGATGAACCGCGTTTCGATGAGCTGCTGGCGAGGCTCCGCGCCTCGCCGGAATGGCGCTTCGTCGAGCGCGAAGTCGAGATTCGCCTGGAGAAGCGCGCGTGAGCCGGCCGGTTACGATCCTGATCGGCGCCCTGGGCGGAGATGGCGGCGGTGTGCTGTGCGACTGGATCGTGGCCGCCGCGCAAAGCCAGGGGCTGGGCGTCCAGGCGACGCAGATCCCGGGCGTGGCGCAACGGACCGGCGCCACGACCTATTATCTCGAGGTCATGCCGTCGCCGGGCCAGAGGGCCTCGGTACTGGCGCTCAACCCGGCGATTGGCGAGGTCGATGTGGCCTTGGCCACCGAGCTGCTGGAAGCGGGCCGCATGATCTTCAACGGCTTCGTGACGCCTGACCGCACGACCCTGATCGCCTCTACCCATCGGGTGCTGGCTATCGGCGAGCGCATGGCGATGGGTGACGGCAGCTTCGATGTCGGCCGCCTGCTGCGGGCAGTGAAGGAGCGCAGCCGGACGCAGATCCTGTTCGACATGGACCAGGCTGCCGAAGAATCGGGTGGCGTCATCAATGCCGTTCTGATGGGTGCACTCTCGGGCTCGGGCCGATTGCCGATCCCCGATGCGGCGTTCGAAGCCGCGATCCGGCATGCCGGGAAATCCGTCGACACGAATCTTGCTGCCTTCGCCTTCGGCCGTGGCCATGCCCGCGGCGAGCTGGAGCAGGCGGTGCGCGAGCACCGCAAGCGCCAGGCTGCGACGTCGGGAGTAGAGGATCTGATCGCGCGTGCGCGCAGGGACTTCCCGGCCGCCAGTCTCGACGTGGTGGAGGAGGGCATCCGGCGGCTCGCCGCCTATCAGGACCGCAAATATGCCGATCTCTATCTCGACCGGCTAAAAGGTCTGCCGGCCGATCTGGTCCGCGAGGTGGCGCGGCATCTTGCCGTGCGCATGTCCTTCGAGGACGTGATCCGGGTGGCCCAGGCCAAGACTTCGCGTGAACGCCTCGAACGCGTGCGGCAAGAGGTTCGCGCGGGGGCGCACGAACCTCTGGAAGTCACCGAGCACTTCAAGCCGGGCAACGACGAAATCGCTGCCATGCTGCCGCCCACCGCGGCGCGCTGGCTTCTCCGGCGGCGGCCCTTCCACATCTCCATGCATGTGCGCGCGACGACCGTCTGGGGCTTCGCGCGGCTGCGGTTTCTGGCGTCGCTGCGCTGGTGGCGGCCGTATTCCTTCCGCTTCGTCGAGGAGCAAGCCGAGATCGAACGCTGGCTCACGGCGATACGCGCCGCCGCACCCATCGGCAGCGACCTGGCGCGCGAGATTGCGGAGTCGGCGCGCCTGATCAAGGGCTATGGCGACACTTATAAGCGCGGCCTGCAGAACTACCGGCGCATCTCCGAAGAGGTGATTGCGCCTGCATTGGCGGGTCGCCTGATTCCGCGCGCCGCCGCCGATGCCGTGGCCAACGCGCGCGTGGCGGCCCTGGCCGATCCCGACGGGGAGTCGCTGTCCAGGACACTGGCAGCTATTGCATCGGCGTCCCAGCCGCTGCGGAGCGCCGCCGAATGACTAAATTCGATGCCTCTGCGCTCGCGCGGCGCGACACCTTCACGCGCGAACTCGGCATCGAAGTCGTCGAGGCGGCTCTTGGCCGGGCCGTAACCCGGGTCCGGGTCGGGGAGCGTCACGTTAATTTCAATGGTGTTTGCCATGGCGGCCTCACCTTCACCCTGGCCGATGCCGCTTTCGGCTACGCCTGTAATTCCCACGGGATCATGTCAACCGGGATAGATGTTCACATGATGTACAACACCGCCGCGCGGGTGGGTGACATGCTGACGGCCACCGCCGTCGAGATTGCACGCTCCGCCAGGATCGCCAACTACCGCATCGATGTCGTCCGTGCCGACGGCACGCTGATCGCCGGCATGTCGGGGACGGCCTTCATCACCGGCCGGCCGGCGGTGGCCTAGGATCATGGCGCTCGCGAGCAGACATACCGTCACCGTGGAGTGGGGCGACTGCGATCCCGCCGGCATCGTCTACTACCCCGCCTATTTCCGCTGGTTCGATCAGGCGACCTTTCGCCTGTTCCTGGCCGCCGGCCTGCGCCGGGACGACATGACGAGCGGGCAGTGGAAGGAGGGCCCGCCACTGGTTCATGCCGAGTGCTCCTTCAAGCGCGCTTCGCAGACCGGCGAAACGCTCGTCATCGAAAGCCACGTCGCGAAATTCGGCCGCAGCTCGTTTACCATCAGCCACGTCTTCCGCGATGCCTCGGGCCAGATCGCGGCCGAAGGCACGGAGACGCGAATCTGGGCGCGCAAGGACGGCGATGCCCGCACGTTGAAGGCGATCGCCATTCCCGACGAGGTGAAGCGACGGCTGGGCGGCTAAGCCGCCGCCTTCAGAATGTCCGCCATCTTCTCACCCACCATGATCGAGGGCGCGTTGGTGTTGCCCGAGGGCATGGTCGGGAAGATCGAGGCATCGGCCACGCGCAGGCCCTCGATCCCGTGCACCTTGAGCTTGTCGTCGACCACGGTGTTTTGCCCGGCCGGGCCCATGCGGCAGGTGCCGATCGGGTGGTAGGCGGTCTGCGAGTTGTTGCGGATCCAGGTCAGGATCTCCTCGTCGGTGCCGACTGATGGGCCGGGCGAGAACTCCTCGTCGCGATAGGCGTCCATGGGCGCGGCATCGACGATCTTCCGCATCATGCGGAAGCCGCCGACCATCGCGTCCTGGTCGATCTTGTCGGCCAGGAAGTTGAAGCGGATCGCCGGCTGCGCCTTGGGGTCGGGCGAGCGGATGTGGATCGAGCCCAGGCTCTCGGGCCGGAGCTGGTAGCAGGCGATCGTCATCGACGGGAAGTCCTGCAGCTTGCGGGTCTTCGGGTCCTTGATCGAATAGGGCACGAGATGCATCTGCACGTCGGGCGTCGCCAGTTCCGGGCGCGTCTTGAGGAACGCCAGTAGTGGCGCCGAAGGCAGGCTCATGAAGCCGCCGCCGGTCGCAAGGTACTTCATCATTTGCGTGACGGCGCCCAGGCCGCGCGCCATGTGGTTGTAGGAGACGTTGGCCACCTTGAGCCGCCAGATGATGCGGGCGTTGATGTGGTCGCGGAAATTCTCGCCGACCGCCTTCAGCTCGTGCTTCACCTCGATGCCGTGCCGGTGGAGCAGGTCGGGCTGGCCGATGCCGGAGAGTTCCAGAATCTGCGGGCTGGCAACGCCGCCCGCCGACAGGATGGTCTCACGGCCCCTGGCCTGGACGATCCTGCCGTCTTTTTCGTATTCCACGCCGACGCAGCGCTTGCCTTCCAGCAGCACGCGCAAGGTCATCGCATTGGTGACGACATGCAGGTTCGGCCGCTTCATCGCCGGCTCGATGTAGCAGTGTGCCACGCTCATGCGCCGGCCCTTGTAGATCGAGGTCTGCGTCTTCACGACGCCTTCCTGGTCCTCGCTGTTGTAGTCGGGGTTGAGCTTGAAGCCGGCGGACTTCGAGGCTGCGAACAGCGCGTCGTAGAGCGGGTTCTGGTCGGGCACGGTAGAGACCTTCAACGGTCCCTCGGTGCCGCGGCCGTTTGAGCCATCGCCATCGACGAAGTTCTCGATACGCGTGAACAGCGGTGCGACCTCGCGCCAGCTCCAGCCGCGGTTGCCCATCTGCGCCCAGGTATCGAAGTCGAGCGGCTGGCCGCGCACCCAGACCAGGCCGTTGATCGAGCTCGAGCCGCCCAGCAGTTTTCCACGCGGCACCGGGATGACCCGGTTGGCGGTGTTGGGCTCCGGCTCGGACTGGTAGAGCCAGTTGGCCGCCGGGTTGTCGATCAGCAGGCCGAAGGAAAGCGGCATGCGGGAATAGGGATGGCTGGCCGCGCCCGCCTCCAGCAGCAGGACCTTGGTCGCCGGATTCTCCGACAGCCGCGCGGCGAGCGTGCCGCCCGCCGAGCCTGCGCCCACGATGATGTAGTCGTACTGGTCCATGCCTGGCTTCTCCCCGGGAAGGGGAGAGTATCGGCGATCCCTCGGCATGCCGACAAGAGCCAGCCGATGGACGATGGCGCGCCCGCTCGCTAGGAACAGCGCACGCCATGCAGAGCGGGAGGCGGCGATGATCGAGACGGAAAAGGGACGGGCGGATGTAACCCGCTTCACGATCGACGTGGCGGTCCGCCTCGCGCTGATCGCCAGCGTCGTCTACTTGAGCATTGGCCTGATGCGGCCCGTAGCGCCGCTGATCATCTGGGCCATCATCCTGGCGGTCGCGGTCTATCCGCTGTTTGCGGCGCTCCGCCGGCGCATGCGCCTGCATCATGGCCTGGCGGCGGCGTTGCTGTCGGTCCTGCTGCTGGTGCTGCTTCTGACGCCGGTGGTGATCCTGTCGGCCTCCGCGATCGAGACCCTCGACGCCTATGCCCGGCTCCTGGTCGGCGGCAAGCAGGTGATGCCGCCGCCGCCGGAGTCGGTGCGCGACTGGCCGCTGGTCGGCGCACGCCTCTACGATTTCTGGCTGAATGCATCGCATGACATCCGTGCCCTGCTGTCGGCCCATGTCGGCCAGATCGCCTCGGTCGGCCGTTGGGTCGGTGCGCTGGCGGCCGGCGTCTTCTTCGAGGTCCTGCAGTTTGCCGGGGCGATCATCGTGTCGGGCGTGCTGCTTGCCTATTCGGACAGGCTGACCACGACCGTGAGCGACCTCGCGGGCCGGGTCGCCGATGCCCGCGGCCGGCATTTCATCGAGATCGCAGGGTCGACCATCCGCAACGTCTCGCAGGGCGTGATCGGCGTCGCCCTCCTGCAGTCGGCGCTGATCGGCATCGGCATGCTGGTGGCGGGTGTTCCCTTTGCCGGCGCCATCACCTTCGCCTGCCTGGTGCTGGCGATCGTCCAGGTCGGCCCCAACATCGTCATGATTCCAGTGATCATATGGGCGTGGATCTACATGCCCGCCCTGCCGGCAGCGCTTTTCACCGTCTACACGGCGCCGCTGCTGCTGCTCGACAACGTGCTGCGGCCGATACTGATGGCGCGGGGCCTGCAGACGCCGATGGCCGTGATCATCGCCGGCGTGATCTGCGGCACCCTGGCCGGTGGCCTGATCGGTCTGTTCATCGGCCCGGTCGTGCTGGCGGTGTTCTACGATCTGCTGATCGCCTGGGTGGCATCAGGGGCGAAGAGTGACGGGAGCGAGGCAAAAGCCGGTGTCTCTGAATAGATCGCTTATACAGGTGGTGCCGATGTGTCGTCTCGTATCGCAGCTTCTCTGCGGTGCCGCGCTGGCCCTCGCTGCGGTTGGCGCGGGGCCCGTCGTGGCCCAGCCGACGGATGGCGCCCGAGTCTTCCTCGTGCTCGATGCCTCGGGTTCGATGTGGGGCCGGGTCGGCAACCAGACAAAGATCGAGGTGGCCCGCGAAACCATCCGCACCTTGCTCAAGGACTGGCGTCCACAGGACCAGCTTGGGCTGGTCACCTACGGCCATCGCCGCAAGGGCGACTGTGGCGACATCGAGGTCCTGAAGCAGGTCGGGCCGGTCGATGCCACGGCGCTGATGGGGCAGGTGAACGGCATCGTGCCCAAGGGCATGACGCCGATGACCGCTTCGGTGAAGATGGCGGCCGAGCAGCTCAAGGCGAGCGAAGACATCACCAGCGTCATCCTGGTGTCGGATGGCGTCGAGACCTGCAACGCCGATCCGTGTGCGGTCGCCGCGGCGCTCAAGAAGGCCGACGTGCGGCTGGTCGTTCACACGGTCGGCTTCGACGTCCAGGATCGCCAGGCCGTGCGCCAGCTCGAATGCATGGCCGCGGCCACCGGCGGCCTGGCACTTTCGGCCAGCAATGCCGGCGAGCTCGGCAGCGCTATCGGCCGCGCGGTCGAGGCCGCGCGCAAGAAGGCACCGCCGGCCGCACCACCGCCGCCGGCCCCAAAGGCGGAGCCGAAGCCTGCCTGGAACCTCGAAGGCTCGGCGCGCCTCGCCGAGGGCGACGACCCGTTGGCCGGCAAGGATTCGGTCGTCTGGAAGTTCGACAAGCCGGCGCCGGCCGGCGTCGCGCCGGAGTATGTCGACACCTCCTACAAGGACCGCATCGAGGCCGAGTTGGCGCCCGGCGACTATCTGGTCCAGGTCGATGCCGGCGCGGTGAAGTACAAGACGACGGTGAAGATCGAGGCCAACAAAATGAACCGCCTCGACGTCGTGCTGAACGCTGGCCGCCTCGGCCTGCGCGCCAAGCGTACGGCTGACGAAAACCAGAAGGGCGACGTTTTCTGGGAGGTCGTGCCCCAGGGTGGGGGCGACGCGATCTTCAATTCCTACGACGCCGAGACCTCGACCATCGTGCCGGCCGGTAAGTACGCAGTGAATATGACCTTGGGTGCTGCCAAGATCTCGCGCGATATCGAAGTCGTGGCAGGCGACACGACGGCTGTCGAGATCGTCGCCGGTGTCGGCCGCCTGCAGGGCTCGATCGTCTTCAGCAAGGGCGGCCCGGCCCTGCGCGATCCGTTCATCGAAATCTTCGCCGGCGCCCAGCCGGTCGAAGGTGAGAACTCGATCGCCTACAGCTACGGCAACACGCCCAAGTTCGACCTGCCGTCGGGCGCCTATCGCGCCCGCATCAAGGCCGACGCCATCGACCGCACTGTCCCGTTCGAGATCAAGGCGGGCGAGCGGCTCGACATGGAGTTTGCGCTCGATGCCGGCCTCGCGGCCTTCGAGGCGCCCGGCGCCACGGCACTCGAGATCAAGGGCCTGGGCAAGGACATCTATGGCGACCGGTCGGATATCACCACGCTCTATCCGCCGTTCGCGATGTTCGCGCTGCCGGTCGGCAAGTATGTCGCCGTTGCCTTCAAGGGCGACACAAAGCAGGAATCCGAGTTCGAGATCACCGCGGGCCAGCGTACGCTGACGCGGATCGTACTGCCCTAGAGGCGTTTACTTCTTCTTGGGCCGAATCGCGTCCCACTGCTCGTCGGTCCAGTCGAGCATCGCCGAGGTGTTGGCGCCACCGCCGCCCGACTGCAGCATCTTGCCGCCGTCGATCACGATGGCATCGCCGTTGATGTAGGCGGCGCCATCGCTCACCAGGTAGGCGGCGAGGTTGGCGAGCTCGATATGCTCGCCGACGCGGCGCATCGGGATCGCCTTGATCATCTCGTCCTGGCCGCCGCGCTCCTTGGGCATCAGCCGACTCCAGGCGCCCTCGGTCGGGAAGGGGCCGGGCACGATGGCGCAGGTTCGGATGCCCTTGGGGCCCCATTCGACGGCGAGGCTCTTGGTCATCGCCAGCACGCCGGCCTTGGCCATCGCCGAGGGAACGGTGAAGGGCGCGCCGGTCAGCGACGAGACGGTGAGGATCGACATCACCACCTTGTTGCGCTCCCCCGCGTCGATCCAGCGCCGGCCTGCTGCCACGGTGCAATAGGCCGAGCCGTGCAGTACGATGCCCAGCACGGCGTCGATCGCCCGCGAGGACATCTTGTGGGTCTGGGCGAGGATCTGGCCGGCGGCGTTGTTGACCAGGATGTCGAGCGGCCGCTTCTCCCAGATCTTGTCCATCATCGCCTCGACGGCGTCGGGCACGCGGACGTCGCAGCCCACCGTCTCGATCTCGCCACCGGTATCCTTGGCCAGTTCCGCGGCCGTTTCCTTCAGCACGTCCTCGCGGCGGCCGCAGATCACGACGTTGGCGCCGAGTTCGAGATAGCGGTGCGCCATCGAGCGGCCGAGGCCGGTGCCGCCGCCTGTCACCAGGATGCGCTTGCCCTTCAAAAGGTCCGGTTGGAACATCGTCGTCTCCTCAGGCTTTCTTGATCTCGGTGAGCGCGATGCCCGAGGCGATCAAATTGTCGATCTCGGTCGCCGAATAACCGGCCTCCGCCAGCACCGCCTTTGTGTCGGAGCCGAACTTCTTGGGCTTGCTGTGCACGCCCGCCGGCGTACGCGAAAGTTTCACGGGATTGCCGACGTTCCTGTACCCGTCCTTCTCCCACACCATGCCGCGATGCTTCGTGTGCGGATGCTCCATCACGTCGGGCACCTCGAGCACCGCGCCCGAGGGCACGCCGCCCTTCATGAGTTCGATGGAGAAGCTGTCGGCGTCGCGATCCTTGAGAAGTTCGCGCAGTTCGGCCTCGAGCTCGAGGCGATGTGCCACCCGGTCCTTGTTGGTCTTGAAGCGCGGATCCTGGGCGAGCTCGGGCTTGCCCAGCATCTGCGCAAGCTTTCGGAACTGGCCGTCGTTGCCGGCGGCGATTGCAATGTTGCGGCCCTTGGTCGGAAAGTTCGAGTAGGGCACCAGGCTGCCATGGCTGTTGCCCACGAGCTTGGGCTTCTGTCCCGCTGTAAAATAGTTCGGCGCATGCGGCTGGTGGAGCGCGATGGCGCTGTCGTAAAGCGTGGCATCGATGAACTGGCCCTTACCGGACCGGTTGCGCTCGTAGAGCGCCATCATGATTCCGATGCAGGCATTCATGCCGGTCGAGAGATCAACCACCGGGACGCCCACTCGGACCGGGCCGCTCTCGGGCGAACCATTGACCGAGACCAGGCCGGCGGAAGCCTGCACCATCGCGTCGTAGCCTGGGAAGCCGCCCAGCGGGCCGTCCTCGCCGAAGCCCGAGACACGGGCATGGACAAGGCGCGGGAATTTGTTTGCGAGCGTGTCGGCATAGCCGATGCCCCATTTCTCCATCGTGCCGGTCTTGAAATTGTCGATTAGCACGTCGGCTTCCGCGAGCAGCTTCAGCAGCACCTTGCGGCCTTCGGGCTTGGAGAGGTCGAGCGCGATCGTGCGCTTGTTACGGTTGATGCCGGCGAAGTAGGCCGAGATACCTTCCTTGTCGAAGGGAGGACCCCAGGTGCGCGTCTCGTCGCCTTGGGGCGGTTCGACCTTGATCACCGCGGCGCCGTGATCGGCCAGCATCTGCGCGCAGTAAGGACCGCCCAGCACACGCGACAGGTCGATGACTTTCAGGCCTTCCAGGGCGCCGGGCATTCGTTTCACTCCTCGAATTCGGTGAGAGGCGGCGGTTATAGACCATGGGGCATCGGCCCGGTACCGTCCCGGCCATGATTGAACGCACTTTCGATATCCCGACGCCCGACGGCGCCATGAACACTTTTAGCGTCCGGCCTGACGACGGCGGCCCGCTGCCCGTCGTCCTGATGCTGATGGACGCGCCTGGCGTCCGGGAGGGCCTGCGCGAGATCTGCCGGCGCATTTCGCAGTCCGGCTATTTCGTGCTGCTGCCCAATCTCTACTACCGCACCATTCGCGACTTCGTGTGCGGGCCGACGCGGGACCATCCCGATGCCGAAGCCAACCGCACCAGGATGTTCGGCTTCCTGGAATCGATTTCCAACGCCAAGGTCGCGGCCGACACCGGCGTGATCCTGGACCGGCTGCCGTCGATGCCCGATGCCAAGCCCGGCAAGATCGGGCTGGTCGGTTACTGCATGAGCGGGGCTTTCGTTACGGCCGCCGCCGCGGCGCATCCCGACCGCATCGCCTGCTTCGCGTCGTACTACGTAACGCGCCTGATCTCCGACAAGCCCGACTCGCCGCACCTGATGCTGGGCGACATTACCGCCGAGGGTTATTACTCGTTCGCCGAGCACGACACCTATGTGCCGCTGTCCGACGTCGCCAAGTTCGAGAAGCTGCTGGCCTCGGCCCCGTTCCCCTCGCGCGTCGAGACCGAGGCGGGCACGCACCACGGCTACGCCTTCTCCGACCGCGGCAATCTCCACGAAGCCGCCCGCGAAAAGCACTACGAACGCATGCTGGCGCTCTACCGCCGCCACATCGGCTGAGGAGCATCCCATGCTGAACGGCATCCACGGGCACCAGGACATCGAGCGTGTGGTCTACGGCAAGCCGGCGGGAGCGGCGCTGCGCGCCGAGGCCGAGCGGCTGGGCGCCAAGCGCGTCTTCGTCATGACCACGAAGTCGGTGGCGCAGAGCGCCCTGCTGGCCGATGTGATCCGCGAGCTGGGCGATCGCTACGCCGGCGTCTATGCCGGCATCACGGCGCATTCGCCGCGGCCCTGCGTAATCGAGGGCGCAGGACTCGCGCGCAACGCCAAGGCCGACCTGATCGTGGCGGTGGGCGGCGGATCGGCGATCGATGCGACGAAGGTCATGCTCATTGCCCTGTGGCAGAACGCGACCCGGATCGAGGATCTCGATCTCTATCGCGCCGGCAAGCCGAAGGAGGGCGCGGCCCCGCCGTCCGAGGCCATCAGGCCGTCGTCCGATGCGATTCGCATGCTGGCCGTGCCGACGACACTCTCGGCCGCCGAGTTCAACGCCTTCGCCGGGATCACCGACAGCCGCTACGGCATCAAGGAGAGCTTCGGCCATCGCCTTGTCGTGCCGCGCGTGATCGTGCTCGATCCGGCTGCGACACTGGCCACGCCGATGGACCTCATGCTGTCGACCGGCCTCAAGGCCGTGGATCACGCCGTCGAGCGGCTGTGCTCGCAGCAGGCCCATCCCTTCGCCATCGGCACCTCGACCGAGGCGCTGCGGCTGTTGTCGCAGGCGCTCCCCGGCCACAAGGCCAGGCCCGAGGACATGGAAACGCGGCTCAACCTGCAGTTCGGCATGTGGCTGTCGATCGGCGCCGGCACATCGGGCGTCGGCGTCGGGGCCAGCCATGGCATTGGCCACGTCCTGGGCGCCGCCTGCGGCGTGCCGCATGGGCATACGTCCTGCGTGATGCTGCCCTCGGTGCTGCGCTGGAACCTGCCCGCCAACGCCGGGCGCCAGAAGCGGGTGAGCGAGGCCTTTGGCAAGCCAGAGGCCGCCGCCGCCGATCTCGTGGCCGGGCTGGTGAAGTCGCTTGGCCTGCCCGGGCGTCTCGCCGAAGTGGGCGTGGGCAAGGATCGGTTCCGTGAGATCGCCGAGAAATCGATGCACGACCGCGCCGTGCTCAACAACCCGCGCCCGATCAAGGGACCGGCCGAGGTCATGGAGATTCTCGAACTGGCGGCATGACCTCATGAGTTCTTCTCATGATCGCGACCCCATTGAAGGGCGTAAGAAACCTCCGACCTCTTGAGAACATGAGATCGAGGAGTAGGATCATGTCGAACCTCAAGCTCAAGCCGGCGCCGACCCTGCGGACCGATTGGGTCGAGGCGCCGGTGCAGTATCTGGCCGATCTCAGCGTGAAGCCCGTGACCTACAACCCGCCGCACGGCACGGGCCTGCCGCGACGGGTCGGCAACTACCGGGACTTCAAGGTGCGCGTCCACAATGGCCGGCCGATCGCGCGTGATCTGTCGCTCGACCGCCAGGCCTTCATCCTGACCCACCATGACACCGCCGTGCGCGACTTCTATGACAAGGAAGAGGTCCGGACGGCCTACGAGCCCGAGGTCGAGGCGCTGATCAGGCGCGAGACCGGCGCGGCCAAGGTCGTGGTGTTCGATCACACCGTCCGTACGGCCGATCGTGCCGTCGAGCGCGGATTGCGGACGCCGGTGCGCAGCGTCCATTGCGACTACACGGAGAAGTCAGGGCCGCAGCGCGTGCGCGACCTGCTGCCACCGGACGAGGCTGAGGTGCGCCTTGGGAAGCGCTTCGCCGAGTTCAATGTCTGGCGCAACATCGCGCATGAGCCCGTCGAGATGACGCCGTTGGGCCTGGTCGATTCCGAAAGCCTGGCACCGCGCGACCTTGCGGTCTGCGATCTCGTCTATGCCGATCGCACCGGCGAGATCTACCAGGGCGTCTACAACGCCGATCATCGCTGGTACTACTTCCCGAGGATGACGCGCGACGAGGCGATCGTGATCAAGTGCTACGACTCGATGAAGGACGGTCGCGCGCGCTTCTCGCTGCACTCGGCGTTCGACGATCCGACATCGCCCGCCAATCCCAGGCCACGCCAGAGCATCGAGACCCGGGCCCTCGCGTTTTTCGATTGAAGAGCTAGGCCAGTGCGATCGCCTCGAGATGCTCGACCAGCTCCTCGGGATTGCTGAAAAAGGGCGAGTGGCCGCATTCCATCGTCAGCACCTTGCATGGCGTCATCTTGACCATCAGCCGCTGCAGGTTGATGCGGATGGCGTTGTCGTGCGTGCACTCGATGTACCAGCGCGGGACCGAGCCGAAGCGGTCCTCGGTCAGCGTCACGGGCGTCGTCGAGATCACGAGCGGCTGCGGCCGCAGGCGCTCCATGGCCCGGTAGCGGTCCTCCGGCGAGACGTCGGCGTAGAACAGCGTCGGCAACTTGTCGCGCGCGAAGCTGTAGGTCAGGCCGTCCGGACTGACCTGGCGGGACAGGCGGAACATGGCGTCGGGCTCGAGGCCGGTCATGTCCTTGCCGCACTTGCCGGAGGTCGGCAGCAGGGCGCAGAGGTAGACCAGCGCCTTGAGCTTGCGACGGCGCGCCTCGGCCACCTGGCTGATCGTGATGCCGCCCAGCGAATGGCCGACCAGGACAACCGGCTCCTCGATCTTGTCGAGCAGACGCGACAGTTTCTCGACATTGTCGGCCAGCGTGACATTGGCGGGCGGCGTGTGATCCTTGCCGAGACCCGGCAGGTCCGGCGCGCAGACCTTGTGGCCGGCAGCCTCGAGCAGCGGCACGACTTTTTCCCAGCACCAGCCACCGGTGCTGGCGCCGTGGACCAACATGAACGTCGCCATGATCGCGGCTAGCCCCGGCCGACGACAGTGCGCGCGCCGGCGGCGGGCACGAAGAAGTCGGGGATCAGCGGTGTGCCGGGCGAGACGGCATACTGGTTGAAATCGGTGACGCCCTCGGCCGTGAGAACCTCGTCGTCGATGAAGAAGTTGCCGGTGGTCTGGCGTGCGAGCCGATTGAAGATGGCGTAGGCGGCATCGGCCATGATCTCGGGCTTGCGGCACTGCTTCATCGCCTCATCGCCGCCCAGCACGTTCTGGATGGCGGCGGTGGCGATGGCGGTGCGTGGCCACAGGCAGTTGAAGCCGATCCCCTTGTCCTTGAATTCCGCCGCCATCGCCCAAGCGTAGACCGACATGGAGTATTTCGCGAGCGTGTAGGGCGGATGGTTGGCGAACCACTTGACGTCGAAATCGAGCGGCGGCGAGAGGTTCAGCACATGCGGGTTGGGCGCCTTCATCAGGTGCGGGATGCATTTCTGGGACACCATGAAAGTGCCGCGACCGTTGATCTGGTGCATCAGGTCGTAGCGCTTCATCGGCGTGGCAAGCGTGCCCGTAAGGCTGATGGCGCTGGCATTGTTCACCAGGATGTCGATGCCGCCGAACTTCGCCACCGTGTCGGCGACGGCTTTTTCGACGCTCTGCTCGTCGCGGATGTCGCAGGCGATCGGCAGCGCCTTGCCGCCGGCCTTCTCGATCTCCTCGGCGGCGGTGAAGATCGTGCCGGCGAGGCGCGGGTCGGGCTTCACCGTCTTGGCGGCGATGGTGACGTTGGCGCCGTCACGCGCGGCGCGCAACGCGATGGCGAGACCGATGCCGCGGCTGGCGCCGGTGATGAACAGTGTTTTGTTAGCCAGGCTCATGACGTCCCCGAGAATTCCTTGGGCTCTATAGCCGGCTGTGAGTGAGGCGACTAGTCTCGGCATCATGCAAGGGAGGCATGCATGGATCCGTGTTTCGAGACCGCCGCCGGCCTTGGACGCGCCATACGAAACGGCCGGCTGAGCTCGGTCGAAGCGACCGAGGCGCACCTCGAGCGCATCGCCCGCATCAACGGTCCGCTGAACGCGCTGGTGGTCGTCGACCGCGCGGGCGCGATGAGGGCAGCCCGGGCGGCCGACCGGGCCCGCGCCAGCAAGAGCGCCAAGCTCGGGCCGCTGCACGGCGTGCCGATCACCATCAAGGAGGCCTTCGACGTCGCGGGGCTCGCCACCACCTCCAGCCATCCGCCGCTCAAGGACAACATTGCCCGCTCGGACGCGAGCCTGGTGGCCCGGTTGCGGGCCGCGGGTGCCGTCATTCTGGGCAAGACAAATGTGCCCGAGCTGTGCGCGGACTTTCAGACCGACAGCCCGATCTTCGGAACTACCAGGAATGCGTGGGATGCGCGCCGCACGGCCGGCGGTTCGACCGGTGGCGGCGCCGTCGCGGTGGCGGCCCGGATGTCGCCGCTGGAATTGGGCAGCGACATCGGCGGCTCGGTGCGCAATCCCGCCCACTACAACGGCATCTTCTCCCTGAAGCCTACGGAATGGCGGGTCCCGAGTCGCGGCCACGTGCCCGACCTGCCCGGCAAGACACGCACGACCCGCTACATGGGCGTCTTCGGCCCGCTCGCACGCTCGGTCCAGGATCTCGAGACGGCGCTCCGGGTCATTGCCGGCCCCGACGGTTACGAGGCCGAGGCGCCGCCGGTCCCGCTTGGGCCCGTGCCGCGCCTGACGCCGGCCGATCTCCGGATCGCGGTGCTCGAAAGCAGTCCTCTGGTCCAGGTCTCGGCGGACACCGCCGCCGTCGTCCAGGCGACCGCCCGGCTGCTCGCCAAGGCCGGTGCCAGGGTGAAGCGGGCCTCACCAAAGGACCTCGACTGGCGCCAGAACTGGGACGACTGGATCGACCTCTTCCAGTACCAGAACCGCGCGCTAGAACCGCTCGCCGAGCGCCAGCCGTTCTTCGGCGCTGATGGCGGCAGCGATCCGTCGGCGCGCTCGATGGTGCGGACGGCGCGGCTCGACCTTGGTGAATTCTTTGCCGTCCTCGACCGCCGCGACTTGGCGATGCGCCAGTGCGAGCAGTTTCTCGACGACTACGACGCCTGGCTGATGCCGGTGATGCCGGACGCCGCCTTCATCCGCCAGAAGCAGAGCGAGCCGCTCCGCATCGACGGTGTCGATCATCCCTATTTCTTCGCCGGCTGTTCCTACAACTACCTCGCCAACCTGACCGGACAGCCGTCGATCGTGCTGCCCTGTGGCTTCTCGCGCGACGGCCTGCCGATCGGCCTGCAAATCACCGGCAAGCGGTGGGGCGAGGCGAGGCTGTTGGGCGTGGCCAGGGTGCTGGAGAAACTCCTGCCGCCCTGTCCGGTACCACCCGCCTACAAGAGCTGAAGATCTATTCGATCTTCACGCCGGCCTTCTCGATGATCGGCTTCCATTTGCCGAACTCGGCCTTCTGGAAGGCCGCAAACGCCGCCGGCTTCATCTCCTCGACCGTCGGCAGGTCCTGCCCGAGTTCTTCCATGCGCTTGCGTATCGTCGGGTCCTGCATTGCGGCAACGGCGGCGGCATTGAGCTTGTCGACGATTGCCTTCGGTGTGCCCTTGGGCGCCCACAGGCCATTCCAGATCGAGACCTCGATCGGATATCCCGCCTCGGCCGCTGTCGGGATGTCGGGCATGGCCGGCGAGCGCTTGGCCGAGGTGACGGCATAGGCGCGGATCTTGCCGCCCTGTGCCTGTGGCAGCGAATTGGACGACTGATCGACCATCACCTGAATCTGGTTCGAAATCAGGTCCTGCATGGCCGGGCCAGTCCCGCGATAGGGCACGAGCTGATAGGTCGCGCCCGTCGCCGCGGTAAAGGCGAGGGAGCCGATGTGCGAACCGGAGCCCATGCCGGCGGTGCCGCCGGAGACCTGATTGGCCTTCAGATACGCCACCAGTTCCTTCAGAGTCTTCGCCGGCACCTGGTTAGAGGAAACGATCAGCATGGGATTAGCCGGCAGGCGGGCGATCGGTTCCAGATCGCCGATCAGGTCGAAACCGAGCTTGGTGTAGATCACGCCGTTCACCACGTTGGTGCCGAGGTGGCCGATACCGATCGTGTAGCCGTCGGGCGCTGAGCGCGCGAGCTTGGTCATGGCGATCGTGCCGGCGGCGCCGGTGACGTTCTCGACGATGATCTGCTGGCCGAGTTCCTTAGACATGCGTTCGCCGAGGATTCGCGCCAGTAGGTCGGTCGGACCGCCGGCGGCGAAGGGCACGATGAGGTTGATCGGTTTGGTGGGGTAGGCCTGGCCGAAGGCCGGGCCGGTTGCCGCCACCGCAAGCATGGCAAGCACTACTCTACGCAGCATGGCAATTCCTCCCTTGGTTTCTCGTTGGGCAGGAGACTAGCCTTCCTGCTGTCTCAACGCCATCGCAGGAAGTCAGCTGGCCGCCATCGTAATAAGGACGGTGCGGTTGGCGACCTGCTGGCCCTCCTGCACCGAGATCGACTCGATCCTGGCATCCAGCACGGCCTTGAGCTGGTGCTGGATCTTCATTGCCTCAAGCACGACCAGCGTCTGGCCGCGTGCGACCGTGTCGCCGGCCGCCACCTTGACGGCGACGATCCTTCCGTCCATTGGCGCGCGCAACTTGCCGTCGCTGCCGGCCGCTGCCGTCGCGGGCGGCGCATAGGTCTTGTCGGTGAAGCGCACGGTGAGCGCGTCCAGGTCGACGATGACGTCGCCGCCATCGATATGGAAGGGCGCGTCGCTGCCGTCGCCTGTTGTGACCAACAGCAGGCGCTCCGTGCCACCCGCCGCCAGCCGGATCGGCGTCGGCTCCGGGTTGGAGTTGCGCCAGCCGCGCAGCGGCGCCGGATAGCGTTCGGCCGAGGACCGCCACAGCAGACGTGCGGCCATGTCCCAATGCGCGTCGCTGATCGCCGGAGCGGGGAACGCGTGCTTGGTGAGGAAGGCGGTCGTCGCCTTGCCGGCAGCGAAGTCGGGGTGCTCCAGCAGGCGGATCAGGAAATGCCGATTGGTGGTGGGGCCCAGAATTACTGTGTCGCGCAGCGCGCGCACGAGGCAGGTGCGAGCCTCCTCGCGCGTGGCGCCATGGGCGATCACCTTGGCGATCATCGGATCGTAGAAGGGCGAGATCGTCGAGCCGTTGGTTACGCCATAGTCGAGGCGCACGCCGGCGCCCGAGGCGGGCCGCCAGACATCGACACGGCCCGCCTGCGGCAGGAAGCCGTTGTAGGCGTCCTCGGCATAGAGGCGCACTTCGATGGCATGACCCTTGAACTTCACCTGCTCCTGTGTGAGCGGCAGTCTTTCGCCGCGCGCCACGCGCAGCTGCCATTCGACGAGATCGAGGCCGGTGATCTCCTCGGTCACCGGATGCTCGACCTGGAGGCGCGTGTTCATCTCGAGGAAATAGAAGGCACCGTCGCTGCCCAGCAGGAACTCGACGGTGCCGGCGCCGCGATAGCCGATCGCCTTGGCAGCCGCCACGGCGGCGGCGCCCATGCGGTCACGCAGGCCGGCATCGACGGCGGGCGAGGGCGCCTCCTCGATCACTTTCTGATGGCGGCGCTGCACCGAGCAGTCGCGCTCGCCCAAGTGGATGACGTTGCCGTGCGCGTCGGCGAAGACCTGGATTTCGACATGGCGGGCATCGACCACGGCCTTCTCGAGGATCAGCTCGCCGGAGCCGAAGGCGCTCTCGGCCTCGGCACGCGCGGTCCGAATGGCCTCCAGAAGATCGCCATCGTGCTCCACGAGTCGCATGCCACGTCCGCCGCCGCCCGCCGCGGCCTTCACCATCACCGGCAGGCCGATCTTGCGGGCTTCCGTGTCGAGGTTCGCATCGCTCTGGTCCGCGCCTTGATAGCCCGGCACGCACGGCACGCCGGCGTCGATCATGCGCCGCTTGGCGGCGGCCTTGTTGCCCATGGCGGCGATGGCGGCCGGTGGCGGCCCGATGAACACAAGCCCCGCCTTCCCGCAGGCTGCTGCGAACTCTGCATTCTCGGACAGGAAGCCGTAGCCCGGGTGAACCGCGTCGGCGCCGGATGTGTGCGCGGCCTCCAGGATGCGATCGATGCTGAGATAGCTCTCGCCGACCGGCGCCGGCCCGATGCGTACCGCGTCGCTGCACGTTGCGACATGTAGCGCCGCCTTGTCGGCGTCGGAATAGACCGCGACAGTGCGATAGCCCATCGCCTTGGCGGTCTTGTGAATGCGGACTGCGATCTCGCCCCGGTTCGCGATCAGGATCTTGCTGAACCCCGTCATTCGACAGCCCAGCGCGGCGGTCGCTTTTCCGCGAAGGCGCGCAGGCCCTCGCCTGCCTCGGGTCCACGGCGCGCTTCGGCGAACTTGTCGGCGGCGAAGTCGAGCACCTGGGACAGCGGCTCCGTGCCCACCTTCATCACCACCTGCTTGGTAAGCGCATTGGCGATCGGGGCGCAGCGGTCGATCTGCTTCAGCAGCTCCTCCAGTTTGGCGTCGAGGGCGGCGGAGTCCGCCACGAGATAGTGCGCGATGCCGAGACGGTAGGCTTCGGGGCCTTTGAAGCGCGCCGCCGTGAGCGCGAGATGACGGGTCTGCGGCACGCCGATGCGGGCGGCGACGAAGGGTGCGATCTGGGCCGGCACGATGCCGATCGCCGTCTCGCTCATGGCGAAGCCCGCGTCTTCGGTGCAGATCGCAACGTCGGAGACGCAGAGGATGCCGAAGCCGCCAGCGATGGCGTAGCCCTCGACTGCGGCCACCACGACTTGCGGGGTGGAATTCACCATCTCCAGGAAGGTGCCGAAGCCGCGGTTCCAGATCGCGATCGGGTCCTTCTCGCCGGGCTTCGGCTTGTCGGTGAAGCTCTTCTCCATGCTCTTGAGGTCGGCGCCCGCGCAGAAGGTGCCGCCGGCCCCGCGCAGGATCACGACCTTGATGTCGCGGCGGTCCTTCAGGATCTCGAACACCGCCTTCAACTCGCCGATCAGCGTCGGGTTGAGCGCGTTCTTAACTTCTGGACGGTTGAGCGTCACATGCAGGCGCGACCGCTCGCGATGCAGCAGCAGCGTCTCGTACTTGTCGGCGAATTCGGCCATGTTGTCCTCAGCGAGCCTCGGGTCGCGGCAGCGTTCCCATGTGCTTGGAAATGATCTGCAGCATGACCTCGTCGGCGCCGCCGCCGATCGACGCCAGGCGCGAGTCGCGGAAGGACCGCGCCACGGGATTGTCCCACAGGTATCCGGCGCCGCCCCAATATTGCAGGCAGCCGTCGGTCACGAGACGGACCATGCGGCCGGCCTTGAGCTTGGCCATCGAGGCCAGCATCGTGACGTCGGTGCCGTCGAGATATTCCTCGCAGGCGCGATAGCAGAGCGAACGCACCAGCTCGACCTCGGTGCTGAGTTCGGCCAGCTTGAAATGGATGACCTGGTTGTCGAGCAATGGGCGGCCGAACACCTTGCGTTCGCGGGTGTATTCCGCCGTCAGGTCGATCAGGCGGCCCATGCCGACCACCGCGCTGATCGCGCCCCACAGTCGTTCCTCCTGGAACTGCTGCATCTGGTAGACGAAGCCCATGCCTTCCTGGCCGATCAGGTGGCCCACCGGCACCTTCACCTCGTCGAGGAAGATCTGCGCCGTGTCGGAACTGCGCATGCCGAGCTTGTCGAGTTTCTTCACGACCTCGACGCCCTTGGTCTTCATCGGCAGGCAGATCAGCGACTTGTTCTTGTGCACCGGCCCTTCGCCCGTGGAGGCGAGCAGGCACATCCAGTCGGCCTGCGTGCCGTTGGTCGTCCACATCTTGCCGCCGTTGATCACCCAGTCGCCGCCGACCTTGCGCGCCGTCGTCTTGATCGAGGCGACGTCGGAGCCGGCGCCGACCTCGGAGACACCGAGGCAGGCCACGTAGTCGCCGCTGATCGACGGCGCCAGGAACTCCTTGCGCAGCGCGTCGCTGCCGTAGCGGGCGAGCGCCGGCGTCGCCATGTCGGTCTGCACGCCGATCGCCATCGGCACCGAGCCGCAATGGATGTGGCCCAGCTCCTCGGCCATCACCATGGCGTAGGAATAGTCGAGCCCCATGCCGCCGTATTCCGTGGGCTTGTTGATGCCGAGCAATCCGGCCGCGCCCAGCTTCTTGAAGACCTCGTGGGCCGGGAAGATTCCGTCCTCCTCCCACTTGTCGACGTGCGGATTGATGTCCTTGTCGATGATCGTCCGCAGGGTGCGGCGGATCTCGTCGTGTTCCTGGGTGAATTGCATCCTAGCGGTTCCCGAGACGGGGCAGGGTGCCCATCAGCTTCGAAATGATCTGCAGCATGACCTCGTCGGCGCCACCGCCGATCGAGCCCAGGCGGCCGTCGCGATAGCCGCGCGCCACGGGATTGTCCCAGAGGTAGCCGGCACCGCCCCAGTACTGCAGGCAGGCATCGGAGACCTCGCGGCGCAGGCGGCCGGCCTTCAGCTTGCCCATCGAGGCCAGCATGGTGACATCCTTGCCGGCGAGATAGTCCTCGCAAGCGCGGTAGACGATGGAGCGCAGTGCCTCGGCCTCGCTCTTGAGCTCGGCCAGGCGGAAATGGACGACCTGGTTGTCGAGCAGCGGCTTGCCGAACACCTTGCGCTCGCGCGTGTAGTCGATGGTGGCGTTGATCAGCCGCTCGCAGGTCATGAGCGAGCCGGCGCCGGCCCACAGCCGCTCCTCCTGGAATTGCTGCATCTGGTAGATGAATCCCGAGCCCGGCTGGCCGATCGTGTGGCGCACCGGCACTTTCACATTGTCGAAGAAGGTCTGCACCGTGTCGGACGCTCGCATGCCGAGCTTGTTGAGCTTCTTGGCGACGGTGATGCCCTTGGTCTTCATCGGCACCACGATCAGCGACTTGTTCTTGTGCGCCTGGCCGTCGCCGGTGTTGGCCAGCAGGCACATCCAGTCGGCCTGGGCGCCGTTGGTCGTCCACATCTTGCCGCCGTTGATCACCCAGTCGCCGCCGACGCGGTTGGCCGTGGTCTTGATCGAGGCCACGTCGGAGCCGGCCCCGGTCTCCGACACGCCGAGGCAGGCCACGTAGTCGCCGCTGATCGCCGGCGCCAGGAACTCCTGGCGCAGCTCGTCGCTGCCGTAGCGGGCGAGTGCCGGCGTTGCCATGGATATCTGCACGCCCGTCGCCATCGGGATCGAGCCGCCGTTCACCTGTCCGAGCGATTCGGCGCACATCATGGCGTAGGAGAAGTCGAGGCCCGAGCCACCGAACTGCACGGGCTTGTCGACGCCCAGCAGGCCGGCATTGCCCATCTTCTTGAACAGCTCGTGGGCGGGGAACTGGCCCTCGGCCTCCCACTGGTCGACGTAAGGATTGACCTCGCGGTCGATCAGCGTCTTCCAGGTCTGGCGCAGAGCCAGATGTTCGGGTGTGAACTTCATCGCGTTACATCCTTGCCGCTACATTCGGGCGACGCCGAAAGTGATGGGATTGAGCGGCCGCACCAGCGACTCGCGGGCGATCGACAGGGTGAAGGCCAGCACCCGGCGCGTGTCGCGCGGATCGATGATGCCGTCGTCCCACAGATGCGCCGTGCCGTAGAGCGCCGTCGATTCGCGCTCGAACTGGTCGACGATGCCCTTGAACATCTTGTCGATCTGCTCGGCCGGCGGCTCCTTGCCCTCGCGCAGGAACTTCTGCTCGGTCACGGTCTTCATCACGCCGGCCGCCTGCTCGCCGCCCATCACCGCGGTGCGGCTGTTGGGCCAGGCGAAAATGAAGCGGGGATCGTAGGAACGCCCGCACATGCCGTAGTTGCCGGCGCCGAAGCTTCCGCCGATCACGATCGTGATCTGCGGCACGGTCGCATTGGCCACCGCCTGGATCATCTTGGAGCCATGCTTGACGATGCCGCCGCGCTCCGCCTCGGTGCCGACCATGTAGCCGGTCGTATTCTGCAGGTAGACGATGGGCGTGCCCTGCTGGCAGCAGAGCTGGATGAACTGGGCGGCTTTTACCGAGCCCTTGGTGGTGATGGGCCCGTTGTTGCCGATGAAGGCCACCGGCTCGCCCTCGATCTCGGCCCAGCCGCAGATCGTCTGCTGATCGAAGAGACCCTTGAACTCGAGGAAGTCGGAGCCGTCGACCAGGCGGGCGATGACCTCGCGCACGTCGTAGGGATCTTTGTGCGAGGGCGGCACGACCCCGCAGAGTTCGTCGATGTCGTAGAGCGGCGCCTTGAATGGCCTGTCCCGGCGCGGCGGCAACTTGTCGTTCCAGTGCCACTTGGCGATCACCTCGCGCGCTATGCGAATGCCGTCGGCGTCGTTCTCGGCCATCCATTCGGCGACGCCGGAGACGGTGGCGTGCATCTCGGCACCGCCCAGTTCCTCGTCGGTCGCGATTTCGCCGGTCGCGGCCTTCAGCAGCGGTGGACCGGCCAGGAACACCTTGGCCTGGTTGCGCACCATGATGACGTAGTCGGAGAGGCCGGGCAGGTAGGCGCCGCCCGCCGTCGAGGAGCCGTGCACGACCGTCACCTGTGGGATGCCGCGCGCCGACATGCGGGCCTGGTTGGCGAAGCCGCGACCGCCGGGAATGAAGATCTCGGCCTGGTACATCAGGTTGGCGCCGCCCGATTCGAGCAGGTTCACCACCGGCAGCTTGTTCTCCATGACGATCTGCTGCACGCGCTGGCCCTTGCGCTGGCCGGACGGCGCCACGGTGCCGCCCTTGATGGCGCTGTTCGAGGCCGACACCACGCAGCGCACGCCCTCGACATAGCCGATGCCCGAGACCGAGCCTCCGCCGGCGCTGGAACCATCCTTGTCGTCGTGCATGCGGTAGCCGGCGAGCGGCATCAACTCGAGGAATGGCGCGCCGCGGTCGAGCAGCAGCGCGATGCGCTCGCGCGGCATCAGCTGTTTGCGCTTGGCGAAGCGGGGGCGCGCCTTCTCGGTGGCTGCCTGTACGGCCGCCTCGGCGTCGCGGAACTCCCGGATTGCCGCCAGCATAAGCTCGCGGTTGCGCCGGAACTCTTCGCTGTTGGCGTCGACCTGGCTTTCGAGGACCGGCATGGCTACTCGCCTCCCAGCACTTTGGGCGTCTTGGCGAGATGGAAGCCGTTGAAGGCCTTCGACTTGTCGGTGGCCGGCAGGTCGACCGAGCGGTTGGCGAGCGGTACGCCGCCGTCGATCCTGATCTCGGTGCCGGTGATGTAGGCCGACGCGTCGCTCAACAGGAAACACACGGCCGCTGAAACCTCGCTCTCGGTGCCGAGGCGGCCCAGCGGGCAGTAGCCTTTCAGTTTGGGGATCTGTTCCTTGAAGTCACCCGTGTAGGTGTCCATGCCGGAAGAGGCGATCCAGCCTGGCGCCACGGAATTCACCCGCACGCCCGCGACCGCCCATTCATAGGCCAGGGTCATGGTGAGGTTGGCCATGCCGGCGCGGGCGGCGCCTGTATGCACCATGGTGGGAAAGCCGTTGCGGTAATCCGCCGTCATGTTGACGATCGAGCCGCCGTGCTTCTGCATGGATTGCGTGAAAACCTCGCGGCTCACGATGAAGCCGCCGGTGAGATTGTTGCGCACGACAACGTCGAAGCCCTTGGCGCTGAGGGTGGCGGCGGGCGAGGGGAACTGGCCACCGGCATTGTTGAACAGGCCGTGGATGCGGCCGTTCTTCGCCACGATTGCAGCGACCGCGTCCTTGACCTGCGCTTCCTCGCGGATGTCGAACGTGTGTGTCTCGCAGGTGCCGCCGGCCGCCTCGATCTCGGCCTTCACGACGTCGAGCTTCTCCTGCTTGCGGCCCGTGATGACCGCATGCGCACCGAGGCCTGCGATCTCGTGCGCGGTGCAGCGGCCGATGCCGCTGCCGCCGCCGGTCACGACCACGGTCTGGCCTTCAAACAGTCCCGGTTTGAAGACCGAGCGATACGACATGTTTCCTCCGGACTGAATGACCGTTTACCGGCCTATTTGACGTTTACGTAAAGGTCAAGTAAGCCCCCAGACCATTGGCCGACTGGAGGAACTCGCTCATGACCTTGCAGGAAATCACCACGAAAATGAAGGAAGGCGCTTCCAAGAAGTCGGCCTTCGGAAACAGCGTCAAGTTCGCGACCGACCAGGGTGTCGTTCACATCGATGGCAACCAGAACCCGCCTGCCGTCAGCAACGACGACAAGGCGGCCGACTGCACCATCAAGATGGACTTCAGCGACTTCGACGACCTGATCAACGGCAAGCTCGACGGCATGACCGCGTTCATGACCGGCAAGCTCAAGATCGAAGGCGACATGGGCGTCGCGATGAAGCTTCAGTCGATCCTCCGATAAGAGCGAGCGACTGGCGCGAACGAGAAGGGGCCCATTGGGCCCCTTTTTTGTTGCCGCCAAGGAGCTAAGGCGCATAGCGCCTTGGAGACGGCGGTGTGTAGCGCTGCAGAACAAATCCAGGTGCGCAATGCCTGCCGTGCGGGCTCTCGCGCTTGATTACAAGCGCTGTCGCCCGCCAGCGCTTATGAAAGCGCTTTCTTGTGATAGTGCCGCTTCGCCTTGGCGCGGTTGCCGCAGGACGACATCGAACACCAGCGCCGCTTGCCGGCGCGGCTGTCGTCGAGGAAGAGGTAATTGCATTCCGGGTTGGCGCAGCGCCGCACCCGATCGAGGCGGGGGCCTGCCAGCAGGTCGCCGGCGGTCCACAGAACCGGCGCCAACAGCGCCAGCGCCGTGCCCGACCTGACATCGATATCCCAGGCATAGCTGCCGCGCTCGCGCCGAAGCGTCGTGCGCGCCGGCGCCTCCGCCAGGGCCGCGTTCAGGCTCTCGACGTCGCGCGGCGCAGGGGTCTTGGCCTGGGCATGGGCATCGAACAGGCGATGCACGAGCTCCCGCAACTCGATGGCGCGCTCGAACTCGCGCCGCGCCGGCGGCTTGGTGGGTTTCAGCCCCTCGTTGGCCAACGTCCAGGCGGCGAGGTCCTCGGGCGCGTTCAGCGTCTCGGTCGGTGCATCCTGTCCCCGCCAATAGCGTGTGTTGACGAACTCCAGGCACAGGTCAGGTCGATTCATGATCAGGACTTAGTAACCGGTTGGGTGGTTGACAAGGTGGTCGTGCGGGAATAACCATATAACCAGTTATCTAGTTATTAGAGGATTCGATCATGTTCGACCATATTTCCATCGGCGTCGCCGACATTGCCCGGACACGGAAGTTCTACGACGCCGCGCTGAAGCCACTGGGCTACACGCTGCTCAGCGACGGTGAGTCCTCACTGGGCTATGGCGGCAAGGGCGTGGGCCTGTGGATCAGCGTTGCTGCGAAGCCGGTGAAGCCCGACATGGAGTCGGGGCTGCATTTCTGCTTCGTCGCGCCGGACCGCAAGGCGGTCGACGCTTTCCATGCCGCGGCGCTCAAGGCCGGCGGCAAGGACAACGGCAAGCCCGGCGTGCGGGCCGACTACAGTCCGAACTATTACGCTGCCTTCGCGATCGATCCCGACGGCTACAGGGTCGAGGCCTATTGCGGGAAGTGAGCGGTCAGTCGGCCAGCAGCAGTGCCTGCCGGGTCAGCGCGCCGTCGGCGTCGCGCAGTTCGTGGACGATGGTGAAATGGTCGGCGCCGGCGACTGGCAGCAGCGCCCCCGGCAGATGAGCCGCAGCACGTTTCGCATGAAGATGGCGGCTGTCCGAGACCAGCGGCGGCAGCTCCGCCGTGCCGTAGGTGATCAGCATCGGCTTGGCCACCATCGGCAGGCGCATCGGCGACAGCGTCTCGATCTCGCCGTCGCTGAGCTGCAGCTTTTCATTGAGGTAGGTGTCGCGGATCGGCCCGAGTTCGTAGACGCCGGAAATCGCCAGCCCGGCATGGACACGTTTGTGGCCCAGGCACATGGCCGTCAGGTGGCCACCGGCCGACCAGCCCGAGAGCACGACCTTGCCCTCGATGCCGTGCGCCTTGCCGTTCGCCGTCAGCCAGTCGAGCGCGGCGTTAAGGGGATGTCCCGGCCTCTGTTGAAATTGTGAAGTAGGCGTTGCTCACCTTGAGCCTGTTAGGCTCGGGGTGTGGAATCCAACTAAGGAGAGCAACGCTGTGAAGAAGATTACCAGATCAGCCGCCGGTGGTCCGGGGGCAATCGTCG
>CAMAYC010000067.1 GCA_945862125.1 Reyranella massiliensis 521
CAGGCCAAGGTGCCGGTCTCCATCAAGGAGTATCTCGCGCTGATGGAAGGCATGGACAAGGGCGTGTCCGACTTCAGCGTCGACGATTTCTACTACCTGTCGCGCGCCATCCTGGTGAAGGACGAGCGCAACCTCGACAAATTCGACAAGGTCTTCGGCCATATCTTCAAGGGCCTCGAGGCGGTGCCCGGAGAAGGCATCGCAGCCGAGATTCCCGAGGAGTGGTTGCGCAAGCTTGCCGAGAAGCTTCTGACCGAGGAAGAGAAGAAGCAGATCGAGGCGATGGGCGGCTGGGAAAAGCTCATGGAGACGCTGAAGAAGCGTCTCGAGGAGCAGCAGAAGCGCCACCAGGGCGGCAGCAAGTGGATCGGTACCGCCGGGACCTCGCCGTTCGGCGCCCATGGCTTCAATCCCGAAGGCGTGCGCATCGGCCAGGACAAGAATCGCGAGGGCCGCGCGGTCAAGGTTTGGGACAAGCGCGAATACAAGAACCTCGACGACACGGTCGAGATCGGCACGCGCAACATCAAGATCGCGCTCCGTCGGCTGCGCAAGTTTGCGCGCGAAGGCGCCGAGGTCGAGCTCGACATGCCCGACACGATCCGCAGCACCGCGCGCAACGCCGGCTACCTCGACATCAAGATGGTGCCGGAGCGGCGCAACAAGGTGAAGCTGCTGATCCTGTTCGACATCGGCGGCTCTATGGACGCCCATATCCGCGTCTGCGAGGAGCTGTTCTCGGCGGCGCGTTCGGAGTTCAAACATCTTGAATTCTTCTACTTCCACAACTGCCTCTACGAGAAGCTGTGGAAGGACAACCGTCGCCGCCACATCGACACTTTCTCGACGGCGCAGCTCCTCCATACCTATCCGGCCGACTACAAGGTACTGTTCGTCGGCGATGCCTCGATGAGTCCCTACGAGATCGCCTATCCCGGCGGCTCGGTGGAGCACTGGAACGAGGAATCGGGCCAGACCTGGATTCAGCGCGTGGCCGACACGTACCGCAGCATGGTGTGGCTCAACCCGGTGCCGGAACGGCATTGGAGCTATACGCCGTCGATCCAGCTGCTGCAGCAGCTCAGCAGCAACCGCATGTTCCCGCTCACGCTCGGCGGTCTCGACAGCGCGATGAAGGAACTAAACAAATAACGGGCAGTGTCATCCTTCGCTTCGCTCCAGGGCGGAGGCTACTCCGCCCGCGATGACGCCACCCCCTTGGGAGAAAACGATGAAGACCGGTCCAGCAGTCGCGGAGATCCTCAAGCGCGAGGGCGTGGAATATCTCTTCGCCTATCCCGTCAACCATCTGATCGAGCATTGTGCGGCGATCGACATCCGCCCGATCATCGTGCGCCAGGAGCGCATCGGCCTGCACATGGCCGACGCGATGTCGCGCCTGACCAAGGGGCGCAAGATGGGCGTGTTCTGCATGCAGAGCGGCCCCGGCTCGGAAAATGCCTACGGCGGCGTGGCCCAGGCCTTCGGCGAATCGGTGCCGCTGCTCGTCATCCCCGCGGGCTATCCGCGGCGCATTGCGCACGTGCCGCCGAACTTCAATTCCACCATCACCATGGCGCATGTCGCCAAGCATGCCGAGCCGATCACCTCGGGCGCCGACATCGAGAACATCATGCGCCGGGCCTTCAGCCTGCTGCGCAACGGCCGCGGTGCGCCGGTGATCATCGAATTTCCGGCCGAAGCCAATGGTGAGGATGCGCCCGATCCGCTGACCTATGTGCCGGTTGTCGCCACCAAGTATGGCCCCGATCCGGCAGCGGTGAAGGAGGCCGCCAAGGTGCTGGTCGCCGCCAAGCGGCCGATCATCTATGCCGGCCACGGCGTGCATTGGGCCGAGGCCTATGACGAACTGAAGGAACTGGCCGAGCTTCTGGCCATTCCCGTCTGCACGTCGCTTCAGGGCAAGAGCAGTTTCGACGAAACTCACCCGCTGTCGCTCGGCTCGGGTGGCCGCGCCTATCCGAAACAGGTGCGCCACTTCCTCGATCAGTGCGACGTGCTGTTCGGCGTCGGCTGCTCCTTCACCGAGACCAACTTCGGCATCTCGATGCCCAAGGGCAAGACGGTGATCCACACGACGCTGGATCCCAACCATCTCAACAAGGATGTACGTGCCCAGTACGGGCTGATCGGCGATGCCAAGCTGGCGCTCCGCGCCATGATCGACGAGTGCAGCAAGCTGGTCGGCGGAAAGAAGCGCGATGCGGCGCCCGTCGTGGCCGAAATCAAGCCTATGGCCGACGCGTGGCTCCAAGAGTGGATGCCGAAGCTTACCAACAACGAGGCGCCGCTCAATCCGTACCGCGTGCTGTGGGACCTGCAGCACACGGTCGACAAGGCCAATACCATCATCACCCACGACGCCGGCAGCCCGCGCGACCAGCTCTCGCCGTTCTGGAAGACGACGGCGCCGCATACCTACATCGGCTGGGGCAAGACGACCCAACTCGGCTATGGGCTCGGCCTCGCCATGGGCGCCAAGCTCGCCTGCCCGGACAAGCTCTGCATCAACGTCTGGGGTGATGCCGCGATCGGCTTCACCGGCATGGATTTTGAGACGGCGGTGCGCGAGCGCATTCCGATCATGTCGATCCTGCTCAACAATTTCTCGATGGCAATCGAACTTCACATCATGAAGGTCTCGACCGAGAAGTACCGCTCGACCGACATCTCGGGCGACTATGCGGCTATGGCCCGCGCCTTCGGCGGCTACGGCGAGCGGGTGACGAAGCCCGAAGACATCATTCCTGCCATCAAGCGTGGCATCGAGCAGACCAAGAAGGGTGTGCCGGTGCTCCTCGAGTTCATCACCTCCAAGGAAGTGACGATTTCGGTTCCAAAGTGACCATCGTCCTCACCACGACCGGCGACTTCGACATCGAGGTTCGCGACGGCCTCTGGATGACGGATGCCGACGCCGAGCGCGTCACTGGCTGGACGCTGAAGCCCGAAGGCATGTGCCGGGCCGAACTCTGCGTGCCGATGCCGGCATCGGCGGTGCGGGGCCGGGAGGTCGATGTCGAAGCGTTCTGGACGAAGCTCGGCGGCCCTGTCGTGGCGAGCGGCGCGCGCGACGTATGGGCGCTTGGTGCGCCGGCCGAGGACCGCAACGCCGCGCTTGAAGGCCTGCAGGCGCCTGATTTCACCCTGCCGGATATCGACGGTGCGCCACGCTCGCTCTCCCAATTGCGTGGCCGCAAGGTCTTCCTTGCCACTTGGGCAAGTTGGTGAGGCTGCCGCTTTGACTTGCCCGTGTGGCAGGCCCTCTACGACGAGCTGAAGGACAAGAACTTCATGGTGGTGGCCGTGGCCGAGGAGAGCCGCGGCGCCGATCATGCGCGACCGTGGATCGAGCAGGCGAAATCCTCGTACTGGCAACTCGTCGACACCGACCATCGCCTGGAAGATCTCTACAATCTCGTGAACGTGCCACAGGCGGTCTGGATCGACGAGCAGGGCACGATCGTCCGTCCGCCGGAGACCGCGGGCTCTACCGATCATTTCCGGCGCATGGACCTCAAGACCAGAACCATGACACCCGAGGACCAGGCCGAACGTCTGGCAGCCCGCCGGGCTTATCTCGAGGCCGTGCGGGCATGGGTGACCACCGGCAAGCATGCGCTGCCGGCCGATGCCGCGCGCGCCCTGCTGCCCAAGGTTACGCTTAGGATTGCCGAGGCGCGCACACGGTTCCGCCTCGGCGTCTGGCTGCGTACGAATGGTCGGGCGGCCGAGGGCGACCGCGAACTCGCGGCTGCGAGCGGGTTACATCCGGAATCGTGGAGCATGTGGCGTCAGGCAGCGGACCTCGACGAGGTCGGCAAGGCGTCCGGACCGGAATTCTGGGCGCGGGTGCAGGCGCTGGGTGATCGGCCGTACTATCCGCCGCCCAAAATTTAGGCGGCCATTCATCACACATCCGTGAAGGCGGTGCAGTTGCTATGCTGCGCCTGCCGCCTCGGCTAGGCTAGCGCCCATACTCCAAACAATCAGGAGACCGGGATGGCTGTGCTCAACGTGAACGGCAAGGCGCTCAATCACAACGCCGATCCGCGTACCCCGCTGCTGTGGGTGCTGCGTGAACAACTCAATCTCACCGGCACGAAATATGGCTGCGGTATTGCCCAGTGCGGCGCCTGCACGGTGCTGATCGACGGTGTGGCGACGCGCTCCTGCCAGGTACCCGCGAACTCGGTCGGCAACCGCAAGGTCACGACCATCGAAGGCCTCGCGGCGAGCGGCCAGTTGAACAAGATCCAGGCCGCTTGGGTGGCGGTCGACGTTCCCCAGTGCGGCTACTGCCAGAGCGGCATGGTGATGGCGGCGACCGCGCTGCTCGCCGCCAAGCCCAAGCCGACCGACGCCGACATTGACGCGGCCATGACCAACATCTGTCGCTGCGGCACCTACCAGCAGGTGCGTGAAGCGATCCACGCCGCGGCCAAGGCCTGAGGGGAGGACGCATCATGACGATTCATCAGATGTCTCTCCGCCGTCGCGGATTCCTGGTCAGCGGTGCAGCCGTCGCCGGCGGCTTTTCGCTCGGTTTCCACATTCCCTTCGAGGACGGTGCGGCGCATGCCCAGACCGTCAAGGAGCTGAACGCCTGGGTGGTCATTCATCCTGACGACAAGGTGGTGATCCGCATTGCCCGCTCCGAAATGGGGCAGGGCACGCTCACCGGCCTCTGCCAGCTCGTGGCCGAAGAGCTTGAGTGCGACTGGAACAAAGTCACTTGGGAATATCCCACTCCAGGTGAAAACGTCGCGCGCAACCGCGTCTGGAAGAACTTCTCGACCGGCGGCAGCCGCGGCATCCGCGAGAGCAACCAGTATGTCCGCGAAGGCGGCGCCATGGCGCGCGAGATGCTGATTGCCGCCGCTGCGGCACAGCTCAAGGTGCCGGCGGCCGAGCTCACGGCCGCCAACAGCGTCATCGCCCACAAGGCCTCCGGCAAGACGGTGACTTACGGTGCAGTCGCCGCGGCGGCGGCCCAGCTCGAACCACCGAAGGAAGTGAAGCTCAAGGATCCCAAGGACTGGAAGATCGCGGGCAAGCCGCTGAAGCGGCTGGACACGGTCGACAAGGTCACGGGCAAGCAGATCTACGGCATCGACCTCGTGCTGCCCGGCATGCTCGTCGCCACCGTGCGCGCCTGTCCGGTGATCGGCGGCAAGCTCAAGAGCTTCGACGCCGCCAAGATCGAGAAGATGCCGGGTGTGAAGAAAGTGCTGGCGATCGACGGCAACGCTGTCGTGGTCGTGGCCGACACCTACTGGAACGCGCGCACCGCACTCGCGGCGTTGCCCACCGACTGGGACATCGGCGACCTCGGCAAAGTCTCGAGCGACACCATCGCTGCCATGCTGAAGGAGGGCCTGGAAGCGCCCGAAGCCTTCGTCGGCAACAAGGCGGGCGACGCCAAGGCCGCAATTGCGGGCGCGGCCAAGAAGGTCGAGGCGACCTACAGCTTCCCCTACCAACACCACGTCACCATGGAGCCGATGAACGCCACTGCGCGCTATACGGCCGACAAGTGCGAGGTCTGGTGCGGCACGCAGAACGGTGAAGCGGCACTCGCCGCGGCCTCCGAAGCTTCCGGCCTGCCGGTCGCCAAGTGCGATGTCTTCAAGCAGTTGCTGGGCGGCGGCTTCGGCCGGCGCGGCCGCTCCGACTACGTCCGCCAGGCCGTGCTGGTCGCCAAGGAGATGCCGGGCACGCCGATCAAGTTGATCTGGTCGCGCGAAGAGGACATGACGCACTGCCAGTATCATCCGATCACGATGGCCAAGATGACCGGCGGCCTCGACGCCCAGGGCAACCTGGTCGGCCTGCAGATCCGTATCTCCGGCCAGTCGATCCTGGCCTCGCTCCTGCCGCAGAACCTGCAGAACGGCATGGACCCCGTGGTGTTCCAGGGCCTGATGGCGAGCGGCGTGGAGGCGGCCTACGGCTACAACGTGCCGAACCTGCTGATCGACCATGCCATGCGCAATCCGCACATCACGGCGGGCTTCTGGCGCGGCGTCAACACCAACCAGAACGCCGTCTACATGGAAAGCTTCATGGACGAGTTGGCCGACGCGGCCGGTCAGGATCCCCTGGCTTTCCGTATGAAGCTGCTGAAGCCCAAGTGGGCGGCGGTGCTGAAGGCGGCGGCCGACAAGGCGGGCTACGGCAAGCCACTGCCCGCCGGTCACTTCCATGGCCTGGCCCAGGTCATGGGTTACGGCAGCTATGTTGCCGGCGTCGCCGAAGTCTCGGTGAATGCCGACGGCCAGCTCAAGATCCACAAGATCACCGCCGCGACCAATTGCGGCCACGTGGTCAACCCGGCGCAGATCGAGCGTCAGGTCGCGGGCTCGTTCGCCTATGGCTTGTCCGCAGCACTCTACGGCGAGATCACCGTCAAGGATGGCGCCGTCGAACAGACCAACTTCGACAGCTACAACATGATGCGTATCGACGAGATGCCGCAGGTCGAGACCGTGCTGGTCCCGACTGGCGACTTCTGGGGCGGCGTCGGCGAGCCGACCATCGCCGTTGCCGCGCCCGCGGTGCTGAACGCGATCGCCCGCGCCACGGGCAAGCGCGTGCGCAACCTGCCGCTGATGCATCACGAGCTTAAGAAAGGCGCGTAAATGGGCCGAGTACTGCTGCCGGTGCTGGCCTCAGCTTTGCTGCTGGCCGACCCGGCGCAGGCGGCCGATGCCCCGCTCAATGGGCCACCTGGTGCGAGTTCCTGCACCGGCTGCCACGCGACCACCAGGATCGCCGATTCGGTGATCCCGCGCATCGCCGGCCGCAAGGCCGCCGACATCGTCACCTTCATGCGCGAGTACAAAAGCGACGCATGGCCGTCCAGCGTGATGGGGCGCATCGCCAAGGGCTTGGACGACCAGCAGACCGACGCCATTGCGGCGTGGTTTGCGGCGCAGCCTGAGTAGCCGGGTATGTCGACACGCCGCCATTTCCTGAAGCTCACGGCCGCGGCCAGCCTGGCGCCTTCCGTCGTCTCGGCGCAGGGAGCCGGCCGCGTCGTGGTAATCGGCGGTGGCTTTGGCGGCGCCACGGCGGCGCGCACGCTGAAGGCGCTGGAGCCCAAGCTTGCGGTCACCCTGATCGAACCTAATCCGGTCTATACGTCTTGTCCGTTCAGCAACTCCGTGCTCGCCGACCTGCGCCAGATCTCGCAGCAGGAGTTCCGCTATAACGGTGTCAAGCGCGCCGGCGTGACGGTGGCTGAAACCAGCGCCACTGCAGTAGATGCAGATGCCAAAACAGTGACGCTCGCCGACGGCAGCAAGCTCCAATACGACCGGCTGGTGATGTCGCCCGGCATCGATTTCAACTGGAGCGCCTTGCCCGGTTACGACGAGGCCGCCGCCCAGAAGATGCCGCACGCCTGGAAGGCCGGGCCCCAGACCACGTTGCTGCGCAACCAGCTCCAGGCGATGGATGACGGTGGCTTGGTCGTGATGTCGGTGCCGGCCAATCCTTACCGTTGCCCGCCTGGCCCCTATGAGCGTGCCAGCCTGATCGCCTATTGGCTGAAAATATGGAAACCCAAGTCGAAGCTGTTGTTGCTCGACGCCAAGGACACCTTCTCCAAGCAGCGCCTGTTCCAGAACGGCTGGGCTGAACTGTATCCCGGCCTGATCGAGTGGGTCCCTCTCAGCAAGGGCGGCAAGGTGACCTCGGTCGATCCCGCGACGCTCACCTTCACGGCCGAGTTCGGCAGCCACAAGGCGGCCGTCGGCAACGTCATCCCGCCGCAGCGGGCCGGCGCCATCGCGGGCCAGGCCGGCGTCGCCGACCGCACCGGCTGGTGTCCAGTCGAGCCGGTGGCTTTCGAATCGACGCTGCGGCCCGGCATCCACGTACTGGGCGATGCGGCCATCATGGGTGGCATGCCCAAGTCGGCTTTCGCTGCCAACGCCCAGGCCAAAGTTTGTGCCGCCGCCATCGTCGCGTTGCTGGCCGGCGCCAAGCCGCAGGACCCGATCCTGATCAACACCTGCTACAGCCTGCTGGCTGCTGACTACGGCATCTCGGTCGCCGGCGTCTATCGGCCCGACAAGGGCCAGCTCACAGACGTGCCGGGCGCCGGCGGCGTCAGTGCGCTCGAGGCCGTGGGCGGGCTGCGCGGCCAGGAAGCGCTCTATGCAGCGAGCTGGTTCCGCACCATCACCGCCGAGACCTTCGGCTGAAGCCGTGCGCATCCTGCTTGCCATGGCCCTGGCCGTCCTTGCACCCGCTGCTGCTGCGCAGCAGGTGGTGGGCGATGCCATCCCGGCTTCGCTCACCGGCCAGCCGGGCGACGCCGCGCGTGGCCGGGCGATCGTGGCCAACCGCAGCGTCGGGCTCTGTCTTCTCTGCCACTCCGGTCCGATCGCCGAGGAGCGCTTCCAGGGCGACCTCGCCCCCAGCCTGGCCGGGGCGGGATCGCGCTGGTCCGTGGGACAATTGCGGTTGCGCATCGCCGACGGCGCGCGTCTCAATGCCGACACGATCATGCCGCCCTACTATCGGACGACCGGCCTGCACCGGGTCGCCCGGAACTTCGACGGCAAGACCATTCTCTCGGCGGCCCAGGTCGAGGATGTCGTGGCCTATCTCGCAACCCTGAAGGACTGAATGGCCCACTGGATGGACAGACGTCGCTTCCTCGTTGGCACCGCAGCCACAGCTGGGGCCATCGTCGTCCTGCCGTTCGGACCGGCCTCGGCGACCCCCGAGGCCATGGCCGAGGCGATCAAGAATGTGGTGGGCGATGCCGCTGTCACCGAGGGCCGCGTCACGCTCGACCTGCCGCCGCTGATCGAGAACGGCAACACCGTGCCGCTCGTCGTCTCCGTCCAGAGCCCGATGACCGTGGCCGACCATGTGAAGGCGATCCACGTCTTCAACGAGAAGAACCCGCAGCCCAACGTCTTTTCCGCCCGGCTCTCGGCCCGCAACGGCCGGGCCGCCATCGGCACACGCATCAAGCTGGGCGACAGCCAGAAGATCGTGGCCATCGCCGAGACCAGCGATGGCCGCTTCTGGAGCGCCAGCGCCGACGTGATCGTGACGCTGGCCGCTTGTCTCGAGGAGTCGACCTGATGGCCAACGTCCTCGTCAATGCACCCAAGACGGCCAAACGCGGCTCGGTCGTCGAGATCAAGGCGCTGATCCTGCATCCCATGGAGACCGGCTTCCGGCCCGGGACCATGGGCAAGATCATTCCGCGCAACATCATCGAGCGCTTCACTGCGACATGGAACGGCACCGAGATCTTCGAGATGGAGATGTCGCCCGCAATCGCCGCCAATCCCTTCGTTTCCTTCTTCGCCGTGGCGAGCGACAGCGGCACGGTCGGCCTGCGCTGGACCGGCGACGAAGGCTTCGTCGTCGAGGAGCGGGTCGTCATCACCGTCGAATGAGGGCGCTGCGTTTCGGCATCGGGTTGGCGATCGTCTTCGCCGCCTCCTACGCGGCGGCTCAGGTCGGGGCCGACAAGCGACGCTCCGGCACCCAGGACATGGGCGAGGCGCTGCAGAAGATGCAGGAAGACGACACCGCCAATCCCGGCATGCTCTTCGTCCAGCTCGGCAGCCAGTCGTGGGCGAAGAAGGCCGGCGTTGCCGACAAGTCCTGCGCCGACTGCCACGGCAACGCCGGCGCCAGCATGAAGGGCGTGGCCGCGCGCTATCCCGCCATCCCCAAGGATGCCGAGGCACCGGTCGATCTGGAAGGCCGCATCAATCTCTGCCGCACCGAGAACCAGAGGGCCGAGCGCCTGCCGCCTGAGAGCCGCGAGCTGCTGGCGCTGCAAGCCTATGTCGCGCACCAGTCCCGCGGCATGCCGATCGCGCCGCCGGCCGATCCGCGGCTCGCCGCCTTTCGCGAACGCGGCGCGGAAATCTACCTGAAGCGTCAGGGCCAGCTCAACCTGTCCTGCGCCATCTGCCACGACGACAATGCCGGCAAGAAGCTCGCGGGCGTCACGATCCCGGAGGCCCATCCCACAGGCTATCCGATCTACCGCCTGGAATGGCAGACGCTGGGCTCGCTCAAACGCCGCCTGCGCAACTGCCTCGTCGGCATCCGCGCCGAGCCCTACGCCTACGAAGCGCCCGAGTATGTGATGCTCGACTTGTTCCTGATGAACCGGGCCAGGGGCATGGTGCTCGAATCGCCCGGAGTGAGACCCTAGGATGAAGCCATGCCCGATTTCCGACGCCGCCCGTTGCTCGCCGCTCTGCCGGGATTGGCATTCATGAGCGCCACGGCCGGCGCGCAGTCGCCGCCGCTCAAGCTCGGGACCGCGACCCCGGGCGGCGGCTTCCCGGTCTATGGCGCGGCCTTCATCAAGGCGATCAAGGACGTCGATCCCACCTTTGAGATCGAGGAAGTGAACACCAAGGGCAGCACCGAAAACGTGCCGCTGCTCGAGGCCGGCAAGCTCGATCTGGCGCTGGTCCAGGGCGAAGTCGTGCAGGATGTCTTCTTCGGCGCCGGCCGGCCGGCCAGCACGCTCAAGGTCGTCACCGCGATGTATGCCTCGCCAGGCATGTTCGTGGTTCGGGCCGACAGCCCCTACCGCCGCATCGCCGATCTCAAGGGCAAGCCGGTAGCGTGGGGCGCACGCGGATCCGGCCTCGTGATTCTGGGACGCTACGTCGTGGATGGCCTCGGCTTCGATGCCGAGAAGGATTTCGAGCCGGTCTATCTCGAGCGCGCGGGCGACGGTCCGGCAATGGTGCTCGACGGCAAGGTGGCGGCCCTGTGGGGCGGTGGCGCGCGCTGGCCGGGCTTCGTGACCGTCTCCATGGCGCCCGGCGGCGCCCGCTTCCTTGTGCCCGATGCCGGCGAGATCGACCGCATTCTCGCCAAGTATGGTTTCCTGAAGCGCATCACCGTGCCGGTGGGCACGTTCGCCGGCCAGACGGTGGCGATGCCGACCGTGGGCTCCTGGAGCTTCGTGCTGGCGCGTCCCGGTCTCGACGAGGCGGTGGGCTACCGGCTGGCGTCGGCCTTGCACAAGGTCGAACGCGCCGGCGCGCCATCCGAGCAGCTGTCGGAGACCACGGCGAAGAATACGATCGACGCCCTGCCGAAGCCGGGCGCGCTGCAGCCTGGCGTGGCGCGTTACGACAAGGAAATCGGGCTGCTGCGGTAGCCGTCGCTACGCCTTCCGCTTCGTCCGCGTCTTCGGCTGGCTCATCGATGACTGGCCTGTCGGTCGCTTGGCGCCGGCTCTCGCGGTCGCCGCTTTGGTGTCGCCGGGCTTCTGGGCTTTGGTCTCTGCCCGCAACTCCGCGCGGCGGGCCTCGATGAGACGATTGGTCGGGGCCATGAATTACCTGCCTCGGGTCGTTCTTCTCTCCGTGCCGGCGAGCGTAATTCAGCCCGGACGCGGCGTCACCGGCGGGAGGTGAAAATTCTCTCCTGCACGCGTTGGGGAGTTTTTCCTCCTGTGCGTCGGCGGCAATTCGGTCGCCGGTTTCATTGCGGGCGCGGTGCGGCGGCCCCTAGAGTCGGCGCATGCTCGACCTTGCCAGTGACATTGTGGCCCGCGCGACCCGCCTGCTTTTCCCTGACGGGGATGAGCCTGCCTTATGGACGATCTCGGTCGGTGGCCGGGTAGTGGGTTCGCTGGTGTGCGAGGCGGGAAACTGGCGGCTCTCCTGGTTCAGCGGCGCCGACGCGCGGCTCTCGACCTATGCCGGCCCGGTGGATGGCAATGTCGAGGCGCTGGCCGCTGCCCTGGGCTTCAGGCTGGGCGTTCCGGTGCGCCTCGAATCTCTCCCGACCTGAGCCACCTTTTGAGGTTGCCCCAGTTGAGATTTCCGGCGACAGGTCCGACAGTGGGCCGCCTGCCCCTCACGGATGTGTGAAAAATGGATGCGATCGACCGTAAGATCGTGGTGCTCCTGCAGGAGGACGCCAGCCTGTCGCTGGCGCAGATCGCCCATCGTGTCGGGCTGTCGCAAAGCCCGTGCTGGAAGCGAATCCAGCGCCTGGAGAAGACCGGCGTCATCCTGAAACGCGTGGCGCTGATCTCGCCCGAATCGATCGGCGTCGGGCTCAGCGTGTTCGTCTCGATCGAGACCGGCGACCATTCCTCGGCCTGGCTGTCGAAGTTCGCCCAGACCGTCACCGCGATGCCCGAGGTGATGGAGTTCCACCGCATGGCCGGCGACATCGACTACATGCTGCGTGTGGCAGTGCCGGACATGCAGGCCTACGACGCCTTCTACAAACGCCTGATCGACACCATGGCGCTCAAGAACGTGACGTCGCGGTTCTCGATGGAACGGGTGAAATCGACCACGGCCTATCCTCTGCCGGCCGAGCCGCGCAGCCCGGCGGCGGCGAAGAAGAAGTTCTGACCCTCCGCCACGCGGGCCAGGGGCCTTCCGGCACCGCCGCTCCGGGGTTACCGTTGGCAACCAATTTCTACCCGGAGCGTTTCCATGTCCGTGCACGCCCTCAAGCCATTCAAAGTTGCCACCCTCGGTTCAGAAGTCTCGCCAGAGGAATGGCAGGCCCGCGTCGACCTGGCCGCCTGTTACCGCCTGATCGCGCACTACGGCATGTCCGACCTGATCGCCAACCACATCTCGATGCGCGTGCCGGGCGAGCCGCATGCCTTCCTGATCAACGCATACGGGCTGCTCTACGAGGAAATCACCGCCTCGAGCCTGCTCAAGATCGATCACGAGGGCAATATTCTCGCCAAGCCCGAGTTTCCCGATGGTCTCGACTATGGGGTCAACCGCGCCGGCTTCGTCATCCACTCGGCGATCCACATGGCCAAGCCCGAGGTCAACTGCATCATCCATACTCACACCTACGCCGGCATGGCGGTGTCGACCCTGGAGTGCGGGCTGCTGCCCAATACCCAGACCTCGATGCGCTTCGCCAAGATCAGCTATCACGATTATACCGGCGTGGTGCTCGACACTGCCGAACGTGAGGCGCTGGCCAAGAGCCTGGGCGACAACAATGCGCTCATCCTGCGCAGCCACGGCCTGCTGACGACCGGTGCCACGATCCCCGAGGCATTCAACGCCATGCACCGGCTCGAGCTCTCGTGCAAAACCCAGATCGCCGCCATGTCCTGCAACACGCAGATGGTGCGCGTGCCGGAGAAGGTAGTCGAAGACACCTACACCATGTACCAGCCCAAGACGCGCCGGCCGTTCGGCGTGCTCGACTGGCCTGCGCTGCTGAGGAAGCTGGATCGAATCGATCCGAGCTTCCGCGACTGACTTGGATACGCCGCACAGCTCGGTACGGGCTTTTGCGGCCGTCGCCAGCGGCTACTGGACCGCGCCCGGATACCGCCTGATCGCCTGGGGCCTGACCGGCGGCATGGTGTTGCTCGGCGTCATCAACGTCGGCATCGCGCTCTGGCTGAACATCTGGAACCGCGATTTCTTCAATGCGCTCGACAAGAAAGACACGGGGCAGCTCATGCAGCTGCTCTGGGTGCTCGCCGCCATCGTCTGTTCCGCCGGTGTCGCTGTCGCCATCCAGCTCCACGTCAAGCGCCGGCTGCAGATCAACTGGAGGTCCTGGCTGTCGCACGTCACGGTCCAGCGCTGGCTGAATTCGGGCCGTCAGTACCAGCTCGGCATGCTGGCCGAGGAAGTCGACAATCCCGACGGTCGCATCGCCGAGGACGTCCGCGTCTCGACCGAGCTCGCCGTCGAGTTCGCCCAGAGCATCCTCCAGTGCGTCCTGCAGCTCTTCACCTTCCTGAGTGTCCTCTGGATCCTGTCGGGGACGATGCCGATCAGGATCGGCGGCCTCGAGTTCGACCTGCCTGGCTACATGGTCTGGTGCGCCGTGGCCTACGCCCTGATCGGCTCGCTGCTGACCTATGCGCTGGGCCGCGGCCTGATCCACGCTGGCAACGTACGCCAGAGCCGCGAGGCCGATTTCCGCTCTGGCCTGACCCGGTCGCGCGAACATGCCGAGGGCATCGCCCTGATGCGCGGCGAGGACGATGAGCGCGAACGGCTGCGCGGCTCGCTGTTCGACCTGCGCTCGGCCTGGAACGTCCAGACGCGCGGGCAAGGCAATCTCTCGCTGCTGACAAGTTCGTTGGCCTACCTCGCCCCCATCGTGCCGCTGATCGTGGCACTGCCGCGCTATCTCGGCGGCGAGATCGCGCTGGGTGGCCTGATGCAGACCGCGCAGGCCTTTTCCAGCGTGCAATGGGCGCTGTCATGGCTGATCGACAATTTCCCCAAGTTCGCCGAATGGCGCGCCTCGACCGATCGTGTCGTGCATCTGCATATGGCGCTCACCGACCTCGAGGACGATGCCGAAGCGCCCGACGACGTGCGGATCGTGGTCCATCCGGCGGGCGACTCCGACCGGCTGATCATGCGCGAGCTGGGCGTTTCCCGCCCCGATGGAGAGATGCTGGTGGCCGAGGCCGAGGTCGACATCGGTCGCGCCGAGCGGGTGTTGATCCGTGGCCAATCGGGTAGCGGCAAGAGCACGATCATGCGGGCCGTGGCCGGTGTCTGGCCGTGGGGTCGCGGCGCCATCCATTTGCCGACCGGCGCGATCACCTTCATGCCGCAGAAGCCCTATTTCCCGCTGGGCACCCTGCGCGACGTCATGCTCTATCCCACCGCACCGGAGGGCATCAGCGACGAGGCGCTGAAGGACATGCTGCACAAGGTCGGCCTCGATCATCTCCGCGACCGGCTCGACGAGACCGAGCGCTGGGATCACATCCTGTCGGGGGGCGAGCAGCAGCGCGTCGCCTTCGCGCGCGTGCTGGTCCACAAGCCCGACTGGATCTTCATGGACGAGGCGACCTCGGCGCTCGACGAGGCCGGCCAGGAGAACGTCATGAAGCTCCTGATCGAGGAACTGCCCGAGACCTCGGTGGTGAGCATCGGCCATCGCCCCGGCCTTGAAGTGTTCCATACCCGCGAGCTGACGCTGGTGCCCGGCACCGACGGCACCAAGCTCCGCGCCCACGGCGGTGGTCGCCGTTCGCTGGGCGACCTCTACCGCAAGATGGCCACCGCCAGCCGCTCGACTCCCACGGCGCCGGGCTTCTGGGCAAACGTCAGGGCAAATCTGCTGGGACGTTAGCTAAAGGACTTCATGGAAGCCGATCGCGACCCGATCGGGCGTGCGAGCCGCTACGCCGACGAAGGTCGCGCGTTCGAGCCATTTGAGCGCAGGCTCGGCGGTTTCGAAGCGTGGCGCGGTTCGGAAGTGATAGCTGCGGGCCGGCACCAGTTCGCCTTTCGACATGCGCGCGAGGATCTCCGGGCTGGCCACACGGAGGCCCTCGTTCTGCACATAGACCAAGGCGCCGGAAGTACTGCGGATCGTATAGCGCGCCACCACTTCGATGGTTCCATCCGGCCGCACGATCTGCCAGTCGGCGCCGCCGGGAAGGATTTCGCCTTCGAGGCGCGGGCCATGAACCTCGCCCCCAAGAATATCGATGATCCGGCGGTGACCGCGTGCAGTCAGGCCGAGGTCCTGGATCGGGCCCACCCTGGCCTTGATGGCGAAGGCGAAGCGCAAGTCCGGCACTCTTGCGATGAAGTCGTCGATGTCGGTCATGCGCCCATCACTTTTCGTAGCCGCGATCTGTGCGCTGGACCACGCGGACCAGCAGTGCCGTGGACCAGCCGAACATCAGCATGCCGACCGCCGACTCGACGGCGCCGGCGATGCGATGGCCGTTCGAGAGGGTGAGGTCGTTGGCGCCAAGCGTGGTGAAACTGGCGAGCGAAAAGTAGAACGCGTGGGCGAACCCGCCAAGCTCGCCCCACTCGTAGTAGAGCGCCGCCCACATCGTGACCTGCAGCGCATGGCCCGCCATCAGGACCAGCACGGCCAGCACGCTGTGAAGAATCATGTAGGAGGTCTGGTGCGTCGAGAGCTTGGGCGTCGGGATGATATCCATCAGGCGGCTGAGCGCGAGTTGCGCCATCACCTGCACCGTGCCGGTGGCCACGACCATGGCGATGCCGCGCAGGACGCGGCCGAGTGGGGAGAACTCGTCCATCAGGCCGCCCCACGGCGCTCCTGGGGTTTGCCGAGCAGATGGTCGGAGATGATGCGCTGCTGGATCTCCGACGTGCCCTCGAAGATCTTGGTGAGGCGGGCATCGCGCCAGTAGCGTTCCACGGCATGGAGCGTCGTGTAGCCCGCGCCGCCGAACACCTGCAGCGCTTCCGACGTCACGCGCTCGGCCATCTCGGAGGCGAAGAACTTCACCATCGCCGCTTCCTTGTCGCAGCGGCGCTTCTGGTCGATCTCGTCGCAGACGAAATACATGAGCTGTCGCGCCGCCTCGATCTCGGTCGCCATGCGCGCGAGCCGGAAGCGCGTGTTCTGGAATTCGCCGATCGCCTGGCCGAACTGCCGGCGCTCCTGGGCATAGGCGGTCGCGTCCTCCAGTGCGCCGCGCGCCAGGCCGATGGCGCGGGCCGCGGTATGGGCGCGGGCGCGCTCCAGCCCGGCGGAGATGTAGTAGAAGGCGCGGCCTTCCTCGCCGATCAGGGCTGAGCCGGGCAGGCGGCAGTCGTCGAAGGCCAGTTCCCATGTCTTCCAGCCAAAGTAGCCGATCTTGGGAATCGGTGCGCCCTTCACGCCCTTGGGCAATTCGCCCCGGGGCTTCTCGATCAGGAAGGAGGAGAGCCCGATATGCTTGCGTTTCGGATCAGGGGACTCCGAGGTCCGAGCCACCAGCATGATGTAGTCGGCACCATCGGCGAACGTGCACCAGTACTTGTTACCGTTGATCACCCAGTCGTCGCCGTCCTTCCTGGCGCGGCAGGAGATGCTGCCGAGGTCGGAGCCGACATTGGGCTCGGACATGGCCGCGGCGCCCAAAAACTCACCACGGGCGGCGCGCGGCAGGAAGACCTTGCGCTGGGCGTCGGTCATGCCGCGTCCGGCCGAGAGGCCGTTGCCGCGGGCGATGATGGAGGCAACGCTCATCCAGGCTCGGGCCAGCTCCTCGGTGATCAGGCAATATTCGAAGACGCCGAGGCCCATGCCGCCGTGTTCCTCGGGGATAACAATGCCGAAATAGCCCATGTCGGCCAGCTTCTGGATCAGTTCGCGCGGGATATCGCCCTTCTCGGGATCAAGCCTGTTTGCGACCGGCAGCACTTCCTTCAAGGCGAAGGCGCGCGCCGTTTCCTGGATCATCCGGCGCTCGTCGGTCATATAGCCCATGGCGTTTTCCTCTGCGTTGCCGCAGCATAGTATCCAAATCACCCGTCTTTTGGAGGCATGCATGCTGAGACTTGTACTGGGAGCGCTCGCGTTCTTCCTCTCTGCGGCATCGGTTTGCGCGCAAGAGTGGCCCAACAAGCCGGTCACCATCCTGATGGGCTTCCCGGCCGGCTCGGGCGTCGACGTGGTGGCGCGTATCCTCCAGCCCTCGCTCGAGAAGACGCTCGGTCAGCGTCTGGTGATCGACTACAAGGCCGGCGCGGGCGGCAACGTCGCGTCCGAGGTCGTGGCCCGCGCGGCGCCCGACGGCTACACCTTCCTGCTCGGCACGGCCGCGACGCACGGTATCAATCCCGCGCTCTACACGAAGCTGTCGTTCGACGTCGAGGCGGACTTCACCCCGATCACCACGCTCGCCGACATCCCGAACGTACTCGCCATCAATCCTTCTGTGATCGACGCCAAGGACGTGAAGGACTTCATCGCCAAGGTGAAGGCCGCCCCCGGGAAGTACAGCTACGGCTCGACCGGTAACGGCACGGGCACGCACCTCGCTTTCGCCGCCTTCAACAAGCAGGCTGGCCTCGACATGGTGCACGTGCCCTACAAGGGCGGGCCGGATGCCACCAACTCGCTGATCAAGGGCGAGACCTGCTGCAGCTTCCCGCTCCTGCAGGCGATGCTGCCGCACGCCAAGGCGGGCAAGGTGCGATTGCTTGGCGTGACGACGCCCAAGCGCGTCGCTGCCATGCCCGATCTGCCGACCATCGCCGAGGCGGGCCTGCCGGGCTACGAGAGCTACACCTGGTTCGCCATCTTCGGGCCGAAGAACCTGCCGCCCGCCATCGCCCAGAAGATGAACGCCGCGCTCAAGACCGCGCTCGAGGATCCCGAGGTCAAGGCCAAGCTCATCGAACTCGGCAACACGCCGCGCTATGAGACCCTCGAACAGTTCAAGGTGACGGTGAAGGAAGGCCGTGCAAAGTGGGCCGAGGTGGTGAAGGCAGCGGGCGCCACGGTCGACTGATCCATAAGTGCCGGCGAAATCCGAGCGGTTCTGGAGGCCAAGACGGACGCGCTGGTGCGCCGGGCCGTTGGCGATCTTGCCGCACTGATTGATCCCGGCTTCGTCTACGTCAATGCCCGCGGCTCTACCTTCGACAAGGCGGGCTACGTCGAGACCTTCTGCGGGCCTGGGGGAGTCGTTTTCAGCGAGCAGCGCTTCAGCGATCTTGAGTTTCGGCCCTTTGCGGGATTTGCCGTGGCGACGATGACAGTGAACGACACGTTCACGGCAGGAGGGAAAGCCGTCGCCGCGACCTATCGATCGCTCTGCGTGTTCGGCAAGACCGGCGATCGATGGCTGTGGTCCGCCGGGCAGACAATGGAAGTGCGGTAGTTGCAAGTTCAGCAGGTTTCATGCTAATTTTTGGCCATAGTCGGTGCCTTTGTGCAGGCACTGCTGGCAACGCCCGAACGGTCTCCGTTCCGGGCGTTTTCTTTGGCGGACAGGCGCGGCCAGGAAAAATCCGATAGCGGCGGGTGGCCGGCACAGCCGATCAGGGGGAGATTGTCGGGCCTGGTCGATGGCTTGGCTTTGATTTGTGGTACAGGCAGCGGAACAGCGCGTGGCACAACGAGCTGGCCCAAAGACCTCAGGTCCTGGCGTCCTCGCGGATCATTGCCGCGCCCTTCTCGGCGATCATGATGGTGGGGGCGTTGGTGTTGCCGGTGGTGAGCGTCGGCATCACCGAGGCGTCGATGATGCGCAGGCCGTCGATGCCGTGCACGCGCAGCCGCGAGTCGACCACGGCGCTCGGGTCCTCGCCCATGCGGCAGGTGCCGACCGGGTGATAGAGCGTGTTGCCGGCGCGGCGGGCATAGGCCAGCAGGTCGGCATCGCTGGTGACGCCGGGGCCGGGCTGGATCTCGCCCGAACTGTGCCGGGCCAGTGCCGGGGCGGCGAAGACGCGCCGCACCTGGCGCACGCCGCTCAGCAGCGCCAGCTCGTCGGTATGTGTCGTGAGGTAGTTCGGCTTGATCGCCGGCCGCGCGAACGGATCGGCGGAGGTCGCCATGATGGTGCCGCGGCTGTCGGGCTTGACCACGCAGACGACGCAGCTCATGCCGGGTTGCTCGTCGAGCTGGCCGAATTTCAGCGGATGGGTGCTGCCGGGCGTGAACAGGAGCTGCAGGTCGGGCGAAGCCAGGCCCTCGCGGCTATCGGCGAAAACCTGCGAGGTGGTGACGCCGAAGGTGAGCGCGCCCTTGCCGGTGAAGAAGAAGCGCAGGATTTCCGGCAGCACCCTGGGGAAGCGGGCGATCTCATTCACGGTCTCGGCGCCGTGCACGCGGTGGACGACGCGGATGACGTAGTGGTCGATCAGGTTCGAGCCCACGCCCGGCAGGTCGTGCGTGACAGGGATGCCGAGCGACTGCAGGTGCTGGGCGGGGCCGATGCCGGAGATCTGCAGCAGATGCGGCGAGTTGATGGCGCCGCCGCTCAGAATCACCTCGCGGTTGGCGCGGACCTCGTGGAGTTGGCCGTTGCGCTGGAAGGTCGCGCCGACGCAGCGCTTGCCCTCGAACAGCAGCTTGCCGGCCTGGGCATTGGTCTCGACCGTGAGGTTGGGACGGTTTCTCGCTTCGCGCAGGTAGGTTTGCGCCGTGGAGCCACGGAAGCGGCCACGCCGCGTCATCTGCGAATAGCCGACGCCGGCGCGCGTCTTGCCGTTGAGGTCGGGATTGAACGGGAAGCCTGCCTGCTGCGCGGCTTCGACGAAGCGATGGGTGAGCGGCAGGATGGTGCGGTAATCCTCGACCTTCAGCGGCCCGCCCTGGCCGCGCACCGTGGCATCGCCGCCCTGAATATAGTCCTCGGACTTCATGAAGTAGGGCAGCACATCGTCGTAACTCCAGCCGCGGCAGCCCATCTGGGCCCAGCCGTCGAAGTCGGCCGGCGCGCCGCGCACATAAAGCATGCCGTTGATCGAGCTTGAGCCGCCCAAGGTGCGTCCGCGTGGCCATTCCATGCGGCGATCACCGGTGCCTTTCTCGGGCTCGGTGGTGAAATTCCAGTTTACGAGGGGATTGCGGATCAGCGAGCGCATGCCGGCCGGGATGTGGATCATGGGATGCCAGTCGCTGGGGCCGGCCTCGAGCAGGATGACGGAGGCGCCGGTCTCGGAAAGGCGCGCGGCCACGGTGCATCCGGCGGAACCGGCGCCCACGACAACGTAATCGGCCTGCATGTCGGTCTCCTTAGAGTGTGCCGGCGCGCTTGTCGCGCGGCACGAAGTAATCGGTAGGGCTGAGTTCCGGGTCTTCGACGGCGTACATGTTCTGCACGTGGCGCTCGATGTCGGCCGTGAACAGCTCGTGCGAGAGTGCCTGAACCAGCCGCGTGGCACCGACGAACAGGCCAGGGATGTCGCCTGCCAGGGCGCCCTGGCTCAGGATGCTGCCCCAGTTGAACAGATGGATGTCCTTCAGTCGCGGTGTCTTGCCAGCCACCTTCTCTTTCAGCTCGAAGCCGCGGCCGACGTAGGGATAGCGCGCCGCCTCGGCGTTGGCCTTGACCTCGCGGGCGCTGCGCACGTCGGCCCACAGTTTCACGTTGGGCGTGAAGTCCGTGAGTTCGCCGACCCGCGACATGTCGATGTCGAAGCCGGTGCCGATCAGCACCGCGTCGAAGCGCTCCGTACCCTTGACCGTCTTCACCATGACGCCATCCGCTTCGACGATCATGTCGAGCCACGGTTCGGCGAAGCGGAAGGAGAAGCCCTTGAGTTTCTGGGCGCGCAGCACCGATTCGTGTGGAGGTGGAGAGCCCGCGGCCAGCATGTAGGTGTAGATGCGCCAGCGCCAGTCGTCGTCGAGCATGCCCTGGCCGCGCTGGAAGCCGGAAAAGGACACGCCTTTGGATTTGTTGACCTGCGGGAGATGGGGACGGCGGGCATAGCAGATCGCCTCGCGCGCGCCGGCCTCCAGCGCCGTGCAGGCATTGTCGATGGCGGTGGCCAGCACGCCCAGGATGCCGATCCGCTTGCCGGCGAGCTTGGTGAAGTCGATATGCTCCAGCGTATGGAAGACAAGTCCCTTGCGTTTCGAATCCGCATGATCGAATGACGGCAGCGCCGGCCAGCGGAAGCCGCCCGAACCGTCGCGGCCGTTCGCCATCACGACCTTGCGGGCGTGGACCGATTCCCCGGTCGAGAGCGTGGCGCGCAAAAAGTCGCCCGCCGGTTCGACCTTGAGCAGGGCGACGCCGTTCTCGACCTTCAAGCCCACGGTCTCGCGTACCCAGAGCAGGTAACGCAGCCAGTCGAGTCGGGCGATCTTGTAGAGCGCCGCCCAGCCCTCGGCGCCATGTTGCGCCTCGTACCAGGCGCGGAAGGTGAGGGAGGGGACGCCGAGGTCGGGGCCGGTCAGGTGCTTGGGCGAGCGCAGGATCGGCATGCGCGCCGTGGTGTTCCACGGACCCTCGCGGCCATGCGTCTCGCGCTCGATGACGCGGATATTGGCGATGCCTTCGCGCAAGAGGCCATAGCCCACGGTCTGGCCGCACATGCCGGCGCCCACGACCAGCACGTCGAGCACCCGCTTGCCGTCGGGGCCGGTGCGTTCGGGCACCCAGTTGGCGGGCGGGTAGTTCAGCCGCGCGAGATCGTGGGAGGCGATCTTCCGCAGCGCGGCCAAGCCCGTATCGCCCTCGACAACACCAACCATGACGTGCTTCTCACTTTCAGGCCCTTTCAATAGCAGGGCCTACTCCGCCGAGAAATGCCCAGGGAGAAAATGCCATGCGCGGCCGCCAAGTGTTCTTCGAGACGCTGATCAACCATGGCGTCGATCGCATCTTCGGCAATCCCGGCACCACCGAGAGTCCGCTGCTCGACGCGCTGCTCGACTATCCGCAGATGAAGTACATCGTCCATCTGCACGAGGGCGTGGCCACGGGGGCCGCGAACTTCTATGCCCAGGCCAGCGGCAAGACGGCCTTCGTGAACCTCCATGTGGCGCCCGGCCTCGGCAATGCCATCGGTATGGTCTACGGCGCGCTCAAGAACAATTCGCCGATGGTGGTGACGGCGGGGCAGCAGGACACGCGCATGCGGCTGCGCGATCCCGTGCTCGGCGGCGACCTCGTGGCCATCGCGGCGCCCGTCACCAAGTGGAGCGTGCAGGTCCAGACTGCCGATGAATTGGGCCCGATCCTGCAGCGCGCCTTCAAGATCGCCAACGAGGCGCCGGCCGGTCCGGTGTTCGTGGCACTGCCGATCAACGTCATGGAGCAGGAAACCTCCATTCCAGCCGGCAAGCCCGGCCATTCCTTCACCACGACCCGGCCCGATCCGGCCGGCATCGCCGTCATGGCGAGACTTCTGTTGGCGGCCAGGAGCCCGGCCATCGTGGCGGGCGACGACATCGCGCGAGCCGGGGCGGACAAGACCCTGGTGAAGCTGGTCGAGAAGCTGGGCGCTTCCGTGTGGTTCGAGGGGTTGCGGGGCCAGAATTCGTTTCCGACCGATCACCCAGCGGCGCGCGGTACGCTCGCCTTCGATGCGCCGGGCGTCGCCAAGCAGTTCGCCGACAACGATCTCGTGCTGATGGTGGGCGGGCCGTTCTTCGAGGAGGTCTGGTACGCACCGGGCTCGCCGTTCCCGGCGGGCTGCAAGGTGCTGCAGATTGAAGCCGCGCCGTCACGGCTGGCCTACAATTTCGCGCTCGATGCCGGTGTGGTGGCCGATGTCGGCGCGGGGCTGGCGGCGCTCGACATGGCGCTGGCGACGGTGGCGGACGAGGACTTCACCGAGGCTGCGGGCAAGCGCAATGCGACGCTTCAGGCCCTGAAGGAGTCCGAGGCCGCGGCGCAAAAATCCCGTGTCGAGAAGGCCTGGGCCCGTACGCCGACCTCGATGGCGCGCGCCATGGCCGAAATCCGCGCCGGCACGCCCCTGGATGCGATCGTGGCCGACGAGACGATCACGGCCAACCTCGACCTCTTCAAGACCTTCACCTTCTCCGGACCTGGCGACTATTACAGCGGCCGCGGCGGGGGTATCGGACAGGGGCTGGCGGGCGCAATCGGCGTCGCGGTGGCGCAGCCCGATCGTCCAGTGCTCTGCCTCTCGGGCGACGGCTCGTCGATGTACTCGATCCAGGCGCTATGGACCGCGGCGCATCATGATCTCGCGATCGTGTTCGTGATCCTGGCCAACCGCGAATACCGCGTCCTGAAGCACAATATCGACGCCTATCGCGCACGCTTCGACGTGAAGTCGAACAAGCCCTACATGCACATGGACCTCGGCAGCCCGACCATGGGCTTCGTCGACATGGCCAAGGGCATGGGCGTGGCCGGCACCTACGTGTCGAAGGCCGATGACATCAAGGCCGCTGTGGCGGCTGCCTTCAAGACCGGCAAGCCGCACCTGATCGAGATCGAGATCGAAGGGAAACGCTGATTGTCATCCCGAGCATCGCGAGGGCTCTTTAAAGATCCCTCGCGATGCTCGGGATGACATGGCTACTTCTGGAACGCGCGCACCTTTGCCTGGTGCGCGCGGGCAGCTCCCGTGAGCATCGGCAGGTCGTTGCCGGCCAGCAGGAACTTCATGCCCTTGTCGGTATAGATCTTCAGCAACTCTTCCGTGTAGGCGCCGCCCATGCCCGGCCATTTGCCGTGCTTCTTGCAGGCGGCGATCACCTTGTCGACGGCGGCCTGGACCTTGGGACTTCCGGTTTCGCCCGGAATGCCCATCTCCATCGACAGATCGCTGGAGCCCACGAGCAGGCAGTCGATGCCGGGGACGGCCGCAATCGCGTCGGCGTTCTCGACCGCTTTGGGCGTCTCGATCATCACCGTGATCAGCGTGTTGTCGTCGCTTTGCCTGGTCATCTCGCCGAGCGGCATGGGCGCATAGTCGAACTGTGCCTGGCCGCCTCCCACCGAGCGATGGCCGCGCGGCGGGTAGCGCAGCCGGTCGGCGATTTCCTTGGCCTCCTCGGCGGTATCGACATGCGGGATCACGATGCCCAAGGCGCCGCCGTCGAGGACGCGCGTTGCCATGGCGAGTTCGCCGTAGGGCACGCGCACGATTGGGGCAATGCCGGAATCCTGGGCGGCGACGGAGATCTCGCAGGCGGTCTCGATCGACATCGATCCGTGCTCGAGATCGATGAACAGCCAGTCGAAACCGGCCGCCTTCATGACCTTGACGATGTCGACGTTACGAACGAGCCGAATGCCGATGCCGATGGAAAGTTCGTTCTTCTTCAGCCGCGCCTTGGCAGCATTGATCGCGATGGCCATGCTTCCTCCCGTGGCTTTCGCCTTTCTGGATGAGGTAAGCTAATGGCCATGACCTTCCATGTCGAACGGATCGACCACGTCGTGCTTCGAGCGCGTGACCTCGCGGCGATGGTGCGGTTCTACGAGCAGGCCTTGGGATTCAAGGTCGAGCGTCGGCTCGATAGATTGTCTCTTGTGCAGATGCGGGCCGGCGCGTCACTGCTCGATCTGATCGGCGGCGAGCGGGGCGAGGGCCCGCCCAACATGGACCATCTCTGCTTCCGGGTGGAGCCGTTCGATCGTGACGCCATCGTCAGGCAGCTCGCACCGTTCGGCATATCGGTCGGCGAAACGGTCGAGCGCTACGGTGCGGAAGGCAACGGGCCGTCAGTCTATTTTCACGACCCGGAAGGCAACCAGATCGAGCTCAAGGGGCCTCCGAGCTAGATCGGGCGAGCTAGAGCGGCGCTTTAGCGCTTGGCCGCTTCATATGATGTGCTAGCTTCGCAGCCAACGGGGAACAATAACGCGCCCTTTATTGCGTGAGTCTGGGAGGACTATATTATGCGCACTCGCTTGGCATTCATTGCCGGCAGCCTCGCTGCCTTCGTTGCTGCGTCTGCACCCGCCTTTGCCCAGAAGCAAGGGGGCACGCTACGCATATCCCATCGTGACAATCCGCCGAGTGCCTCGGTGCACGAGGAAGCGACCATCTCGACGAACATGCCGTTCATGTCCGTGTTCAACAACCTCGTGATGTTCGACCCAAAGGAGAAGACCAATAGCCCCGACAAGATCGTGCCCGATCTCGCGGAAAGCTGGTCGTGGAACGACAACAAGACCAAGCTCACCTTCAAGCTGCGCAGCGGCGTGAAGTGGCACGACGGCAAGCCCTTCTCGTCCAAGGACGTGAAGTGCACGTGGGA